>JAZQGK010000030.1:0-36482 GCA_045539975.1 Candidatus Scatosoma sp. | reverse complement strand
GTACACAAGTAAGCATAAAGGAGGACGTTAAAATTGAAAAATCAAACTAACGACACGTTTAGTTTAGCACACACAAGGTGGAAATGTCAATATCATATTGTCTTTGCGCCCAAATATCGCAGAAAAATAATTTTTGGTGCGTTAAGAGCAGAGATAGGAAAGATATTGAGAGAACTATGTCGGCGCAAAGACATAGAAATAATAGAAGCACAACCAAGAACAAGAAGATTTGATTGCAGACCAAATAAGGATGGTGGAATATTATGACCCATTTAGGCAATGACTGGAATCAAATCTAAAGAAAAAAAGTAAACCTAAAAAATAAGGGAACAGCTTGCTTGTGTGCAGTCGCAGTTTAAGACGGTACTTAAGTACCTGCCGGTATAATGCCCTTTAGGGCAAAGTAAATCCCCCACTTTTAGTGGGGGATTTACTTTAACGTAAGTGGAGCTTTTTTTACAACGGAAAATTACATTTTACTTTGTAGTTGCAGTAGAAATAGCGGGGGGTGTAGCTTTGCCATAGTTGAGAAATTTTTTCTTATAGGCGATAGGGCTTAATCCCGTACTTTGCTTGAACGTGCGGCTGAAATGGCTCAAACTGTCGTATTCAAGCAGGTTGGCTATTTCAAGCAAGCTGGAATCGGTATATTGCAAAAGAGTGCACGCATAATTGATTTTCAGCCTTGTGATATAGCTAATCAGCGTAGTACCGACGTAGTTTTTGAAATGCGTATTTAGCATCGCGCGCGAATAGGGGGCAAGCGGATAAATGTCTTTCAACTGCCGCGTAAACACCTTTGGGTCGCTGAGCGTGTCTAAAAAGATATTTAACCAAGCGGGATAAACACGATTGTTGGTAAGCGTTTTTTGCGTATTTGATTTTTGAAACAAAAAGAGCAATAATTCAATAATTATACTCTTGATAACGGCGAAGCTATTTTGTGAATGTACGGGAAATTGACTTAAACGGTTGATGGAATTTAATATAGATTCAAAATCCTTTTGTGGCAAAAATAAATCGTTGGGGAGCACCCAATTATTAACCGTATCAGACATATCCTTTAACCAAAAAACCTTAGATATCTCTTGCATAGCAGGTGCGGAAATGCAAAAATTGATATGTTTTGAGTGGTGGTTATGATAAGGGAGAAATTGATGAAATTCGCCCGGTTTTATCAAAAAAAACATGCCTTGAGCAGCAATACTGGTCGTTCCTTTAAGTATATGCTTTACTTTTCCGTCCGTAACGATGACAAATTCGTAATAATCGTGGTCGTGAAAAGAGGTATAATTTTGGTAACACCAGTTGAAATTGACTCCTTGCTTCGGAAAGGGCATATTGACGTTGAATATTTTATGTTCGATAAGTGTGTCCGTTTTCTTCGTAGCCATAGAAAAAACCTCGAATTTTTTGGTGTTATTATAATACAAGTGGAAAAGATTGTCAAGTCAATATTAGCAAAAATCACATTTTTTTTATCAAATAAAGCAAGACAAATAAAATGGCTTATGATATAATTAAATTGTGAAAATTTAGAATAGGGGTTCGTATCTTTATATACGCGCGCTAAAGAATCGGGTGTTATATCTCAAAACAGCCCCATGGGGCTATTTACTGTACTAGGTAGTACAGTAAATAAAAAGCATTAACGGAAGAGAGAAAAAAGAGCAATATTTTTTAGCGATATAAGGGTTCGTTTCCTGACGTTTATATAAATTCCAGAATGAATAATTATAAATAAAAAATTGATATCTAAGGAGGATATTGGTATGAAAAAAAGCGCAAAGACAATTTCTATGCTCATGAGCGTATTAATTGCGTGTGGTAGCTTGGCTGCTTTCTCTGGTTGCGGGGGCGGCGGACCTATCAAGGCTGACACGAAAACAATCGTTGTAAAAGTAAGACGCGCGGGCTTTGGTACAGACTGGCTGTATGAGCTGAAGGGTAAATATGAAGCGGCGTACGCAGAAGAGGGCTACAAAGTAAAAATTATGGAGCCCGACAACTCCATTAAGGACAATACTTTGATTCAAGAGCTTGCGCTTGGCTATGAGGCAACGAACGTAGACTTATATATCAGTAGCGGCGCAACCCCCAACCAAGTAGGCGAATTGGGCGATTACGGCGTTTTGGTAGAGGATATCGAAGAGAGCGTTTATAACAAGACGGCTATTTCCTACGACGGTACGGAGGAAACGAAAACCGTGCGAGAAAAGCTGGGTGAAGACGTATTGTCGTATATGACCGATTCCAACGGTAAAATTTACGCGTACAACTGGGCGCAGGCATCTGCAGGTTTGGTTGTCAACACCAGAAAGCTTGCCAAATACAACTTGGAGATTCCTAAGACGACGAATGAAATGTTCGATTGCTTCGATAAAATCTATTGCGGTTATAACGGCATTGAAAACTCAGTAGAGTCGGGTACGTATCCTATTACGTATATTTCGGGCGGTAACGGCTACGGCGTATGTTTCCTGTATGCAATGATGGCGCAATATAGCGTCGACGATTGGAATACTTTCTGGTCTTTCCAAACGACCAACGAAAACGGTGAAAAGGTAAACTTGTCCGACGAAGAATGCCAAGAGTTGTTCGACGACCCTATGTTGGAAGAAATGATGAAGGTTGCGTATAGAGCGTTTGACTTGACGATTGCCGCTCCCGGTAGCGCATCGCAGGGCGTAGACCAGGCGCAAGCGAAAATCATGGGCGACACGGACGACGCGGTATTTATGTTCAACGGCGACTGGATGCTGAATGAAGTTAAATTAAACTACGAGGATGAATTAGGGGATATTGATTTCGTTGCTTTCCCCGTTCTTTCCGCAGTAGGCACGAAGGTATTTGGCGACAGATACGACGACGCAACGTGCGAAGAATTGCTTTCCTTTATTGTCGATTTGGTAGATGAAAACAAATCTATTGAAGAAATCGTTACGGCCGTAAAGCAAGAAAAGGGCAAGGATATTACGGAAGACGACGCAATGGCAATCGCTCAAACGCGCGGCGTTACCTATGCGAGAGGCCCCGAACACGTTGCTTACGTTACTAAGGGCACGACGAAAATGGATATGGTCAGCTTGTTCCTTCGTATGATGGCAAGCGATGATTACGGCGAAACGTTCAGCCGTACGGCAAACGGTACTAGCCCTTATTGCGCAGTAGAAAACACGACCTCGCAATATACTTTTGTAAAGAACGCTTCTAAAATTCCCGCAAACCGTTACTATTCGCAGGTATCGACCTTTGGCGGCTTGAAGGGGTATAGAGGACAATCCACCTTGACGGGTATTTTTACGACCGAGGGACATATCCCCGATTATATTACTTCGTCCAGCACGGCGTCGATATATACGGACGAGGGTACGAGAAACGGAGAAACGATTGCCGTATATGAAATGGCTGCAAAGACGTTCTTAGAGAAAGAAAAGGCGAACGTAAAGCTTAATTGGAAAGACTATTTTAGTATTACGGGGTCAAAGTAATAAATGAAGCTAATAGAAAACATCAGGAAAAACTATTCAAGGCTGGAAAGACGTGATTTCTTATTCGCGTATTTAATCGTGTTATTTCCCGTCGTCCAGTTCTTGATTTTTTGGTTCTATGTCAACTTATCGTCCATAGGGCTTGCTTTCCAGGACGCGACGGGCGGTCTCTCCTTTAAAAATTTTGAAATGGTATGGAAAGGCTTCACGGATAAGGACATGCTGGGGGTTAACCTTTTGGATTCGTTGGGCCGCTCGTTCCTTTTGTGGATTATCGGCGAAGGAATCCTTTTCCCCATTACACTGATAACCACCTACGTACTTACGAAAAAAATTGCAGGGCATTACGTATTTAGAATTATCTATTACGTACCTGGCTTGATGGGTTCGATTATTTGGACGCTCTTGATTAAAGAGATGGTCGGCTATTCGGGCCCCATCACGAAACTGCTGCTCTCTTTAGGCGCGGATTTGCCTACGGCGGTGAAGAAAAACGGTCTTTTGCGAAGCGAAGATACGGCGTTTATCACGCTGATTTTGGTGCGTTCGGTTATGGGCGTTGTAGGCAATAATGCAGTATTGACGGGCGCGTATACACGTGTGCCAGACGAGTTGTTTGAGTCGGCAGAGTTAGACGGCGCAGGTTTCTTTACGCAAATGTTTGGCATAGCGATTCCTTGTATTTGGTCAACGATTTGTACGCTTTTGACGTTTGCGCTTTGCAGTGTGTTTACGTGCGATTATAACGTATGGCTGTTTACGGATGGTACGGGCCGCTATGGAACGTCAACGATAGGTTTCCAGCTGTATAATTTGACCTACCGTTTGTCTACGGGTATAGGCTCGACAGGGTACGGCTACCCTGCGGCGTTGGGCGTAGTTTTGACGGTGATGACGTTGCCTGTCGTATTGGTAGGCAAGCATCTATTGGAAAAGGCATCGGAGAACGTGGAGGTATAATATGACGAAATTGAAATTTAAAAAACAACCGATTTCCGTCAAAGTCATCTACGTAGCCTTTTTCGTTATGTTTTTGCTTTTTGCCGTAGTGTATATCTATCCGCTGTTTTGGGCGTTTCTCAACTCCTTAAAAAGCATGAAGGAATACGCTACGAACAGCTTGACGATGCCGACCGATTGGCTGTGGAGACATTACCGTGAGGTGTTTACGGAGTTCCAAGCAGTACCTCTTTCGGGGGGCGAACCGTTCCGATATCTGGATATGCTGTTCAACTCCTTGTGGATTTTGGTGGTGAAGGTATTCGTAAACGTTGCGTCGAGTATGTTGTTGGCGTATGCGTTGGCAAGATTCCGTTTCCCCGGCAGTAAGTTTTTATACGCATTGGTTATTTTCGCAAACACCATTCCCATTATCGGCGCAGGTCCTGCGGCGTATAAATTGGCTATGAATTTGAATATGGTAAACAATCCCACGACCATTTGGCTGATGTGGGCGGGCGGTTTTGACTTTGCGTTTATCGTATTGTACGGCTATTTTAAAGGCGTTAGCCCTTCGTATTCCGAATCGGCGAAAATAGACGGCGCGAATAACTGGACCATTTTCATTAAGGTAATTTTACCGCAGGTTACGCCTTGTCTTGCCGCGATTGCTATTACGCAAGCGACGGGCGTTTGGAACGATTATTCCACGCCGATGATTTATATGCGTGACTATCCCAACCTTGCATACGGTATGTATTTGTTTAAGGACAGTAGCTTCCTTGTAAAGGATTCGATGCCTATTTATTTCGCGGCGGCGGTTATATCCTGTATGCCCGTTATCATCTTATATACCTGTTCGCAAAATCTTATTTTGAACAATATGACAACAGGCGGCTTGAAGGGGTAAAATATTATTCATATATAAATATTAGGAGGACAAAGATGAAAAAGCTTTGGGTAGCTTTATTGGCTTGCTTATCTTTCGTTTGTTTAGCGCTTGGTGCGGCTTGTTCAGGCGCAGGCAAGACTAAGCTTGCTTTTAATGAAGGGTATTTGGAAGAAATCATACTTGGCGAGCCTATTATGCTCGACGAGTATATCGACCCGTCTTTAACGGAAGATTACACCGCAATCTTGACCTGCGACGAAACGGGTGAAAAGCGCGATTTGAAAAATCTTGTACAGTGGACGACGGATAAGCCCGGTACGTATACGTTGACCTATACCGTAAAGTCAGGCGAGTATAAAGGGAAAATCAGTACGAAGATTAACGTAGTAGTTTCCAAGGCGACGTGGACGTATTCTAATCCTACGTTTACCTATCGCGCAGGCGACACGATGAGCTTAAACGTATTTAAGCGTAAATTAAATATTGCGGTAAACTCTTATTACGATTATGAGTTCTACGTAAAGGAAGTAACGTATAACGGTAAAGTGGAAGATTTGAGAGGAGAAACCTCGTACACTTTCCCCGAACACGGTGATTTTAATTTTACCTTCTGCATAAAAACGGAGGACGGGCAGGTTCTCAGCGCTCAGCATAAGATGAACGTACGCAAACAGCAGATTCTTGCCCCTGGAGCAGAGGAATGGTTGACGGAAAACAACATTACCTTAGATGAGGAAGGCTGGACCTACGTTTCTCCCGACGGCTACGTGGAATTAGACTCGGGTTATATTAACGGCTCGTACGTAAAAGACCACGTGCCTTACCTTGCATTCAACGGGGAGGAAGGCAATGGCGGTTACGGCGCGAATACTTACGTTATGGTAGACTTTACGGGTAAAAATCTTCCCCAAGTTGCGTTCTTCTGCGACGAGGTAAAGCCGAGCTTCACCGACGGCAGCAACGGCGTGCTGTTCTACAACGGCTTTGGCGAAAACAAATGGAAAAATTCCGTACACCCCGACCGTATGGTTATTTACGGGCCGAAAAAGGTTTCCTATGGGCATTTTGACAACATGGGCAGACTTGTAGGCAACGTTGCGCAAGGCAATCCTTGCCCTGCAAGCTGGAACGGCTTGGACGACAGCAGCCAGTATAGATACATCGTTGGTATTGAGGATGCGGGAGAAAAATCTATGACGGCGCGTATCCTCTTGATCAACCTGACGACGAGCGAAAGAGTTTTGGACTATACGCAAAAAATGGATCGTTGGATGGGTACTGGCGGGACGGAATATCTTAACGTCGATAGCAGTTACTATTCGGGCAGTATCGTTTTGTACGGGCGTTACGGGTTCGATTTGACGCTTGACAAGGTATATATGCCGATTACGGGTATTGATGATATTTACGAATTGGACCAAGCGGCGGAGTTTAAAGAAGACTTCAAGAAGTACTACGATAAAGGGGATACGGCAAACGTATCGGACTATATCACAATCCCTACGACGGGTTATGGATTTACCGTAATCGACCCTGAGGGGCTGGAAGTAGAGATTGACAGCGAAGGTAACTTTACGTATACCAAGAGCGGTACGTACAGATTGCTGTATAAGATGAGCGACGTCAATATCCGTCCCAGCTCGAGTACGGTAAAGGTAATGTACGATTTTGATAGCCCGATGCTTTTGGATCAGCTTGAAAAAGACGGGGCGATTGCCGCATTGACGAGCCAACAGATCGCGGTAACGAATACGGTTACGGATTATATTAAGGAAGGCGATCAAAGCATTAGATTCTATTCTATCAACGCTTCGGAGAGTATCGACGTATACTTCACGCAGGAATTTGCCGATTTCGTATTCCTTTCCAGATGGGTACAAGGCATCAGCTTTGACGTTTATTCGGTAAACCAAATCACCTACAAGCTGAAGCCGGAAACGGATGATCCTAAGCACCCGCAATATATTAGAGAAGACTATACGGGTACGATCCCCGCGAAAACGTGGACGACGGTAACCCTCTCTCGCGATTTGATAATGAAAAACGACGCGACGTACGGTTCTAAGCCGTATTCCATCGCCTTGAGATTTATGGGCGTTTTTGCGCCGCAGTCAGATTGCGTATACGTTGATAACGTACAGCTCGTACTTGATCAAAACGAAGGTACGATTGCAGCTGAAGCGCAGACGTTTATGACGGAGAACAATATCACGGCATACGCATACAATTCGATTAACGCGGATAGGAGCGTATCGCTTAAGAAAGGCTACTATCAGGGTAAGCCTACGTATGGTACTGGCGACGTTACGCAAATGATGAAGAACGACGATATGCCTTATATCGCATACAACGGTAACTACGGCGCAGGCTCTTACGTGGTAGTGGATTTCACAGGCAAGAATGTTCCTCAGCTTTGCTTCTTCGTAAAAGAGGTTACCTCGTCGCTCCTTGACGGTAAGGCAGGTCTTTTCGTGCATACGGGTATCGCAGGACCAAACGGAGACGCTGTGACGGTTCACGACGGCGGACGCGTTACCTTCTTCGGACCGAACAAGATTGAATATCGTCATATCGATAACCAAGGTCGTCTCGGAACGCAATTCGGCTATAGGGATAAGAAAGACGGAGCGACGGGAGAAACGATTGTAACAGAGCAGAATTCCCCGCTTTCCATCAACGGTTTGGTAGAGGGGACGCATTACAGATATGTTATCGGTATCAAATCCGCAACGCCTAATGGAATTGTATTGGATATTATGCTCCTCAACCTCGATGAGAACACGAAGGTGGTGGAATATTTGAATACGTCAATCGGAAAGAGCGGTGGCTATACGAATGATTATCTCAGCGGCAATATCGTAATGTACGGTAGATACAACGCGGCGATTACGTTGGATAAGATTTATGCGGTATATGAAAATGTAAGCGATATCAATGCAATCGACAAGGTATCCGAAGTATTAAATGCAAAAGCATAAAAGGAGGAAAGATATGAAAAAGAGATTGATAGCAACTTGTATGGCAATCATTTCCGCTTTTTGCTTGGGTTTTAGCGGGTGTTCTCAAAAGACAGCGAAGATTCCCGACGGCCCCGATTACTCGGCGTCAACGAAGCAATTTGATTTCTACGGCTATTCCGCATTGATTGACGGTTGGAACATCGACGGCGTGGACTATGACGTGGAAGAAGATTACCTCTCCGTAGAGCGCATTAAAGAATATAAGGACGCGGGAATGACCATTTACTTCCCGCAGTCCGCCGCTGCGGTGAGCGAAACGGTTGCAAGTGATTTTGCAAACAGCGCGGCAAAACGCGCGTTGGACTATTCGTTAGAAGCGGGCATTGATAAGGTAATTCTTTGCGATTACCGTATTCAATCGCTTACGAAGGCGAACTTTGGTTCGGAAGCGCAAATCAAAGGGATGGTTGCAGACGGCACGATTTACAATCACGACAACTACGGTCTTATCGGCGAGGGCAAGAAATTTGCCACCGAAGCGGACTTAGACGCATTTGTAGAAGAATGTTTGTCGTTGTATATCGACCACGAGGCATTCTACGGCATTATGCTTGGTGACGAGCCTTTCTTCTATCATTCAAAGAGCTATGGACAAATGTTCCGCTCGATCAAGCGCGTATCCGAAAAGCTTGGGAAGGACGTCTATATTCAGTACAACCTGAACCCGATCGGTATTGCGAGCAACGAGGAAAGCCGTAGCTGGCGTTGCCCGCCTTTGGAAAACACCGAAGGAATGAAAGAAACGGAGCTGATGATTGCGGCTTACGATGCGTATCTTCGTCTGTTTATGGATGAAACGGGCGCGGAATATCTGCAATTCGACCACTATCCCTTGTACAGCGCGGAAAAAGTAATGGAGATTTATTTGGTCGGCTTGCAAATTGCGGCAAAGGTCGCTAAGGAATACGGCGTAGATTTCTATTTCGTTACGCAAACGTTCAACATGACGGATGGGAGCACGGTACGCCGTACGTTAAGCGAAGCGGATATGTATTGGCTGAACAATATGTTGATTGGTTTTGGTATCAAGCAAATCTCGTATTTCACCTACTTCACGAAAGCGGACAACAATGCAGAGCATTTCAAGGACGGTCAATCCTTCTTGACGTGGGAAGGCGAAAAGACGGATATTTATTACTGGATGCAAAAGATCATGGCAGAGGAACAGAAGTTCGCGCCTACGATTTTGAATTTCGATTACGTTACCAGTCAAACCTATAGAAGTCAAAACACGGTATTTCCCTTCGGGCACGTTATGTATAAGATCGATACGCCTGCTTTCACAAAGGTAACCAACGTGGACGTCAACAAAGAGGTTGCGCTCGTTACCGAGCTGTACGACGACGAAACGGGCAACTATATGTATATGTTCCAAAACGTTGTCGACCCTATGAAGAAGGGGAGCAAGGCATTCCAAACGATAACGGCAACCTTCGCGAAAGAATATAAATATGCCGCCGTATACGTAAAGGGCGAACGCACGCTTGTTGCGCTTGATAAAGGCACGTTGACCATGAAGCATAAGCCCGGCGAAGCGACCTACGTAATACCTTATTAAGAATGAGCCAAGCCGTGGAACGATATCTATTCGTTTCACGGCGCGGAAAACCAAAAGGAGAACGAAAAAATGTTTTTTTGTAAAAAGAGAACGGCTCCCGATTATTCGTCAAGAGACAAGCGGTTCGATTTCTACGGCTATTCTGCTTGTATTGACGGTTGGAATATTGACGGCGTAGATTATCATTCGGGGGAGGATTACCTCTCTGTAAAGCGCATCAAAGAATACAAGGACGCAGGGATGACCATTTACTTTCCGCAATCGGCTGCGGCGGTGAACGATGAGGTGGCGCAAGACTGGGAAAACAGTCGCGCAAAGCGCGCGCTCGATTATGCGTTAGAGGCGGGTATTGACAAGGTAATTTTGAATGATTATCGTATTCAACGCCTTACCAAGCAGGATTTCGGGACGAAAGAAGAAATTATAGAAATGGCGAAAAACGGCGCGATTTACGAGCACAAGCTGTACGGTCTTATCGGCGAGGGCAAGCAGTTTGCCACCGAAGCGGACTTGGACGCGTTTGTGGAAGCGTGCTTGTCGTTGTATATCGACCACGATGCGTTTTACGGTATTATGCTCGGCGACGAGCCGAACTTCTATCACGCGGAAAGCTACGGGCAAATGTACCGTTCCATCAAGCGTGTATCGGAAAAGCTGGGGAAAGAGGTGTATATTCAGTACAATCTCAATCCCATTGGCATCGCTTTTGACCCGATTATGCGACAATTCCATTGCCCGCCCATAGGCAACGTAGACGGGCTGACGAACGAACAGATTATTGAAAAGGCGTACGAAGCGTACATCCGTCTGTTTATGGAAAAGACGGGCGCGAAGTATATTCAATACGACGATTACCCTTTGTACCGTAAAGAATATATCACCAACTGGTATTTCTTTGCTTTGCAAATGGTATCCAAGCTCGCAAAGGAATACGGCGCGGAGTTCTATTTCGTAACGCAGACCTTTAATAAGAAACAAACAGAGGGCGACAAATATACCTATCGTAACTTTACCGAAGCGGATATGCGCTGGCTGAACAATGCGTTGGTGGGCTTGGGTATCAAGCAAATTTCCTATTTCACCTATTTCACGAAAGCAGACAACAACGCAGAGCATTTCGAGGACGGCAAGTCTTTCATTACTTGGCATGGTGAAAAGACGGAAATGTACTACTGGATGCAAAAGATTATGGCGGAGGAGCAAAAGTTTGCGCCTGTTGTGCTGAATTTTGACTACAAGTCGAGCAAGGTATACAGCAAGCCGACCGAAGGGTTGGATTTAGAGTACGTAAGGCTTCAATATCCCACCCCCGATTTCACCGAGGTAACGGACGTAGAGTTTGATAAAGGCGCGGCGCTTGTAACCGAGCTGTACGATGAGGAAAAAGGCAACTATTTATATATGGTACAAAACATAATCGACCCTGTTAAAGAGTATGCCGATCCCCTGCAAACGGTAACGCTTACGTTTACCCGCAAATACAAATACGCATCCGTATACGTAAAGGGCGAGCGTTCGGAGGTAAAGCTGAAAAAGGGCAAGCTGACCGTAAAACAAACGGAAGGCGAAGCGGTTTACATAATGCCTTATTGATTGATCGCGATTTAATTTATAATCAATTTTTCAAACGGAATAGAAATGTTTGAGTTAAAAAATAAAAAAATATACAAGGAGAAAATTTATGAACAAAAAACTGAAACTACTGTTAGCGATGTTGATGGTAACGACTGTTTTGGGAAGCGTGACTGCTTGTTCAAGTTCCAGCACAGACAGTTCCAGCTCCAGTGAAACGTTGAGTAATTCGTCCGTGAAGAAGGAAAAATACACGGTAAGATTTGTCAACGAGGATAATACCCTTATTTCGGAGCAAAAGTTGGAAGAAGGTACGGTTCCTCAAGCGCCTGCTGATCCTACCTATACCGCAGAGCACTATACCTATACCTTTACGGGTTGGGATAAGGAAATTACAGCAGTAGAAGACGACGTGATCTATAAAGCGGTTTACACCAAAACGCCTATCAATTACACTGTAACCTTCATGGCAGAGGGCGTACAGGTAGGCGATGCATTGTCCTACAACTTGGATAATCCCACGGTTACCGAACCCGCAGTGCCTACAAAGGAAGGCTACGGCGGTAGCTGGGAAGCGTACACCCTTGACGGCGGCAATAAGGTTGTCAATGCGGTATATAAGTTGGGCGAATATACCGTAACCTTTAAGGCAGACGGCGAAACGGTAGGTACGGATACTTATACGATTAACGATAAGGAAATTACCGAACCCGCAGTTCCCGAAAAAGCGCACTACACGGGCGCATGGGAAAGCTATACCTTGACGACGGGCGACATAGTCGTTAATGCAGTATATACGGCAATCGATTACACCGTAACCTTCAAGGCAAACGGCGAGCAAGTTGGCGACGTATTGTCCTACAACTTGGATAACCCTACGGTTACCGCTCCTGCAGTTCCTGCAAAAGAACACTACACGGGCGTTTGGGAAGAATATACCCTTGACGGCGGCAATAAGGTTATCAACGCAGTATATACGGGTATTGCATACACAATCACCTTCTTCAACGAAGCAGGCGAAGTGGTTGACACGGCTACCTATTCGTTGGATAATATGGAAGTCGTCGAACCCGAAGTTCCAGCAAAGAAGGGATACACGGGCGTTTGGTTAGACTATGAGCTTAATGGCGGCAACGTAGAAGTGCGTCCTGAATATACGGCAAACGTATACACCATTACCTTCGCTGCAGGCATCGACGGCACGGCAAGTATTCCTTCTCAGAACGTAGTATATGGCGAGGAATATACGATTACCGCAACGGCATCCTCGACGAGATTCTATCAGAGCTTCCTTGGCTGGGTAGACGCCGAAGGTAATTTTGTAACGGGTGGCGTTTGGAATATCGACAGCGACGTGACCTTAACGGCGAAATACACCGACAGCGTTACGTTTGACGAAGCAACGAATCCGCCTACCTATATAAGAGGTAGCAGAATCGCAACCTTCTCGATCGTAGACGATCCCGTGAAGGAAGGTAAAGTATTGAAAGCGCAAACGACGTCCGATTCGACGGGCGACACCGCTTTGTTTATCACCGTGGCGGCGCTTGCTGACTTCTTTGCAGACCCTTCGGTTGAATATTTCGCATTCGACGTAATGACCGACGCAGATAGAACGACCGTGAGTGATAATTTGTATGCCGTAACTTATCACGACTATAGAACAAACTCGTCGGGCGCTTGGACGCGTTATGAAAACGGCAACCACAAATATAATTGTATTCCAAGCGACGCGTTTAAGACCTATTACTTCCCGAGAGCGGTATACCAAAGCTGGGTAGACAACAACTTAACGGATGCAAGATTCATTCTTGCAGGTCCCGCTGCTAAGGTATATGGCGGCGACAGCTTCTATATCGATAACCTTAGAGGCGCAACGGCTGAAGAATACGAAAACAGCCATTACAGCTTTGAAAGAGGTAACTTAAGAACGGATAACGGAAACGACGTAATTTTCTATTCAGGAAACGAAGGCGGCTGGGATTTGAATTTCAGCAATCTTTATGCGAACACGGCGAAGTTCACCAACACGATTACTTCCGACGGTGGCAGAGCGTTTACGTTCCAGAAGAGAGCAGGCACCACGGTTATCGTCTTGAATCATACCACTGATACGGCTATGGAAAAAGCGCTCCGCGAAGGTGTCTATATCGCGTACGACTTGTACGTACCCGAAGGCTCCAATGCGTCGGCTGTAAAGGATAATGCAAGCGGCGTATACGCAACGTTGAAGCAGGGCTGGAATACCCTTTACGCAAAGGTAGACGCAACGGATAACGTCGTTAGCGCATTCTGGGATAGCACGGAAAGCACGTACGTCATCGATAATATCCGTTTCGTTACGGCAGAAGAGTATAATAAGGAAATGTTGAGCTTTGAAGGCAGCGCAGGCGTATTGCGTGATAGCACCTCGGACGCAAAGTCTACCGTTTATATTTACACGCCGAGAGACGTACTGGCAAACAGATGGACGTTTGTTGCGCAGGGTGACGGCTGTATGATTTCCAATCAACATTACGATACGGAAATCGTAAAGGACGGCAAGCAATCGTTTGCATTCCATAAAGAGAACAACTATATGTCTATGTCCCTTCATCCGGACGGCGAAATGTACGAGCTTCTTAAAAATGGCTTTACCTTCTGGATATATGCAGACCTTGACGAACAGCCTAGTATCAACGGTGTGGACACGGGCAACTTTGGCAACGGCGCAAACGGTAAATTCAACGGCGGCGAGGGTATCAAAGTTAATGCTCGCGAATGGACGAAGGTTACGGTAACGGCTGAGGATATCAACGCAAGCGGACGTTTCTTGATCATTCAAGGCAGCACGGCTGGTACGTATTACCTTGACGGATTTGAACCTTTACCTGCGGCAGACGCTGAATAAGGTATAAAAAAGCACGATGGCAGTCATCGCAAAATAGCGATGGCTGCCAGGGTGCAGTATTTTGTTTAAACATTGAAAACCACCCTAACCCTAAGGTTTTAACAATCTAAGGGATAAAATATAGCACCCCCAACGGGGGGATTGTAAGGAAAATAAAAAAATGAATAAAAAATTAAACTTTGAAACACAGGCAAAGAAGGGGTACGTTTCAGTTTGCTTAGAATTATATACTTATGAACAAAGTGATATTGTTACGGCGTCCTTTGAGGATTCGCAAATAAGCAATGACATCCCCAAAGACGATATTTTTGATGATTAAGGAGGGAGGACGAGGATGAAAAGAAACATGAAAAAATTATTACTTTCTGCGTTCGTTGCCATAATGGCATCCACGACGGCGGCGGCAACGGTCTTGTCTATTGCTCCTGCTGACGCAGAAACGCAAACGTCGCGTTTTGCGATGGTGGAAGGCGCGGGGATCCGTTACAGCGAGCCTTTGGGCTTGCGCTTTATCGCGGAATTAGGCGAGCAGGAATACACCGAATTGACGACGGATGAAGACGGGGTAATAAAAGAGCTGGGTATGTTCATTATGCCCTTCTCGTATATTGATACCAACGCAGATACGGCAATCGACGTAACCGATTATGCAAGCGTAGAGACGAAGTTGGATTATACGTTCTATTCCAGCGACGGTTCCGTGGAAGAAAAGCTTTACGCATATACGGACGAAAACGGCGATACGTACTATCGTGCAAACGGCGTTATTTCGAATTTGAAGCTGCAAAACTACGCAAGAGAATTCGTAGGTATCGGATATATCAAAGAAACGAAAAACGGCGTTACGACGTATGAATACACGGATATTAGCTATCAGGATAACGTGCGTTCGGCGGCGTACGTAGCGATTGAAGCGCACGCGGACGAAGATTATAAAGACAATGATACCGCAAAGCGTACGTTTGTGCAATACGTTGACGGCGCGCAGCTGTATACCAACTGGGACGTAACGCAAGTGGACGGCGGATATGCGTATAACGGCAATACCTACGCATCCCTTGCGGAAATAAAAACCCAAATTGGTAATTACGACTATTCCTTGGATATGGGGTCGGTAAAATACGTAAAAGAGGGCGGTACGGCGCAGCTCGGCGCGATTACGGACACAACGAAGGACGTTGCGTTCGCTGGTATGCACGCGAAGTATACCTCGTCAGACGAAAGTATCGTTAAGGTAGACAAATACGGTACGCTGACCTGGGTGAAGAACGGTATGGCTAAGGTTACGGCAGAGTTCATGGGCGAAACGCAGACCTTCAACGTAATCTCGGGCGTTGTCGATTTCGAGGACGGCGTAGTACCGAGCACTTTGAAATTCACGGGCGCGCGTGTAGCTGAGTTTACGACTACGGATATGAACGGCGGTAAGGTAATGGAAGTAAAATCCACTTCCGACGCATACGGTGACGTCTGCGTAATCATGCCCCGTGATATTTACGGCGTATTCTTTGAAGACCCTACCGTACAGTATTTGGCATTTGATTTAAAGCTCCCTGCGGACGCAACGACGACGAGGGCGCAAGTTAGCTACGGCGGCAGTGGCTCTTATCCTGCATACGAATCTGGCGGCTACGACGTAGCGCCTGCAGGTTATTTCAAGAGCTATTATTTGCCCAGAAGCGTGTACGAGGGTTGGGTTTCTAACGACCAAACGGATACTCGTTTGCTCAATCTTCAACGCGGCGTACAAGACGGCGCGAGTATGTACATCGACAATATCCGCGGCGTAACGGCAGAAGGAAAAGCGCAGGATTGGTACAGCTTCGAATACGGCGGCTTGAGAACGAACAACGGCAATCAGCCTTTGCATTACGACCACGTTGACGCAGGCGCATGGCAGCTTGGCTTTAGCAATATCGACAGTACGACGGCGACGTTTACCAGCGAGATCGTTTCCGAGGGTAATCGCGCGTATACGTTTACGAAAAAAGCGGGTACGACCAAAATGGTATTCAACCATACAGCCGACCCTACGAGAGAAACGGAGATGCGTAACGCAGGCTATATCGCATACGACTTGTACGTACCCGAAGGCTCCAACGCGTCGGCGGTACAGGATAATTCGAGCGGCGGATACGCAACGTTGAAACAGGGCTGGAACACCCTTTACGCAAAGGTAGACGGGACGGATAACTCCGTTTGCACGTTCTGGGATAGCACGGCGAGCACCTACGTTATCGACAATATCCGTTTCATTACGGAAGAAGAGTACAACACGGAAATGCTGAGCTTTGAAGGCAAGGCAGGCGTATTACGTGACAACTTCTCGAGTGACTACACCTACTATGTTTATACACCGAGAGACGTGATGGCAGGTAGATGGACGATGGCGGCGCAAGGTAATAGTAGCTGCACGCTGTCTAATCTCCACTATGATACGGAAACGGTAAAGGACGGCAACCAATCGTTTGCATTCCATAAACAGAACGGATATCAGTCCTTCTCGCTCAACACGGGCGGCGAAATGTATTCGCTCCTTAAAAACGGCTTTAGCTTCTGGGTATATGCAGATTTGGACGCACAGTCTGGTATCAACGGCACGTCGGCGACCAACTTCATCGACGGCGCCAACAACAAATTCAACGGCGGCGCAGGTATCAACGTTACGGCTCGTCAATGGACGCAGGTTGTCGTAACGGCAGAGAATATTAACGCAAGCGGACGTTTCTTGATTATCCAAGGCAGTACGGCAGGTACCTATTACTTTGACGGCTTTGAACCCATTGAAAGTGCTACGATAACGTATGATGCGGGCAGCCTCGGTACGGTGGATAGCACCACGCAGACGGTTGTGTACGGCTTTGATTACACCTTAAAAACGCCTACGGCTTATCGTGATTTCCTCGGCTGGTACAACGGCGATACGCTTGTGCCTATGACGGGTACTTGGAATATCGCAGGCAACGTTACTTTGACGGCGAAATATGCGGATACGGTATCCTTTGAAGACGGCGTAGCGCCTGCTTATTTCACGAAAGCTGACGGTACGGGAGATATTTCTATCGTAGACGGCGGTACGGACGGTAATAAGATGTTGCAGATCAACGCCAATGGTAGCTCTCCTGCAATGAAAGCAACGATTGAGTTTTTGGCGTCCTTCTTCAATGACAGCAACGTAGATTATATCGCATTCGATGCAAAAGCAACGAAGAATAACAACAACTTCCGTCGCGACACGAAGCATAGTAGCGGTGCGCTCAATGCGGTTACTTACGAAAGTGATATGACGTTCACCAACCCTGTTGACAGCGTTACCTATCCTACCACGGGTGTTCGTGCGGACGGTTGGAAGACCTTCTATTTCACCAGAGCGGATTACGATTTCTGGGTATCTCAATCTGCAACGTCGGCAAGATTTATCGCTACGGGCGGCTTTGCTTCGGGCGACCAAATCTATATCGATAATATTCGCCCTGCAACGGCGGAAGACTATTCGTTGAGCGGTTACAGCTTTGAAAGCGTGGGTATCCGTGTCAATGACACAGGCGGCAAGACCTTGCTTTTCTATATGCTCGGTTATGGTAGTACTTGGCAGTTTAATATGAGTAGTGGCGGTTTCACGAACGTAGGACTTACCAGTGAAAACGCAACGGACGGCAACAGCGCGCTTGCGTTTACGAAGGCGGCTGGCAACCTTGATATTAACTTCCCGAGCGACAAACATCCGTATACGGATATTGTGACGAAGACGGGCTACTGGGCGATTGACGTTTACGCACCCGTAGACACAGACGCAACGGTTTCGACGGCAAATACGTTGTTTGGTCAAGACGGAAACACTTGCGTGAATCTCGTAGAGGGCGCATGGACGACTGTTTACGTGGCTGGCTCAATGAACAAGCTCTCAATTACGGATACCAACGGCGGTACGTACGCGATAGATAATATTCGTTCGGTAACAGCAGAGGAATACGAAGCAATGTTGCCCGAATATTTCTACAACGCAGAGGGCGAAAGAGATTCAGACGGCTCGGTAACGGAGCTTACGTTAAACGGCGGTACGCACAACGCAGGCACGACGGAAAGCACCGCAATGCCTGTCGCTGCGGATCACGTCACGGATATGGCGTATTATCGTTTCCACGGCAACTACGGCTTGGACGATTTCCTCGTATTCGACGTTACTGGCGAAAATATGCCGATTGTCAGTTTCTTCACTACCAATGTTAAGAACAGCGTGTATAACCACGCACAGAGCGAGGATGAAAAGGCTTGGATATTCTTTAACGGTATCTACAACCACAACGGTTTGCCCGACGGCGGTTATTCGGGCAACCTCTCCAACCGTTTGAATCTCATCGGTCCTTATAAGATTACTTATAAGGCAGACAACAGCGGAAGCGAAAATCCGAAGTCTAATCGTCTTAGCGACGGTTCGAATCCTACCAATCCCAGCCCTGCTTCGTTGGCAATGCTCAGCGGCACGACGGATCAATACCGCGTAATGCTCGGTTGGGTAGCAAACGGCGACAGTAACATGAATCTGCGCGTCTACGTTTGGAACTTGACGACGGGCGCATTGGTTTTAGACAAGGCATTCGGTAACGTTACCAAAGCGGACTGGGAAGGCGACATCGTATTGTACGGCCATTTTGGTAAAGATACGGTTGTCGATAAAGTATATCCTATCGTAACGGGCTTTGACAATGCGAAAGCGGCGTATACGCCTGCTATGCAGACCTATAAGGCTACGTGGGACGGCAACGGCTTGACGCTTGGGGCAGGTTACTACGAAGCCAATGGCGTTAGCAAGCCGAAAACCGGTACGACGGATATGGCGTATATCGCGTACAACGGCGACTACGGCGTAGGCGATTACGTGGTATTCGATTTCACGGGTAGCAATATGCCTGTCGTTTCCTTCTTCAATAACGAGGTAACGAATACGGTATATAACAACGCGGATTCGACGGCGGACTCCAAGGCTGCGGTGGACGATAATGCGCACGGTATCGTCATTTGCGGCGGTATGTACAATATGCAGAAGCAGAGCGGGCTTGGAGCTGTCGGCACAAACGTTAACTCCTGTCGATTGATTATCGTCGGCAATAAAAAGGTGCTTAGCTGGGACGATGGCTCGAACGCGTACCGTGTAGCTGACGGTACGACGGGTGCACCGAATCCGCTCAGTATCACTGCACTTGAGCAGACGCCTGACACCACCTATCGTGTTATTATGGGCTTCAGCGCGGCAGGTAAGCTCGAGGTGCGCGTTATCAATATGATTACGGGCGCATTGGTTTACAGCTACACAAAGACGGGCTTGACGAGCAATCTGGAAACGGGCAGCATCGCTATTCACGGACAGTTTGGTAAGGATACGGTGCTTGATAGCGTATTCGGCGTAGAAGAAGATACGACGGTTGACGCGTTGCTTACTAAGTACGCAAAGGATTCCGATTATTCGGACGAAGCGGCTGTGGAGCTTGACCGCTACGCATATAGCGGACCTTCCCACGGTCAGTGGACGATCGACGGCGTTAAGCAGGAAGAAAACGTTGTCGATTACAGAACGGTAGAGCAGTACAACCAGTACAAGAACGCAGGCTTTAATATCTTGCTTGCGCAGGATACCATCAACGTCAGCGTAGGCTCGTGGGCAACGGACGGCAAGTTGGTTATGGATAAGGCGGCAGCGGCTGGCTTGAAGGTCATCTTGACGGACGGCAGACTTCAAAACCTTTCCGAGCCTGTTACGATTAGCGGTACTACCGTAAACGGTACGGCTTGGGCAATCGGCGAGGGCGCGAGATTTAGCAATCAAGCGTCGTTGGACGCATACGTTATGAGCTGTCTTAGCTTGTACAAGGACCACCCTGCATTCTACGGCGTAATGCTCGGCGACGAACCGTCCTATCAAAACGCATACTGCTACGGTCAGGTATATCAATCGATTAAGCGCGTTATGCCTGAATGCTACGTGCAGTATAACCTCAACCCTATGCAGCACAACAACTATAATATGATCAAGTACTGGTACGACGGCTCTACGCCCAACAGTACGCCTACCGCTGCGCAAACGGAAGCAGCTTACAAGAACTACGTAATTGCATTCCTCGACGCAATGGGTACGGACTACATTCAGTACGACGATTATCCGTTTAAGTCGAGTACGGAAAAGATATTAGGTATCTTCGAAAGGACGGAACCGTATATCGATCCTACTGCTCTTCGTAACATTCAGATGGTTGCAGAAATCGCAAAGGAACGTGGTTTGGCGGTAAAGGTTGTTACGCAATCCTGCTTAATGCGTAGCGGCGGTCCGGATGGCAACGTGGTTATCCGTCAGGTTACGGAAGACGACGCGCGCTGGCTGAATAACTACCTTATGGGCTTTGGTGTGAAGCAGATTAGCTACTTCACCTACTGGACGAAGTCGGCGAACAGCAATTCAGGCGAATGGTTCGACGACGGCGGCGCATTTGTAAAACGCGACGGCACGACGACGGCGTTGTACAACATTATGAAGACGATTATGGCGAACAACACCGAGTTTGCAAAGACGATTAGCCATTTCGACTATAACGCAAGTAAGGTTGTTACGAGCTCTTATAAGTTCGCTGATGAGCATATCGTTTGGGGTACTTTGACGAGCGGTAGCTTCAAGTGGGTTACGGGCGCAACGACGACTACGGACGCAACGCTGGTTACCGAGCTGTACGATGAAGAGAAATATAACTATATGTATATGGTTATGAACACCATCGACCCGAACGAGAAGAACGGCAACAGCAAGGATACCACGCAGTCGATTACGGTAACGTTTGACAGCAGTGTTACGGAGTTCTACGTTTACGATCAGAGCGGCAACAGAACCTTGCAGACGGGCAATACGTACACCGTAAGTCTTACGGCAGGTCAGGCAGTATATTTGATGCCGAAATTTTAAGAGCGAGGATTGCCGAGAGGGCGAAAGCCCTTTCGGCAGCCGAATTAAAAAGAAACATAAAAATCATGCACAATCATAAAGAATAAAAGGCAAATATAAGCGTTATGTGTAGGGGGGAACTCTTGCGCATAACGCGTATTTGCAAAAAAAGGCTAAAAACACTTTGTTTTTTTCGAGAGAAATAAAAGGAAAGAGGTATGAAATTACATAATAAATATTCGTACGGGCAATTATTTTGTTATAGCGGTTTGGACGGAACGACGTCGGCAGGCGACGATTTCGTTGCGATGATGATGGACGAACCGATTACGCTGCGTTTTCATTTTGAAAAAACCGTGAGCTTGAAAATACCCGTAGGCGAGAACGCGCAATTTGAAGCCGTAACGGGGGATATTTTAATCGGCGAGGATTTTTTTGTGGGATTTCTCAATAAGCATACGATTGTCGGAAAAACGCCCGTTGCGCCCGTTGTGGAAACGGAGGGGGATCATCGTTCCGTTTTTGAGGGAGCTACGGAAAAGATCCGTACGAATTTTGCCTGCTTTTATTTGACGACGGAGTGGAGAGAGGGCGCGTGCTATTTCACGTTCTCCTACCGCACGAGCAATACCAAAGCGCCTACGCAGGCAGAGCTTGATAAATTAAAGAAAAAGAGGTTGGCGTATTTTAAGGGCTTGCCCATTTGCAGGGATAGCAAATACGAGCAATTATATTATAAATGCCTTTCTATTAACAAGGAAAACGTATATTCCGCGGAGGGGGCTATTCCCTGCCGTTGGACGACGCCTGATAGAATTCCGCACCGTTTTATGTGGATTTGGGATTCGGCGTTTCATTCTATGGCGTTTGCCGAGTATAATTTGGATATGGCGAAGGACTGTATCCGTTCCGTTTTAAGCGTACAGGAAGAGGGCGGATTTATCTCCCATATGAGTGGGGTATATGGCGGCTTTTCCAACGTGACGCAACCGCAGGTGCTTTCTTGGGCGGTGTGGAATATTTACAAAAAGGACGAGAATACGGAGTTTTTGCGCGAGGTTGCGCCAAAGCTTAAAAAATTCCTGTTATGGACGATAAATAATCGGGATAAAAACGGAAACGGACTTTTGGAATGGTTCACCGAGCCTGATTATATCGAGTGTAAATGCGGCGAATCGGGATTGGATAATTCTCCTCGGTTTGATTTTGAAATCGAGATGGACGCGATTGATTTTTCCACCTATCTTTGCAACGATGTGAGATACCTTGCGTATATTTACGAGGTACTTGGGGATACGGAAAATGCGGACTATTTCAGGAACCTACACAAAAACATGAGGGAAAAAATCAATGCGCTGTTGTGGAGTGAAGAGGACGGCTTATATTACGACAGACTGTTTGACGGAACGCTGACGGGCGTAGCCTCGCCCTCTTCGTTTCTGCCTATGTTTGCGGGGCTTTGCTCGCAGTCGCAGGCGGAAAAAATGGTAAAAGCCTTGTTGGACGAAAAGAGCTTTTGGACGGCAATGCCCATACCCTCTATGCCTAAAAACAGCCCGTATTACGACGTTGATATGTGGAGGGGCTGTTCTTGGCTGAATATCAACTATTTCCTGATCCTCGGGTTACGCAAATACGGCTATACGGATATCGCGGAGGAATTGCGGTTTAAAACGTTAGATGCGGTAAATAAATGGTATTTGGAAACGGGGAATGTTTTTGAATTTTACGATGCGGATAACCGCATTTGCCCATTCCGCTTAAAGCGTAAAGGCGAACAGCCTGAAAAGCCCGATTATCGAGAGCACATACACTCGATTACGGATTATAACTGGTCAGCTTGTTTTATTGAACTTTTAATTAATGAAATTTATAATTAAAGAGGCGTTTATATGAAAGACGTAAAAAGTATACAAATTGCATATATTGGCGGCGGTTCGCGTGCGTGGGCGCATAATTTAATGAATGATTTGGCTCAAGACGAGGAAATTGGCGGTACGGTACGTTTATATGATATCGATATGGAAGGGGCGCGTATCAATGAAAAGATAGGCAACACTCTTTCCGCTCGCGAGGACGTTAAGGGGAAATGGGTGTATAAGGCATACGAAACCATAGGCGAGGCGCTTACTGGTGCGGATTTTGTGGTTATTTCCATTCTTCCCGGTACGTTTGATGAAATGGATAGCGACGTGCATCTTCCCGAGGAATACGGTATTTATCAGCCCGTGGGCGATACGACGGGGCCTGGCGGAATCGTCCGCGCGCTTCGCTGTTTGCCGATGTTCCGCGATTTTGCGTTGGCAATCAAGGAGTATTGCCCCAAGGCTTGGGTTATCAATTTCACCAACCCGATGTCGGCTTGCGTGAGAACGCTGTATAAAACTTTCCCTGAAATTAAAGCGTTTGGTTGCTGTCACGAGGTATTCGGCACGCAAAAATTGCTTTCCAAAATTTTGGAAGAAAAATACGGTGTGCAGGCAACGCGTGATGAAATTCGTACAAATATCGTCGGGGTGAACCATTTTACCTTCTTGACGGAAGCAAAATATAAGGGAATGGACTTACTGCCCATCTACAATGCATACGTGGACGAGCATCCTGACGGCTTGGAGCAAAGCGTGGATGCAAAGCATTGGGCGAACGGCGCGTACGTAACGACGGAACTTGTGAAATTCACCCTCTTCAAGCGTTACGGCGCGATTGCTGCGGCGGGGGATAGACACTTGGCGGAATTTTGCCCTGGGAAATGGTTCTTGGAAAGCAAGGAAATGGTAGAGAAAAAGTACGGCTTCTCCTTGACGACGGTGGCATGGCGAAAGATTGAGCTGGAGCAAAGAAAGCAAAAAGCACTGGATTATTACAATGGTACGCCCTTTCAACTTCGCAATACGGGCGAGGAAACGGTACGCCAAATCAAGGCGCTTTTGGGCTTGGGCGATTTCGTAACGAACGTCAATATCCCCAACGTAGGGCAGGTGGAAAACAATCCCTACGGCGCGATCGTGGAAACGAACGCATTTTTCTCGGGCGATAGTGTAAAACCTGTCCACGCAGGCGAAGTACCCACGGCGCTCAATGCATTGATTATGCGTATCATCGAGGAGCAGGAAACGGTGGTTGACGCGGCGCTTTCGGGGGATTACGAAAAGGCGTTCGTGGCGTTCCTCAACAACCCGAATATGTGCTTATCCGAGGAAAAAGCGAGAGAACTGTTCGACAGAATGTTGGAAAATACCAAGGCTTATTTGCCGTATTATGACGCTTACGTACAAACGCATAGATAAGCTTGTTTGGTAAAGAGGTAGGTTATGTTTGAGAAAATAACGCCCGAGCAGGCGGGGATATCTTCCAAGGTGGTATCAAAATTTATTCAAAATCTCGAAAAACGTGGTGCTTTTACACACGGACTGTTATTTATGAGAAATGGTAAAATTTTTACCGAGGCGTATTGGAAGCCCTTTCATCAAAATTTTTCTCATAGAATGTATTCGCAGACGAAAAGCCTTGTCAGCCTTGCAATCGGTCTGTTGGAAGAGGAAGGAAAACTGACGCTGGAAGATAAAATAGCGGCGCATTTCCCTGAAAAAATTGATGGGGCGCTGCCTGCGTACTTAAACGAACAAACCGTACGGGAAATGCTTTTGATGACGACGGTGGGCACGCCTTATTCTTGGTTTTTGGCAGGGGATGCGGATAGAACGCATCTGTATTTTAGCGACAAAAGAAAGACTCATCCGTCGGGTACGCTTTGGCAATATGACAGCGGAGGATCGCAGGTGCTTTGCGCGCTCGTTGAAAAGCTGTCGGGGAAGACGTTGCTTGATTACTTAAAGGAAAAGCTGTTTAACGAAATGGGTTGCTTTCAATCGGCGGCGGTGTTAAAAACGCCCAACGGTGATTCGTGGGGGGATTCGGCAATGATTTGCACCCTGCGAGATATGGCGGCGGTTGGTCAGCTAGTGATGAATTACGGTGTTTGGAATGGAAAACGGTTGATGGGCGAGCGTTATTTGCGCGAGGCGACTTCGAATTTGGTTGACAACACTGAAACAGCGCATTACTCTACCTATCATCAAGGTTATGGCTATCAAATTTGGCGAGTGTGCGGAAATGGTTTCGCATTTGTGGGTATGGGCGACCAACTCACCGTGTGCTACCCCGACAAGGGATTGCTGTTTGCGTGTGTTTCCGACAATCAGGGTGCGAACAATTTGATACGTGAGAATATATTTGCAAATTTAGAGGATATGTTCGTGGACGAAATAGAGGATGGGGCTTTGCCTGAAAATGGGGAAGCCCAAGCAGAGTTGAAGTCTTTGATAGAGGGCTTACAGCTTCGCTCGATGCAAGGTGCGCTGGATTCGGCATTTCGTGAGGAATTAAGTGGAAAAGAGTACGTTTGCGAAGAAAATTCAATGGGGATAACCAAATTCTCGTTTGTTTTTCGAGATGAAAGCGGTGGGGAATTTCATTATACAAATCAGCAGGGGGATAAAATTCTTCCCTTTGGTGTTAACCACAATGTGTTTGGAAAGTTTCCGCAATTCGGATATTCCGACGAGCATGGGGCGACCGTTACGACCAATGGATTTTTATACGACGCCGCCTTTTCATGTGCGTGGTTGGAAGAAAAGAAACTGCGGTTGTTGGTACAAATCATTGATAGATATTTTGGAAATTTAAGCATAACCTTTTCCTTTAAAGGCAACGAGGCGTGCGCCGCTTTTGTAAAAAGCGCCGAATATTTTTTGACGGAATACCATGGCATATTGATTGGAAAAAGCAACGATAACGCATAGGGGGCGAATAACCAAGTGAACGAAACTAAGAGGTGAATTATGAGAGAGTATTTATTACCCACGAGAATTATAGAAGAGGCAAAAGCGGAGCATACGGAAACGCTGTTTCGTTCGAAGGGCTTATACGCGACCATCAATTACAACGTGGAAGAATGGGTCGAATATGCAAAGCTGGAAGGGGTCGGCGCATACATCATTTTAGACTTCGGTAAGGAAATGCACGGCGGTATCCGCGTTATGACAAACTGGATTTATAAAGGGGATTGTCGGGTTAGGATACGCTTTGGCGAAAGCTTGGGCGAGGTTAATTCCTCTATTGGGGAAAAGAACGCGACGAACGCGCACGGCCCTCGTGATTTTGAAACGGTGCTTTGCGGATACGCTGACGTAACGCATGGGCAGACGGGTTTCCGTTTCGTTCGTATAGACCTTTTAGAGGAAAAATATATCTATTTCAAAAATATCTTTTGCGAAAACAATATCTTGTCGAAAAAGCCTATCTACACCTACCAAGGAAAGGATAAGCGCATCGCGGAGATTTTCGAGACGGCAAAGCGTACGGTGGATTTGTGCGCTTCCACCGATTATATTTGGGACGGTATCAAGCGAGACAGATTGCTTTGGGTTGGGGATTTAGCGCCCGAGGTGATGGCGTTGACGGCGATTTACGGCAGATTGCCCGTTATCGAACGTTCGCTGGATTTAGGCAAAAAGCTCGCTCCTCTGCCTAAATTTATGAACGGTATTTACACCTATTCGATGTGGTGGTTGATTATTCTTGACGATTACTATAAAGAATTTAACTGCAAAGCGTACATCAAAAAGCATTTGCCCTATATCAAGAAGCTTTTAAACGTAATGGACGGTTTGGTGGACGAGAAAGGGAATTTGAATAAGGAAATCCGCTCGTTGGTGGATTGGCCGACCAAGGATTCGCCCGACGAGCCCGTGGGCGTACGCTTGATGTTCCTGATGGCGATGAATAGCGCGGAAACATTGTTAAAGGCATTTGATTTACCCACGGAAACGGTGGAAAAAATTAGAAAAAAACTACTGCTTAAATCTCTGCACGTGGAAGAGAAAAAGCAGGTTATTGCGTTGAAATATTTTGCCACGGGCGAGATTACAGACGAGGAATACGCAAAACTTATCGATGGAAGAGCAAAGGGTTTCTCGACTTTCATGAGCTATTACATTTTAACGGCGATTGCGTCTCGCGACGAACAGCTTGCAATCGAGCTGATGAAGGAATATTACGGCGCGATGCTTGATAGAGGCGCAACGACATTTTGGGAAGATTTCCATATGGAATGGCTGGAAGGCTCGGGGCGTATTGACGAGATAGACCCGACGAAAAAAGACATTCACGGGGACTACGGCGCGCATTGTTACGTAGGATTTAGACACAGCCTTTGCCACGGCTGGTCGGCAGGCGTAGCGAAATTTATTAAGGAGCACTGCCACGGGTAAAGAGGGAATAGGTATGAGCAAAATTGTTACAGTTTCCATTTTAGGATGCGGTTCACGCGGACATTATACCTACGGTAAGTGTATGATGGGGAATTTTGGTGATAAATTCAAAATTGTTTCCGTGTGCGATATTGATTCTGAAAAGATTGCACTTGCACAAAAAGACTGGGGGATTCCCGATGAAGCGTGTTTTTTGGACGCGGATGAGTTCCTTAAAGAAAAGCGTTCGGATGCGCTTGTCATTGCCACGCAAGATAGAGATCACGTTAAAATGTGCATCAAAGCGTTAGAGCTCGGCTACGATATTTTGTTGGAAAAGCCGATATCTCCCGTGGAAGAAGAGCTTTATGAACTGTTAGAAGCAAATAAAAAATACAATAGAAAGGTGATTGTGTGTCACGTTTTGCGTTACGCGCCTGCATTTTTGAAGATTAAAGAGTTGCTTGACAGCGGCGAAATCGGTAAGATTGTTTGTATTGATTGGCTCGAGCAGGTTACCTATTGGCATCAGGCGCACAGCTTCGTTCGCGGAAACTGGCGCAACGACGAAGAAACGTCGCCGATGATCATGCAAAAATGCTGTCATGACTTGGATCTTTTGCAATACTATGCGGATTCAAAATGTAAGACAGTTTATTCCGTGGGCGATTTGTCTTTTTTCCATAAAGCAAACAAGCCCGAAGGCGCGTCGAACCGTTGCACAACGTGTAAATATAAGAATGAATGCGTATATAGCGCGGAAAGACTGTACGTGGAGAAATGGAAAAAGGATTTCGATTGGGTGAAGGATAAGCCTGACGTAGACGATTATGCAAGAAAACAGGGTTGGCCGTTTAACGTGGTGGATCTTACCCGTCCAATTACGGAAGAATCGATTAGAAATGCGTATGAAAACAATCAATACGGAAGATGTGTGTTTGATTGCGATAATAACGTTGTAGATAATCAAACGGTGGTGATGCAGTTTGAAAACGGCATCAAGGCGAACTTGACGATGACGGCATTTACAGCGCTTCCTGGGAGAAAAATGACATTCCACGGCACGCTTGGCGAAGTGGAAATGGACGAGGAAAATGATTACATAAGACTTTCTCGCTATGGCAAGGGAACGCAGTTTTTCAGTATTAAAGAGATATTAAAAGAAGCGATCAACGACGATTTTGGGCACGGCGGCGGAGATTTGATGCTTGTGAGAGATTTTTATAAGGCGCTTACGGGCGAGGAAAAACTTGGTACGACGTTAGAAAGCTCGGTGGAAAGTCATTTGATGGCGCTTGCGGCGGAAAAATCACGTCGTAGCGGTGAGGTTTGCAAGGTCCATAAAAACTAATTTAAGCTTGTAATGAATAGCTTTACATGCAACACAGTATAGAGAATTTCATGTTTTATATTTAAAAGGATTATGAGTATTTTATTTAATAGACAGAAAAAAATTTTTAAAATTGATACGAAAAATTCGTCCTACGTGTTCTGCGTGTCAGACTTTGCTTTTTTAGAGCATTTGTATTACGGGAAAAGAATTCAAGACGAGCAAATAAAGTATATCAGCAATCGTCAAGTATATTCTTTTAATTCGCACGAAAGCAGGGAAAGCCGAGCGTTTTCTACTGCAACGGTGTGTGCAGAGGTTGCGCCCTTTAATAACGGGGATTTCCGTACACCGTCGCTTGTGTACGATTATGATAATCAAACCGATTGCAACCGTTTGCGTTATCACAGCCACGAGATATACAAAGGCAGAAAGCCTCTTATCGGGTTGCCCTATTCCCGCGCGGATGAAAACGCCGAAACGTTGGAGGTAATTTTGACGGACGATGGGGGCATGGTCGAGTTGAAACTCTTTTACACCGTATTTTTCGATACGGACGTGATTGCAAGAAGTCAGGTGCTCACCAACAAGGGAAAGGGCAAAATGACCGTGCGTAAAATGTCGAGTATGTGTCTTGATTTTTACGGTTCGGATTTTGACGTGATTACGATAGAGGGGATGTATCTTTACGAACGAGCGGAAGCTTTGCGCTCGCCTATCCGCAAAGGAGTGTTCAAGAATAACAGCCTTGTAGGAATAAGTTCTCACCATAAAAACCCATTCTTTGCACTTTGCTCGCATAATGCAGATGAGGACAATGGGGAATGTTACGGTTTTAACCTTGTATATAGCGGTAACTTTTCTGAAGAAATTGAAGTGGATAGGTTGGGCGATACGCGCGTAATCATAAGCTTGGACGACACGGGGTTTTCATGGGGGTTAAAGACGGGAGAAAGTCTTACGGCACCCGAAGCCGTGATGACCTATTCTTGTGAAGGGATAGGGGGAATGTCACGTAATTTCCACGACCATATTAGAAAGTGCATTATTGAAAAGGAATTTGCTTATGCAAAGCGTCCGATTGTGATCAATTCTTGGGAAGCAAGCTATTTCACCGTAACGGAGGAGAAAGTGCTTGCACTTGCGAAGAACGCGAAGGAATGTGGGGTAGATACGGTCGTTTTAGACGACGGCTGGTTCCGCGACGGCATTGAAAGCGGATTGGGCGATTGGCGAACGGATAAAGAAAAATTCCCGTCAGGCTTGAAGGGCTTGTCGGAGAAGATACATGCTATGGGCTTGAAATTTGGGCTGTGGTTAGAACCCGAAATGGTCAATCCTGCAAGTGATTTTTATAAGCAAAATCCCGATTATATTTTATCGATTTCGAAAAATCCTTTGATTTCCAGAAGTCAGTACGTGTTGGATTTGACGAGAGAAGAAGCGATTGAAAAGATAGCAAACCGTATCACGGAAGAATTGCAAGGAGTAGAGATTGATTATATCAAATGGGATTTTAACCGTTACATAACGGAAGCGAATTCGGGTGTTACACCAAATGGTGAAGTGTATCACTGCCAAACGTTGGGCGCGTATAAACTGCTTTCGCTCTTAAAACAGAGATGGAACAACGTGTTCTTTGAAACCTGTTCGGGCGGTGGTGGACGCTTTGATTTGGGTATGCTGTTCTATTCTCCGCAAATTTGGACGAGTGATAACACCGACCCGTACGCGAGGGCGTATATCCAGTACGGAACGAGCTACGCCTACCCCATGTCTGCGTTGAGTGGTCATTTTACCGAAGGCGAATGTACAAGCGGCAGACCTTCAAGCTATGATTTCCGTTATAAAGTGGCTTCGTTTGGAACTTACGGCTACGAGCTTGATTTAAGTAAATACAGTGACGAGGATAAAGCCGTTTTTAAAGCTTATTCCAAGCAATATCGCCAAAATGAAGATTTGACGTTGGAAGGAGATTTGTATCGTTTGATTTCCCCTGAAGGCAACGCATTTTGCGCGTATATGAAGGTCGCAAAAGACAAGAGTAAAGCGCAGTTGACCTTTTTAGAATTAAATGCAACGGGATTTTATGAAACGATGGTGTTGCGTTTGAAGGGATTAGACCCCAACGTTGCGTATAAGAACGAGGAAACAGGCGAAATATTATACGGCGAGACGTTGATGTGCGTCGGCATCCGTATAGGCAACTTATTCCGAAAAATACGTTCGGACGGGTATGCGGTTACTTTTACCGCCGTTAAAAAGTAAAGAAACGGCGTATTAAGGGATAAAGAAGTATTATGAAGAAGTTATATTATCATTACAAAAAAGAAACAAAACAAAATCCCTATATAGGATTTACGAGTTTTCAGCATTTTAGAAATGACGTACTGTATTCGGATTTGGTTGTGAAGCCTGAAAATAATATGACGGAAACAGAGCACGTAGAATGTTATCCCGTGCCAGATTACGTGGAAGAAAAAGGCAGAGAACAGGGCTATTATCCCGATTGCTCTGTTGTGTATATTCGTATTCTTTGGAAGGAGTTTGAACCGACCGAGGGAGAATATAACTACGCCTTGATTGAAGATATTTTGCAAAAGGCGAGAGAAAATGAGCAAACAGTAATGTTCCGTTTGATGCAACATAGTACGCGTGAGAGCGACGACGTTCCCGATTGGCTGAAAGAAAAAATTGCTTGTCCCGCTCGTCCTGCGGGGGCGCGGGTAAAGGATTGTCCCTCCGACCCGAAATTTTTGGAATATTTCGGCAGAGCGATTCGCGCCTTGGGTGAACGCTTTGACGGCGATTCCACGCTTGCTTTCGTGGATATTTCTTTACCAGGAGCGTGGGGGGAAGGTAGCCACGTGGACTTATTCACGGATGAACAGCTCGCGAGCTTTGTGGATATCTATACGGACGTGTTCAGAAATACTTTACTCATTGGGCAAACGTATATTCCTTGGTTAGTGAAGCACTCCAACGAAAAGACGTCGGTAGGCTGGCGTGCGGACTGTATCGGCAGACCAAATTTGACCTATGAAATGTTGCCGCCAAAGGTAGAAAAGATGGAGGACGTTTGGGAAAAAGGGCACGTTTCCCTTGAATCCTATTGGTGGCTTGGCGAATGGCAAAGACAGGGTTGGGACTTGGATAAAATTATTGAAACGGTACTTTCGTGGCACGTGAGTACATTCAATGCAAAATCCTTGCCTATACCGCTTGAATGGAAGGACAAAATTGACGCTTGGATTGCAAAAATGGGTTATCATTTCGTGATAGACGAAGTGGAAACGCAAACGAGCGTAAAACGCGGAGAACAGCTTACGATTAACCTTGTCGTTGACAACGTAGGGGTTGCGCCCATTTATTATGCTTTACCGCTGTATGTTAAGCTTAAAAGAGGAGAAACGGAAAAAGTCTTTGAAACGGACGTGGATATTCGGAAGTGGCTGCCAGGTAAGCATACGGAAAAAATACATATTCTTTTACCGAAAGATTTGCAAAGCGGCGAATACGATTTGCAGATTGGGATAGGTGGTAACGGCGTACCGAGTGTATATTTTGCCAGCGACGCAAGGCAAGACGGAGACTGTTTTATTTTAACAAAAATAGAACTGATATGACGTATAATGCCATGAATTAGACTGTGGCAATCGGTTGGGATATTAAGTGTGCAAGCCGTGCGGAATGTCGCAGACGTCTATTTTAGGAGGGGATTGATACAATGCGAGTGAAAGAAGAAATCGTAGGAGAACGCCTTCGTTTGAGTAATATTCACAATAGGATGAATGAAGAGCGATTTACAGACTTACGTAGCTGTATAGAAACGTTTAAAAAGAAAATCAAAGACGAGGCGTTAAAAGAAGTATTCGATAAATGTTTTTTTAATACTCTATACACGACTACCTTTTTCGAACCGAACGGATCGGTGTTTATCATCACGGGCGATATACCTGCAATGTGGCTGCGCGATTCATCTGCGCAGGTAATGCAATATTTGTTTTTCGCAAAAGAGTGTTCGTCTGTGCGTGGTTTAATTAAGGGGCTGTTAAAAAAGCAATTTACTTATATTTTGCGCGATCCGTATGCAAATGCTTTTAACCGATCCGCAAACGGAAACGGGCATATATATGACCTTCCAAAACAATCTCCTTGGGTATGGGAAAGAAAATTTGAGTTAGATTCGCTTTGTTATCCGCTTTGGCTTTTAATGAAGTATTATGAAAGAACAGAGGATAAGGATTGCTTGAACGACTTGTTTTTGCGTGCGTTTGACGTAATTATAGACGTATTCAAAACAGAACAAAATCATTCAGAGCGTTCCCCTTATTATCATATCCTATTCAATCGAAGCAAAAAGAAATGGTGTGGTCACGGGACGCCTGTATCGAATACGGGGTTGGTTTGGTCTGGATACCGTCCCAGTGACGATAAATGCCAATATGGATACTATCTTCCTGGAAATATGTTTATCGTTTCCGTTTTATCAAAGCTTGCTCCTATTTTTTCTGAGACTTTGAAGGATGAAAAACGCGCAACCGTTTGCAAAGAACTGGTTGCGGTGATTCAAGCAGATTTGGACAGGCTGGCAATTGTTGAACAAAACGGCAAAAAGGTTTACGCTTTGGAAACGGACGGACTGGGAAATTACAATTTAATGGACGACGCGAATATTCCCAACTTGCTGGCTATGCCGTATTATGAATATCCGTATATCAATTTAGAGGTTTACAAGAATACCAGAGAATATATGTTGAGCAAGGCAAATCCGTATTATTTTGAGGGAAAGATATTAAAAGGAATTGGAAGTCCGCATACTCCTCAAAATCGGGTTTGGCCTTTATCGTTGATTATTCAGGCTTTGACAAGTGATGATGAAAGGGAAATTAAGGAATGTATCCGTATGTTAATCAGCAGTAGTGGTGGTACTGGATATATGCATGAATCTGTGGATAAAGACGATGATAGCGTATATAGCAGACCGTGGTTTGCTTGGGCAAATTCACTTTTTGCCTATTTGATTCTTGAAAAAGTAGAGATATTGTCTAAGTAAGGAGAAAATTATGATGTGGAATGGTAAGAAAAAAGCGATAACGTTTAGCTTTGACGACGGCGTGTTGCAGGATATTCGAGCGATTGCAATTTTGGATAAGTACGGATTAAAAGCAACGTTTAATTTAAATTCGGGGAAGTTCGGGACAAAAAATCCCTACGAACCGAACGGTCGTGTGGTCGAGAGAACCCTGATTGAGCCTACGCAAGTGAAAGAATTGTATAAAAATCACGAAGTTGCGGCGCATACGGTGGGGCATTTCAATTTGACAACCTTACCAGATTCGTGTGTGGCGTGGCAGGTGGAAGAAGACCGCAAAATGTTGGAAGGGCTTACGGGAAAGACTGTTCGTTGTATGGCGTATCCTTGTGGCGGCGTTAACAACGACGCGCGCGTTGCGAATATTATCAAAAACGAAACGAAGATTCGCTTTGCAAGAACGATTACTTCGTCCTATTCCTTTGATTTGCAGGAAAACCTGTTGCGTTTTCATCCGACACTGCATTTTAGAGATGAAAAGCTCTTTGCGCTTGCGGAAGAATTTCTCGCTTTAGATACGGACGAGCCGAAGCTCTTTTACATTTGGGGGCATACGTACGAGCTGGATGCGGAAGACGGCGCGTGGGAGCGGTTTGAAAATTTGTGTCAATTACTTTCTGGAAAATCGGATATTTTTTACGGTACGAATGGAGAAGTTTTTTTGAATAAGTAAACTATTTTCTTTTGTAAGGAGTAAAACATAAAGCAGACGAAAAAAGCAGGAGCTATGGCAGGGATTGAGGTTATCTGCGCAGGGTTTGACGACCTTGAAATTTACGACAACAACAAAGAAGCGAGAGATAAACTTGTAGATATTATCAAATACGCAAATCCTGATTTTATCATCACGCACAACCCTGACGATTATATGCCCGACCATACGGCGGTTTCTCGTTTGGTGTTCGACGCAAGCTTTGCGGCAACGTTACCGAACGACCAAGAAACTTTGGCGTCCAAACAATAATTGTCAATCGGCGATTGACCAAAACCTTCGAAAGATTTGCTATGATAAAGCTACAAAAAATCAATCGGAGGTTTTATTTTATGAAAAAACAGCAAAACAAAATTACGGAAATGGTATTTGTATTGGACGCAAGCGGTTCGATGCACGGGTTGGAAAAGGATACCGTCGGCGGTGTAAATTCTATCTTGCAAGAACAGAAAAATTTGCAAAATGGGGATACCGTGTACGTATCCACGGTGTTTTTTAACCATGCGAGCAGGGTGATTCACGACCGCGCAGAACTTTCCAAAATCGCCTTGATGACAGAGCGCGATTACACGGTGGGCGGCAGCACGGCGCTATACGACGCTTTGGGCAACGCCATGAAACATATTTCGAATATTCATAAGTACGCAAGGGCGGAAGACGTGCCTGAAAAGACGATGTTTGTGGTCATGACGGACGGAATGGAAAACGCGAGCCGGCAATACACGCAGGAGCAGGTGAAAAAAATGATTCAAGACAAACAAGACGGCGGTTGGGAATTTCTCTTCTTGGCGGCGAATATCGACGCTGGGTCGGCTGCCTTGGATATCGGTATCGCGGCTGAGCGTGCGGTGGACTGGCACGCGGACGGAACGGGGGTGCAAACGGTGTACGAATGCGTGAACGAGTGCGTAAAAAATACGAGAGCGAGAAAAGCGTACTCTCGCAGGGTGTTTGCCGAGGCGGACCAAGATTTCCAAACGAGAAAGGGCGACAATAGGTAACGGCGGCTGCGTTTTTAGCAGTACATTTTAAAAAACGAAGTAAAAAAATAGAAAACGGAGCGTTTTTCACGCTCCGTTCTTTGATAAAATCGATATCATTTCGGCGTTGTTATGGGCAGAATTACAGCAAAACGACGCCGGCTTCTTGGCAGAGTTTTTTGGTTTCTTCGTCCCAAAGGGATACCTGCACTTCCCCGATGTGCGCCTTGCCAAGCAGGAGCATGGACAGACGGGATTGCCCGATACCGCCACCGACGGTGAGGGGGAGCTTGCCTTGCAAAAGAGCTTTATGGAAAGGCATTTCGCGGCGTTCGTCGAGTCCTGCGCAAGCAAGCTGTGAGGAGAGGGATTTTTCGTCTACGCGGATACCCATGGAAGAAATTTCCATCGCGCAGCCCAGTACTTCGTCCCAAAAGAGAATGTCGCCGTTTAAGCTCCAATCGTCGTAGTCGGGGGCGCGGTTGCCATGCGGCTTGCCCGAGCGCAGCGGTGCGCCGATTTGTGAAATGAAGACGGTTTTGTGCTCCTTTACGTACGCGTTTTCCCGTTCTTCGGGGGAGAGGGAGGGATAGAGGTCTTCCAAAGCTTGCGAGGTGATAAAGGAAACCGTTCTCGTCAGTTCTACGTCGATTTGGGGATAACGGCATTTTAAGAAATCCAGCGTATCACAGATAGCGCCGACAATGCCTTGCACGATTTTTTTCAAATATTCCTCGTTTCGGGTTTCGCGCGTGATGATTTTTTCCCAGTCCCACTGGTCGGTGTAGACGGAATGCAAATTATCCAGCTCCTCGTCCCGGCGG
>JAZQGK010000029.1:0-25602 GCA_045539975.1 Candidatus Scatosoma sp. | reverse complement strand
AAGGAGGGAACCTATAAATGAACAGCAATCGCACAAAAAACAAAAATTTGAAAAGTATTTGTTTTCTTTTCGTTGTGCTTAGCCTATGTAATAGTATGGGTTGCCATAATTCGCATACATTTAGTATAGACTTTCCCTTTTGCCTTGAGAGCTTTCTGATAAATGATGTTTTTCAGGGATTGAAACAAATTTCTTTCAAGGGTATTACCGATGAATCGGTGATAGAGAAGACCACCGTATTTTATGGAATGGATTATCCAATACCCTTGGAACAAAATATCGGTTCCTTGACCCGCAACGGGAAAATCGAGTTCAATGAATTAGGAAAATCGTTGTCCGCAGAGGATTCTGAAATAAGTTCAAACGATGGATATCCCATGTTTTGGTTCGTGAATCCGGAAACGGAAACGGTCGCTATTTCGGCTGCTCAAATTCGTATGTGGCAGAATGAATCGATTTCCACGGCGCATCGTTCCAATGGTGAATTGCTTACGGAAATTAACATCGGGAATCTTGTTAGCGTTTCCGAAAATCTAAATTTCCAAATTCCCGTAACTCGTGAAGGCGATTCGGTAAAAAACGGCTCGCAAGTGTTTTTTTGGCGGGAAGAAAGAGGTTTGACTTATTATAATTCCGGAAAAATCGATGAAGGTCGTGTGGACGTTATTTTGAGCGCAGGAAAAACCTATCACGTCTGTGTTTTTCAGAGTATAAGTGAAGAAAATTTTCTTGTAACCTTTTCCGAAATGACGGCAAATCAGGGCGCCAGTCTCGATTTACATGGAGGTTTCAAGTACAAACCGACGTTATCCGACAAAGCGATTATAGGAATTTTCCCCATGAGCAAAGGAGGGTATCCTTCCAGAGCAACCTCCCGTTATGCTCTTCACTTATTCCTTGCGCAAACCGCATTATTCTATGAACCACAAATTTTATGTGTCTTTTACGAGGGAAATAAAGAGTTTGACTTGGTCGGCGAAGCTGGAGTTTTGTTTGCTTCGCCAGATGGTCTAAAAACCGATATGAAAAAAGGAATCCCTTCAAAAGATGGAGAATCTGCGATTTTTTTCAATGAAGTCAAGTTCCAAAAAAACGATGGCAATTGAGAAAATGGGGACTTATAATACCGATTTATTCGAATTTTAGTTCGGCGTTCCTTTTATAGCGACTTCATTGGAGATGTGTATCCGACGTAAATAGTTCTCTTCTTTCGTTATTGTTGCCCCCACGTTTACTGCGTGGAAGTTTTTTTCATTAATGAAGAAGGGAAGGTGGGGAATTTTGTTACTTCGTTGTCTGGCGGAAGCGGAGGAGGTGGGCGGTGGAGTAGGAGAGGTAGGCGGATTGGTTGAAATAGTATGTCCCGTCGTCGAATGTGGGCGGGGCGAGGTTGTTGGAGGTCGCAAAATCGTGAAATTTGGGGACTTGGGCGAGTAAAAGAGCTTTGTATTCATCAAGTTCCGACCGAAGGCGCGTCGTAAGTTGCGTTTCGTCGAACGCGCCGATGGTTAAACTTTCGCCCGGCTCTAAATAATGCGTTTCGGTTTCGTAAGTCACTTCGCCAAGCGACGAAATAAAGATTTCGTAACGCTTTTTCATGGCGTAGTCGTAAATACTGTCAAGAATTCCGTCCAATAATGGAAGACCAATGTAGTCGTAACCGCGCGTGAAAATGTACTTGTACGACCCATACGGATTTTGTCGCGCTTGGGACAACTCGGTCGCCATTATGTCTAAAATCTCGTCGGTCGCCTCGGATACAAACGACGAAAACGGAGGCAAATTGTTGGTTTGCGTGATTCGCTCCGATTGGAGGTCGCTGTAGTGCACGACCGTCTGATATGGCGTGAAATTTCGGTTGTAATGGTAGGTGAAAATCTCCAATTCAATCGGAAAAACATAGTTGTTGGCGATGTTTACCGTCCAGCTTTGCGCAAAAGCGTAGTTGTCGTAGTACCCGTTCGACTCGCCTAATCGAAATTCGTCGCCGCTCAAGTAGCCATAAAAACAGCAATCTTTGGAAATTGGGTAAGTTGGGTCGCGAAAATCGTGAATAAAGGAGGCGGAAAAACCGTTTGGGACGCTTCCAGACATCGGGAGCCAGTCGCATTCGGAAAGTAATTCTTTCATGTCCGCAAGTAGCGCGTCCCAGTCGTTAGGGAGCGTTCCGGCGGTGACGGGTTGTGCGAGGAGGAGGCTCGGTTTTCGGACGGAAGTTGGGCGGAAAAGCGGTCCGTCGGGGTGACGTTGCAAGCAACCTTCGACGTTACACTCAAGATATTCTTGGATTTTGCAACCGTCGTAAAGGACGGGCATGAAGCCGATGGGACGCTCACCGGGAAGGTTTTCGGCTCCGTCGCGTCCGTCGATTTTGCCTGTGACGACGGGGGCTGGCTTGACGTAGCATTGGCAACAGTATTTCGTCAGTCTCGTCATGGCGTTCAGTTTTTCGGCGGTCAAGCGTCCGCCCTCCGGGATTGGCAGGAGAGCGTGCGTCGCGTCTTCGCCGTCCATCTCAGAATAACTGAAAATCGGCGGGAGCTTGTCGCGCAGAAGGTCGATTACTTCGTTTATTTCTACTCTGGTCATGTCATAATCTCCGGGGTTACAAGCCAAATTTCTTCGGTTCCGTCTTCGCCGTTGTAATCGCGGAAGGAGATGGCGATGTCCTCTCGTTCGACGGCAGTGTGTTGCATCGCGTAGGAGGTTTGGAGTTTTGAGGCTTCAATCCGTCGCCAGCCGTTTGGGTCGTTTGGGGTTCCAATGACAAAATCGCTACCATCACGGCGCGGTTTGGAAATTCCGATGGAATCCCACTCGTTTTTGATGATATTTTCCAGCGTTACGGTCTTGTTTTCTTGCGTTTTTTCCGCGATTTCCTCGTCGGTCAGACCGTCCGGCAAGGTGAATGTAAACGTGAATTCTTCCTGAACGTCCGATTTGACGATTTTCCAGAAAGCGACGTCGGATTCTTTGATGTAATAATAATCCTCGGTCGGATGTTCCAGAATATCCATTCCATATTCAAGCAAGTATGAGGGCGTGAAAGTTATATCGCTCCGCTCTTCGATTTTGAAAACCATTTTTTGCTCGCCTTCCGTCGCAAATTCGGTTCCGTTTTCCAGTTCGTACCAGCCGTTTTGATTGTCGTACCGCTTGCCTAAAATCGGAGCGGTTCTGCCGTTTCCGCTGATGGTCGTTCCGTAGAAAAACCGTTTTCTTTCACCGTCGCAAGTCGCGAAATACCCGCCGTTAAACTCCCCGGAATAGTGAGACGCGTTGTTCCTGTTCTCGATGTAAAGCCAATCATCGTCCGCGTCCCACTTGTCCTGAAAGACGGCGCGGTGCGTTCCGTCGGTTAAGTTCCACTGCGCCCGTCCGAAAATAAACGTACCGGAAGCTCCATTTTGCGGGGTAAATTCACCTCGGTAATTGCTACCATATCCATCACGCGTCCAGCATGGCGGGGCGTATTCTTCGCCGATGAGTTGCGTTAAAGGGTCGGGGACTGCGTCTTCGCCACTGCCGGAAGTGTCGCGACTGTGGTACCCGTAGTAGTCCTCGTCAAGCGTGTGTAACCGTCCCAGTTCGCCCCGTAGCCACTCGCCGAAACCGTCGTAATAGACGTAAGCGTAGCCCCCTTCCCAGTCGGTCGGCTTGCCGGATTTATAGAGGTTTTTTCCGTTGTAAAGCGTCGCCATTTGGTAATATTCGCCGTTCGCGCCGTAGCGGTAATATGCGTCGTCCATTTTGTAAATGGTTGCGCTGTCGCCGTCGTCGCACAGAAAATAAAGTTCTCCGTTGCGCTCTAGAATGTAACTTGGAAGTCGCCCCGGCGATTGACTCAAATTCGTCGGAAATTCGACCCAGTGAAGGTATTGGTCTTTCCTTCCCCCTTCAATTTTACACGCGACGGCTTTTTGTTTCTTGAGTAACGCCAGCGTTGAGTACAAATTGACGGGAACCGAAAAAGGCGAGAGCGTCGTCGCCCAGATTTTTCGTCCGTCGGTATGCGTTCCAAGTCCCCATAACGCCGTGCCGGAACAGTCCAGAACGGTGTAATTTTCGCTTCCTTGCGCGGGTCTAAAAAAAAACCACTCCCCACGCGCCTTGATGTATCGGCAAGTGACGGCGGTTCCGGCGGACAGCGAGCTGGGTAATGTTGGTGAGGCGTAGGCGATGAGTGATTCCTCGCCGAAAACCTTAAAATCCGTGTCCAGAGTGATTTCGGCGGAACGTTCCGTGTTCACCCAGTCGGCGGTGAGTTTTCCGAAAACTTCGGAGTAGTCGGTCGAGGGAATTATCCATTTTTTCAGGTACTCTGACCACTGCGCCACGACAATTACGTCCTTTTTCCAGCGGTGCGTTTCGCCTTCCGCTCCCACTGGCGCGTAGATGGTTTTCTCGATTCCGTCGCCCAGCGGTTCGCCTGTTTCGTCGACGATGATGGCGGTGGCGGAAGTTTCACTCGTAAGGTCGGCGTTCAGCTTGAAAAAAAGCGGTTGGTTGCCGTCCCCCACAAGAACCCACGCATAGAGCGCGACGTCGGTACTTTCCCTCTGCTCGTTGGTCGGCGTTTCGTGCCAGAGAATGAGGATTTTTCCGAACGGCGACGCCTGAAGTTGCGTCGTGTCGCCCTCAATCGGGACGGCATAAGGGTAATTGAAACTCGCCTCGTTAGGAAACCTGATTTTCACAGGCGTCGGACCCGAAACGACGCATGGAACGACGGTCGTTGGCGGAGAGGTGTAGGTTGTGATACCGATTTTCTCGTCGTCGGAACCTTCGGGAGTATATCCGAGAAATTCGTTCATCTGGGTGTGTAAAATCTGCGGAAACGCCTTCGTGTCGGTGATTTCCGGCGTCGTGATTCGCAGGACGGAGTACATTTCCAGTCCCTTGTCCGTCATGTTTTTTACCCGTAATAAAAGTGGGTTGAGATACGGCGTTGGCGACGTTTCCAGCGTGTTCAAGTCGTTCAGCTTTTGTGTGACATTCTCCACCCACGTGCGTGTCAGCGGTTTACCGACTTTCGGGGGCTGGAGGTGATTGTAGGTACTTCTCATAATTATCCTTCCGGGTTTGTTATTTCTGGATTGGTTGTCGTTCCCACGCCTGAAAACCCGTTCACGTTATAGAGAAACTGGTTCGTGAGGTCGATTGCTTCGTACATTTTAAAATCTTCCCAGCCGGTTCCGCCCATTGAGGCGTTTGGGTCAGACCAGTCGGGTAATTCACCGCTTGCATAACGCTTGAGCGTGCGCCACTCGCCTGAAATTGCGTTGTACCATTTGTTCCAGCCGTTTGGATTGTAACTGAAATTGGTGGTGACCTGCCAGCCGTAAGTTCCGTAGCGGTTCCACGTCCAGTTGGTTTCCGCACCTTCGTAGAGAAGCGTTTCCGGGTCGTAAAAAACGTCGTGTTGCTTCTTGTTTCCGCATTCGTCGATGTCCGTGCTTGACATGCTCGTCGCGTGAATTTGGAGGCTGTTGACTTTGCCGATGTCGGTATGCGTCCATGAGGGGATTTCTTGCAGGTAGGTGTAAGAATGCCGTATTTTGTGGGTACGGACGATTCTTGCGGGTTCCTCTCCGTCGGCTAGCAGACGCCCATTATCCCAGATAAAAAGCCACTTCGGAAGCGTTATCATTTTCGCTTGCATCGAGATGTCCTCGGTGTACGTTTTGTCCCACGGCGTGTACGTCACGTCGATTTGGCACATATCGTGACGCATGGTGTGCCCCATCGGTTCGCCTTTGCCGAGTTGTTGCGCAAGGGTGACGCCCTCGACGTACATAAACGGAAAAAGCGGGTGCTGGAGCGGGGTCATTAACTCATTCAGGACAGCTGTGATTTTACTTTCAGGAACCCATAAAGACACGGACGCGGACGGTGCGGAAAGGCGTTTAAACTCCCATTTTTCCGAGCCGTCAACGACTTCGACGTTTTGATTGTTAATAGTGCAGTAAAAATAATTTAATCCCATTGGAACATAACCATCTATTATAGTTGCCATAATTTATCCTTCCACAACCGCCGCCATTGCCGGGTTAAAACGCCCTAACATTCCCTTAATATCACTGAGGCACATTGCGACGGAATCGTTATGCGCTCTTACTTTTTCTTGGTATTCGAGGCTTTTCTTGTCCATGTCTCTCGTTTCCGATTGGAACTGTTTCTCCGCCTCCATCTGCTTGTAAATCGCGTCAACGACCGGGTTACGGTTCGCCACAGCGTTGTTGATTCGGTCATACGCGGACGTCAGACTTTCCGTCGAGGCTTTTTTGTTGCCGTTGAGGAGCGTCTGTAATTTCTGCCACGGACCGAAATTCACGGTCGGCATTTCCTTTTCCCTCGCTTGTTCTGCATTTTTCGTGACGAAATCATCAGCGCGTTTACCAACGTTTTCAAAATAGCGGATTCCGAGGGCTTTTCCAATCGTGGCGACCGGGTTCGCAAGTCCTCGAAAAGCGGAACCAAGCGTTTTTCCGAGAAAATCCCCCAACGGTTTCAATTTTTCCATAAGTGGCGCGATAACGTCTCCAACTGCGGAAAGCGCGTCTTTTATCATAATCCACCACTCATAAAATCCTTTCAAAATGCCTCCGAAAGTCACGCTCAGGAAATTTCCAAGAAACTCTAAAATAGGGAACAGTCCGTTTACAATTTCGGTCGTCACGTCGCCGAGACAACCGGAAAACGTCCCCCACGCAATGCGCATTTCCATCAAGTTGGCTTCGAGTTCCTTGTCCGCTTCCGTCAAAAATCGGTTCGCCCACGCGGTTTTCTCGGCTTCGACCTGAATGTTGACGAATTGGTTTATCATGTCGTCGCTGATGTAACCGAGCGTCATCATCTGCGAGCCAAGAATCTTGACTTCGTTATTGAGTGAATTGAAGGTTTTACGCAATTCCGCCGCTTCTTTCAGACGTTCGCACATCTTCATCAGCCCAACAATCACGCCAGCGAATGCAGCTGCGAGCGCCACGCCAATAGCGACGCCTCTGGGTCCAAGCGCAGAGAGAGCCTTCAACGCCTTACCCGCCATACTAGCCATTGAACTGAGGCTCATCGTTCCTCTGCGAATGCCGGAAGTCACGTTCACAACGCCACGAATCGCCCCCTGAACATTGCGAATGGGAATCCTGCCGGAACCACCGGAATTACCAGAGCCACCGGAACTGCCACCGGAACCTCCAGAGCCACCGGAACCTCCACTTCCAAAACCGAAAAGACGTCGTAAAAAGCGAGGCGCGACGATGCTGTTTTCCTCCTCTTTTCGCTGTTTTTCTTCCGCTCTCCACTCAACATCCTCACGGTTTCGGCGTAATGTACCAATCGCTCGGTCAATTCGGCTTGTCGTTTTTCTCGGCGCGTTATTCTCCTTGAGTTTTTCCTTTTTCTTCTGTAAATCGTCAATTGCGTCGTTCAGGGAACGTAACTTTTCCCCGACTTTTTCCGGGTCGAGAAGGTCGTCGGACGATAATCTATCGCGTCTCGCAGTTCGCGTCGCCTCCTCATTTATCATGTTGACGGCATTATCGTACATCTCCTGAAGCGCGTCCTGAACCTGCTTGACTATACCAATTCTATATGAGAATTCCGCGTCGGGCGGTCCTTTCGGCAGTCGTTTCAGCAACGCGAAACGACGGGGAAGTGAAATTTGGGGTTGCGTCGGGGGTAAAATTCGGAAGTAGTCGATTCGGTCGTCTTTTTCAAGAGTATTTTCAATCGTTCCACGCTCGTTCATCACGCTGTTCAGGGCGTTTTGCATTTCCGTGGTTTTGTCGATAAAATTGTCGCTCAGCGTCTGATAGTCATTGTCTGAAAGGTGGTTTTCAAGAACCCTCTCCAAGCGTTCAAAAATCTCGGAAATCATCTGTTGGTCAGTGCCATACGAACGGTCTTCTATCTCCTGATTTTCAGCTTTTTTTGCGGTAGCTTTCTGTTTTTCCTTGCGCTCTTGAATTTTCTCACCAACGCTCTGAATTGTCGTTGCGGATTCGTCCGTGACCGCTTGAAACTCCGTGCGCACAGCCACCAGCTTTGCCATCGTTCTGGCAATTTCCGTCTGGAGTTTTTCGGATTCTTCTGGCGCATTTTCACCGACATTCGCCAACCGTCCATTCAGATTTTTTAACCTATCTTCCAGCCGTCTTTTTCGCTCGCCAACCTGCTCTTTCCGTTCCTTTATCTCTAATATACTGATTTTTCCCTCACTGATACTTTGCTCATTTTTAATATCATTTAGTTTGGCTCCATAGTCGCGAATTTGCGCTTGATTCCGCCCCATTTGCTCCTCAATTTGGTGAATATCTTCGTTTCCGCTGGAATCCGGGTCGTAGTTTTCACGCTGGGAAATAAGGGCGTTTCGCTCTTCGGTCAACCTTTTTTGCTCGTCTCCCAATGCTAAAATGGAGTCGCATAAATCATAGTACGCCTTCTTGTTTTCCTCCAGTAAATTTTGCCAATTCCGATACTTTGGCGTCTCCTTAACGCTCGGTTTTTGAGGTGGGTTCTTTTTCGGCAGTTGCGTTTTTTCTTTCTTTTCGATTGCCTCCTCCAGTTTTTCCTGAATTTTTTTGTTTTCCTCTTCCTTCGCCTTTTTTTCGGCTTCTTCCGCTTTTTTCGCTCTATCCTGCAACTTTTCATACGCTTTTTTAAGGCTTTTTACTTCCCTGTCAAAATCGTCCAACAACGCTTCTCGCTGGGCGAGGTCATCGTCCATTTTTGCCAGTTCCTCGTCACTCGCGGTTACTTTTGATTTGTCGTATTCATCATAAAGTTTGTTATACTCTTCCCAAAGTTTATCCGCCATTTTGACGACTTCATTATGCTCGACGGCTTTTTTCTCCGCCATTTCATACAGTTGGTCGGCAGTTTTCGGCTTTTTCTCTCCCTCTGAAGACGCATATTTTGGTGGTAAGGGAGGTGGAGAAACTTCCGTCATTGCTCTGGCTCCACTTTTGCGAAAATCCTGAATCGACGTGGCTACTGTAGTCGCAGGAGTTTCCGTTTTCGGCACGTTCTCTATGCGTATTTCAGGTTGTCTTGTCAATACAACGCGAGCGTTCGTCTGTGTAGAGTACGTTTCACGCACGTTACCCCGTGACGAATCGTGCGCAAAACGCTGTATTTTGCGCATTTCGTCCTGGACTTTTTGCGTATCCAGACCGAGCTTCACCTCGAAAGACTGCGGAGCCTTCTGGATTTCGTCAATTTTGCGACGGACATCGCTATTATCCGCCGTCATTTCGATTTCAAGCTGAACTTTTTTAGAGCTGTCCACGCGCAAGCCTCCTGTACTCTGCGATGCTCATCGTCTGTTTTGCGCCGGAAGTGTCGGTTGTTTTTTTGCCATCGTCGCGGTCTTCCATAAGCGCAACGACCTGAAAAACCGTCATGTCGCCGATTTCTCTTGGCGTAAAACCAAAATGCTCGCCTAAACTTTTAATGAGTAAAGCGTCACGCTCCTCGCGCTCCCGTTGGGTAACGCGAACTGGGCGTTTTACCTCCTTTTTTACGGCATCGGAGACGTTTCCTCCGTCGTATCCTCCGTAGGGTTTTGCATTGCAAATCGGGTCGCCTCCTCGACAACCATGCTGTTATTTTGAAAACGTGCTTTCACGTCGGATTCAACATTTAGGTCGCGCAAATTTGCCGAGAAATACGACTTCTCGAACGTGGCATACGACATTCCGGGACGGCATAACTCCCACAAAATACGAGCGGCGCAACCCAAGTTGGGCATGAACCAGTTATTTGCGAAGATGTCCAATCCCTCCGCCATTCGCTCTGCGGTCGCCATGTCCTCTCCCTCGTCGAGAGCGCGTTTTAAGAAACGATACCGCAACCATTCATCGAGATTGTTTTTCATTGCGAGGGTCAGCGGACGTACCGTGATGGTAAGTTCACGCCCATCCGAAATCGCTTTTAAAGTCAATTCAAGTGAATCTGCAAACATGATAAAACTCCTGTAAAAAGAGGGTTAAAGCGTGTTCACAGAAAATCAGAATATATTCAAGAATCCACCAATTTCAGACGATAGAAAGAAGTAGAGGCGGGGGTCTCCTTGCAGAAAGGAGGTTCCCATGAGGGTAAAAACAATTATAATTATTGTTCTCGCTATTGTTTTTTTAATCCTTTTCAGTAACTTCTGTTACTAATTAGTTTTTAACCAAGCAAGACGAGACCCCAACCTCGACCTTCGGTATTCCCGTACCGAAGGTTTTCTTCTATTATACTCTATCGTCCAAACAAGTCAATACCTTGAAACTGATTTTCTGAAAATTTTCCTAAATTTTAATAAAAAATCCCGATTTACTCATCGTCCTTCGGCCAGATTTTTGTGTTGCCGATTGAAATCTCGCCGTAACCACCGTCTCCGGCAATGCTGTAGGCGGTCATCGTGCCGGACGCTGGAATTGTGATTGGTTCGGCGGAGGCGTTGTCAAGCGTCGCGTCGCCGAAACCCGTGATGTGAATCCATTTCATCACGATTTCATCATCGTTGTCGAGCGTGATGGTGACGGCAATATCGTCGCCGACATCGAAAGTGAGGTCTTCCAGACGGTCGTTCTCGAAAGTCATCTCGAAGGTGAAGTTAATCGGACCGCCAAGTCGCCTGAACCAGCCGTTTGACGACGACGTTGCGCCACCGCCACTGACTGCGGAGGAAATCGTGATGGAAACTTGCGCCAAATTCCAGTTTTCTGTCGACGCAGAATCTCCTCCGGATTTTGTCACGGAAAATGCGCCAGCCACGGGACGAACGACTTCCGGGTTACTTGAATCCTTCAGCGTACCAGTCGTTTCGGTTAGCTCCCCCGCTCCTTGAAAAGCGTAAGTCCACTCAATCGGAGCGCGATTTTTCACATCAATCGTCGTGGAGAGCTGGGTACAGATACACTGTCCGGTCTGTTTTACGCCTTGATGATTGTTACCTGTGTCGGAGTCATTGATGCCCTGATAACCTATGAATTCGCCGGATTCTCCCGGTAACATCGCAGGCACGAGCTTCCACGAAACGCACCCTGCCGACCAGTCCAACGCGCCAGCGACTGCGAGCGTTCCGCCTTTCGAGTTGCTCGTGACACCGGAATGGGGTGAGGACGTTTTTCTCGTGATATTATAGCTTTTAACGGTTGAAAGCACGTTTCCTTTCAAGGATACGCACGCTTTTGACCCGGTATTAGTATACATCTTATTCCTCCTGCTTCATGATTGCGTGAAAGGTGATTGTGAAACGGAAAGCCCAACCGTCGATGGTTTCCAAGCCACGTTCGGGAGCGAATTTGCCGAAGCTCACGTCGGAGTGGGAATGCCCAAGCGCAAGGTCGCCGTTGTCATAGCGTTTTCGCCATGAAAGAAACTTGTTTGCAATAATAAGTAACTCGCGCATAATCGGGTTGACTTTGGAAAAGTCCATTGTTCCGACAGCGACTGTCACGTCATACATTGCCGTATAATTCCAGGAACTCGACGTTGAGCCAGTGTGTCCCATCGAGACGGGCTTGATTTCCAGTCGCGGATAGTCGGCAGAGCTGTAAAGCCGTTTCGTTTGGTCTTCTTGTGCGTATTCAATGATGTTTCGTTCCGTAAAAATGGACACTTCCTTGACTTTTTCGACCAGCGTATCATAAATATCTTGAAACAATTCATTCATGGATTCCCCCATATTTCTAACATTTTTTGAACGACAACCGACGCCATTTTCTCCATCACTTCTGGCGGAGGCAAGACGAAAATCGGACGGGCAGGAACGGTGGACGTGCCGTGCTGATGACGCTCTGCAACCTCTTCAGTCGTCATTCCATTCGAATATTTTAAATCCGAGGCATTATAAAATCCCGCATTTCCGTCGTTACTCTGTCGAGAAACGACGACATTACTCCCCGCCCCACCCTGAAATTTTGTGCAAGACAAACTCGGCGAGCCAATACCAATCGAAATGGTCGGCTTGATGCGTGAAATCGTGGTTTCAGTTCCCATGCCGAAGTGCGGAAAATCGCGGAACCCCAGTATGGTTTCGGTTTTAATTGCCTTGTACAGTCTGCCCGAATCGGAAAGGATACCAGTCGGATTTTTGCTTCCTTTTCGTTTCTTTTGCGCTATCGTGGCGGGCTTCAACGGTTCCCAATCGCCGTTTCCTTGCGACTGGTCGAGAAACCGCCGAGCCACCCAGTCACGATATACTCTGGAACACTCGCGGAGCATGAAACCAATGTCTTTTTCACTCCGTCCCCAGTTCAAAACACGACGCAATTCCGTATCGAGTTGTAAGCGTGGTTTCGTGGACATTGGGTCATACTCCTGTTTTTCACTTCCGTTTTACCGGAGTCACTGGCGACTTCGGAACGAAACGCTCCAGCGTCTCAAACTCTTTCGCGACCAGTTTTACAATACACTGCGGTCGGGTGCAGTGAACGATGACGTTTGTCTGCGATTCCAGATTCAGACCGCGAGCCATCGGCATCAGCTCGTACTTCGCGTTCATGTTCTGAGCCGGTTTTCCCAGCGATTCCATGTAGTCGGCAGGACCGAAAGTTTCATGGAAAAGCTCTGGAATCCCGAACGGCACAAGATACGCGGCTCCCGGTTCAATCCACGGCGTGTAACTGTTTTCAGTTGCCGTTCCGTTGGGGTAGAGAACCCACTCGACGTCGTAATGGTTAAAACCTTCAAGACCGAGTTCACGCAAAAACGCGCTGTCTTGATACTTGTGCGCTTCATAAACGTGGGTGTTTGTTCGAATTTTTTCGTAAAACTCCGGCGAGCAAAAAGCCACGCGCTTGTTGTGGTTATAACCCGCAGAAACACGCTGATAAAGCACGGCGTCGAGGATTTCGTGATACACGTTATTGTCGTTGTTGGTTCCAAAATCGATAGTAATCGTCTTGCGTTTAACGCCGAATTTATCATACAGGTCAAGGACGGTATTATTCAGACCATTCATCACGTAGCCTCGGACAGCCATGCAGAAGTTATACTCCCACAAGTCTTCCCACTGGATTTGCGCCAACTCGAATTTCTCCGCCATCACCTGCTCGACAAGAACGAGGTCTTCAGTCGTCCCCTGAAACGGAATGCGTTCACGGAAATCATCCGCGATTAACCCGTCTTCCATCTTGTAATGGGGGATTTTGAAGAGGAAAGACGACACGACCGTGTCCATGATTTTCTGATTTGCCGGAGCGCCTCGGTTACTCATCGTCGGAATCGTAATCGTTCCGTTCTGGTATTTCAGCTCGTATTCCAGACGATACAGGCGGTTCGTTTTCGTCATGTTCATGGCGGGAACCGTGACGTTTGTCTGGTCGTCAGGAACGAGATACGCTGGCGCACTCTCGGAAATCGTCGCGCCGAAAGCCTTGCGCATCGTCGTCGGATTGATACCGTGCAAAATACGGAACCAACCGTTAATTTGCGGTGGCGCGTACATCGGGTCTTTCACGAAACGTTCAAGTACATTTTCAATACTCATAATCAAGCCTCCTTGCTTTCAAAATTTGAATGGTTTTTAGGACTGCTTTTTACTAAAAATAAAACCCTTCGCTTCCGCTTTTTCACGGAGCGAGCCGGACGTGTAATCATAGGAAATGGCGTTCCCAAACTGGTCACTGTCAGGGAGCAGGTTGACATCAAGCTCACAACCCGTGCGAGCCATGACCGCTTCGTCGACCGTTTCGTCCTTCTTGACGCTGAAACGGTCTTTGCTAAATCCGCAAAATGCGCTGATTTGCAACGTTTCAGTCACGTTAATCGGAGCGACCGTTTTCACACCGTCCGTCCCCACGGAAACGAGGTAGAGCGGTTCGCCCGGCTCGATGTTGTACTCCGGATTCGTACTGTTCGTAGCCGCGTATTCCTGTGTCGGCGCCACCGTTGCTGTGATGGTAGCGTCGGTTCCTTCGCCAATCGTGACGGCATTCCCCGTCCCTGCAGTGGTCTGGGTGTAGGTCAAGACGTTCCCGCTGACCGTGACGGTATAGTTCGTCAGCCCCTTATTTTTCACAAGCGTCGCGATTTCTGTGGCGGTTGCATTCAGTGCATACTGTACGTCCGCGCCTGAGTTTCCAGCCGTCGCAGGTGTGGTTTTTGCCGTGAAGGTGACGCCACCTATTATCAGGGTTTTGTCATTCGTCGAGTTCCCACTTTTCGCAATCGTAACGGTGTAAACCGCTGGTTTTGCTGGAATCGTGGTCGGACCTGTCATCTTCACTTTTTCGTAGGTAAAAACCGCGCTTCGGTCTTGCGCCATCAGGATGTCGCTCCAGATAACGCGCTGTATTCGGTCATGAGTTTTCGTGTACGTCATGTTGTTTCCTCCTTATTTTGTCTGAGTTTCACGGTTTTCACCGCGTTGTTCAAAAATAGGTTTATTCTTCTTCAGCGGATTGAACTGCGAGCCAGTCCACGTACCCAAAAGTCCTGCCGGGTCGTGTGGCTGACTGTTCAGGGAACACTCCAACCCGCCACGAAACGCCTCAAACTCGCCAAGCGTCGCAAAATAGGCTTCCTGCGTGTCGCAAGAGCAGAATTTGTTGGTCATTTCCTGCATTTTTCCGAGTGGAACGCCACAGCGAGTTGCAAGCGATTCTATCTGTAATCGACGGTAATCATTCAGCGACGCAACGATTCCATCCTCACCCGGCGTCCGCTTTTTCTTCTTGTTTTCAGGCACATTGTCGTCCTCATCGTTGGGCGGTTGCTGGTCTTCCGGTGGATTCTGACCGTCGTCCTGCGGTTGGTCATCTGGCGGTTGCTGGTCGCTGTCGCCATCATCTTGTGGATTGGCTTCGTCAGTCTGCGACGGTTCTTGCGGTGGTTCTTGCGGTGGTTCCTGTGTCGGAGGCTCCTGTGTCGGAGCGGTTTCCGGCGATTGGTTTGCCGAGGCTTCAATCAGCGTCTGTTTCTGCACCATGCCAGCCTTATTACAGGCGGCGATTGTCGAGAGAAACACGATAGCGGCTTCCTCCGTCCGCGTCGCCTCGGCAGGAATCGGAATGCCGAACATTTCGCTCAAAATCTCCATTGCCCGTTGGAGCGCGTATCCTGAAACAGGCGTCGGCGTTGGCGTCTGTACCTGTTGCGAGACTTGCGTCGGTGGCGTTTCCCACTTCGGCGGCGTTTCCCGCTTCGGCGCAGGAGCGGACGGTGGCGACGTGGGAGACGGTTCCGGCATCGTATTTTGCGGGGTTTTATCCTTGTCGTCGTCCTCATTTTCCTCGGTCGGGTCGTTCAGACTACACACCAGACTATATCCACTCAAGCCGGGAATCATGGGGCGAGAGGTCAGCGCGATGTGTTCAATTGCGTCCTCAAAAGTCTTCACACCCGTCGGAATCATGGGACGAGCCGCAATCGACACGCCGTTGGTTTTCGTCAAATCAACGAAACGTTCGTCCGGAAATTCCAGAATTGCGTAAAGCGACTGACCGTCGGTTTCCATGTCCTCGACCGTACCGACCGTGTGGTCAACGTCCGTCTGGTGGTCTTTGCAAATCGGAACGTTAATTTGGAGACTTTTCATTTCGCTAAAAGCGTCCTTCCAGTGCTGGAGACGTTCGGGGGTAATTGTAAATCGCGTTCCGTCTTTCTTCTGAAAATCGCCGACGCGCATAACTTCTTTTTTCAATTTAATTGACATTATTTGTTCCTCCTGATTGCGTTAGGGATTTCTATTCCTGAAAAAATCCTGATTTTCCACTCTTCGTACTCCACTTCAGCCATACGGACGGTCGGGCTGTCGTTCGTCGCGGACATCGCTCTGCACTTAAAAAGCTGAACTCCCGCTAACGCGGCTACATGTTTTCGTACCTCCGTCGGCACGGGATTAAACGGAATCCTGTAGATGGAAGAGGCGAAATCCGCGTCAATCTGCGACGTGGCGCACGTAATTGCCCATGCGATTTGCTCACTTATTTTTGTCTCATCACCGTCATTGTCGATGTCAGCCCACATCTGGATACATTTCCTACCCCAGCGTCGTTCCATGTCGGTTCGAGAGCAGTAGGAATGACCGATTAATACGCTGTTAAAATCTTCTAATGGTATGATGTTTGTCATCTTGCGTCCTCCTAAATCGTGTCCACGGTGATTTGAACCGGGGAAATGAAGCCTGAAACAGGGAAAAAGTCCAAGCGAATAAGGTATCTTGCGTTTGCGTTCGGAAAACATTCCGCCGTCGTGTTGTCAATCGTCCAGCGGAAGTTGTACTTTACCTGCTCGCCGTTGAAAGTCGCTTGCTGAACCGTGTCGTAAAAAACGTTTTCGAGCGTCAATTCGCGGTTCGTATGCCCAGTAACCGTCGTTCGGGCGTTGTTTCCATACTCACCAAGCCGATAAATCGAGTATTTAATACTGCTCAATCGGTCTGACGTCACAATGCTCCCGCACAAGTCCTTGATGAGTGCGCATATCAGTACCGTTCCGTTTGCATAAGCGATTACATTGTGATTGATTGATTGCGCCATTTTTGCACCTAATTTGAATAAACCCAAACATCATGGAAACACACACCCGAAACGTTCACGTCATGGGCGCAAATACCCGTGATATAAACAGTCGCAAGGTACGGCAATTCGTCAGAGTAGGTAATTGCCGTCTCGTACACGTTCACTACCGCAAAACGACGGGCGACAAAGAAGAAACTTTTCATTGTTCAGTTCTCCTTTATGCGGGCGTCACGCTGGTGATATTTCCGTCAACGTCCTTCGTAAGTGTGAATGTTCCGAGCGTCGCGCCGTCCGTTCCTTTTGCCGTCAGCGTCGCGCCAGTTACAGACCAGTTAGCAATCAGCGCGAAAACCTTCGCCAACTCCGCTTTCGTCGCCAATCCAGAAACGTCCACGGTTTGTGTCGTAACATCGACGGTTTGTGTTGTCACAGTGGTCTTTACATCCGTTTTTGACGCTGGATTTGCAGGCAGATTATCCGTTTTCGCCTTAATCGCCGTGGTAATTGAAATGGCATTTGCGAGAGCTTCGGAAGTCGCAAGTCCCGATACGTCCACCGTTTGTGTGGTTGTGGTGAGTTTCACATCGCTTGTTGAGGCTGGCGACGCTGGCAGATTATCCGTTTTCGCCTTAATTGCGCTCACCGTTGTCTGAAGCGTATCGACCTTTGACGCTAACGTCGAAATCACATTTTGCAGTGCGGAAACCGTCGTTGCTGTCCACGCGCAGGAAGTGATTGGGGCGTCGGAACCGGAGTCATCTGTGGAACCGCTTCCAGTCCCACCCTCAAGAGGCAACTGTGCGTACCCCTCAAGCGTCAAGTTCGCATAATCGTTTAATGATAAATCTGCGTAACCCATTATTCGCTCCGTTCCTCAATACTTGCCTTCCAATTCTCAAAACGTTTGCGTTCCTCCGCCTGTTTTTGCGCAGTGCAGAATGTTTCCCAAGTCTTCCGTTCTTCTGTGATTTCCGGCTCGGTAAAATGCCACCATCGGTCGGGGTACTCAACTTGGTCGAGCTGTGACATACCAGCTCCCTGTCCTGAAATCCACCCTAATTTGGGGATATAAGTCCGAAAATACGGTTCCATTTGGAGATAGCCAATACGCCAGTCCGTCGTATGGCGATTCGACCAACATTCGGCGCGTAACCACTCAACAAGGCGGGGAATCGTAGCGTTTCGACAAATCCAATTGTGGTTGCGGTGAACATTTTTTGCGAGTAAAACGTGTTCATTTCCCTCGATTTCTCGCAAGGGATAGAACTGTCTTGCAAGCAACTGTCCGCCGAAATAAACCATATCCCAGTCAGACGGCAAGTTTTCCAGAAATGTTGCGCGACGTTCTGCGTAATCTGGTTTGAAAATGCAGTCATCTTCAAAAATCTCACAATCTTCCCCCGCTTGTTGCGCCGTTTCCAACGCGAAAATTATACCTTGCAACAACGCCCAGCGGTTATCGCCTGCCAGCCACCATTTCGGCGTCGCTTCAGGACACGTTTCCGGCGTGTATCCCACTCGTGTGAAGGTTTCGTTATCGCCAAATACCGCTTTTGCGCGTGTCAAAAACGCCTCGTGTTTTTCATCGTTGACGGCTATAATAAATTTCATGTTTCACTCCTTTTAAGTTGCGCGAGTATGTTTATGAACAGTAGTAATAAGAATAACCTTGTGTTCCTGATACGGTTCCAGAGTACAGCGACACGGCGGTGATGTAAACATACGTCAATGTTTGTTCGCTCTGTGCGTGTTTTTTGAAACCAGCGCAGTAAATCTGGTTACTATTGAGAGCGAAAATCAGGTCAACTTCTTTGGAGGCGTCAACACTCGCAGAGTAGATGTTTTCGCAATATGAAATACTGTAGTCGGAAGCTGTAATTTCCGTGCCCGACTCGTCGTAACAGTGGAGCATTTTCACGAATGAAATACTACAATTCCAACCGCAAATTAACGCTTCGGCAAACGCTCGACTGTCGTTATAGTAGTTGTGAAGACATATCTGCAAGCGACACATAAAAGGTCCGAAAGGTGGAATTCCAGTAAAGGAACTCGTTCCTGAAACATAGCTTCCATTAAACGCTGTGCTATATTGCGATCCCCAGATGGCGTAGGGATACGTGTCGGAAACGGTGTAGCCATAAGAGCTTGTGGGATACATAAATCCAGTGGCTTTCGCGAAGTCTGGAACGCCTGTACTTCCCCCACTGCCAGCGCAAGAGTAAGCGTAATTTGCATAGTACGCTCCGCTTGCAAAATTTGCATTACTTGCACTATTTGCATAATTTGCATACAGGGCATTTTGGGCATTTTGAATATAAATATTACCTCCAGAACCTGATAACATGGAGTCAATTTTCCGGAAATTGTTATCAATAATTCCTCCTCCGCTTCCTGACGGCTCACTGCCGTTTTCGTAAATTAAGGTTAAGACGTTTCCTACGGAACTTGTAACCGACATTGGCTTCTCCTTTACTCCTTAAACATCCATGTAATAACGTCATTTTTTACTCGGATTCCTGCGATAAGAATTACGGCGACAAGGACGATGAATCCGAAAACGAACAGGGCGTTGCGGACGGATTTGGCATAATCCTGCAGGGAAATCAGCGTGGTTTGCGCGACTTGCGTGGCTTCGGCGGTCGAGGTCGTGACGGTCTGCATCGAGACGGTCGCCTCGTCCATCGCGACGGTGGCGGAGGTGAGAAGCTCCTTCACGTCGTCGGTCAGGTCAACGCGAAACGCCTCGATAACCTGTCCTGCGGCTCCTTCTATGCCGGACTGAAGTCCCTCTTTCGCCGCGTCGGGAAGCGTCTGGCGGTCACGAAAAATGCCAATCGGAGTCGTCTCGAAAGTGGCGAGTTTCTCGTTCAGCGTGGCGACGGTTTCTTCAAGTTCTGCGACCTTTGCATCCAGCTCGCCGACGCGCTTTTTCATGCCACGAAATTCCGCGAGGTTCTGAACGGAAATGCGCTGTGTCGTCGGCAACTCGCCTTCATTTTCGGTTGCTTTTTCGTCTGTTTTTTCGATTGGTTTTTCCTTCTTTTTCGCCTCTTCCGCCTCTACTCTCTGTAACGCGGACGGGTCGAGAGGTGGTAAAACATTTTCACTTTTGGGGGCGTTATCGTCGGCAATTTTGATTGGGATTTTCGCTTCTCCTTCTTTCGGTTTCTCCGGCGTTTTAGGGAATCTCGGCTTTATCTGTACTGGCGTCGCTGGTGCAGGTTGAGGCGTTGGCGTTGGACATACGCCACCGGGACAGGTCGGGCACGTTCCGTTGTATGGATAGTATGGCGTCTGATACTGCGTGAGCGTCACTTGCGCAGTCGGTTCCTGTGATACCGATTCGGGAATGACATCTTCGCTTGGATTCGGGAAATTAGGGCGTGGAATACGTCGCGGACGGTTCAGGAAAGGCGATTTGCGAGAGCGATTCTGAAAACGTTCGCGAATTGTTTTCCCGCCTCGTTTTACCTGTGGAAATGGCAGGTCAAGCTCAACTCCCATCGTGTCATCGGGGTTAAATTTAACTTTCGCTCCTGCCGAGGTCGGCTTCTCCGGCTTCACGTCGGTTTCGGTTTCTTCTTCCTGTGGATTTGCAAGAATGGAATGTGCGAGACGTCGTAATTTCTTGCTATTTGCGGGCTTCCACTCCTTGACGGGCGTGCCCTTCATCGCAAAAGACGAGATACTCGCGAGGTAATTTGCGGGAATCGCCGCTCCTACTTTGTCTGCACCTTCGCCAACTTGAGCGTATACGATTCCCAACACGCGCGTTCCGTCGGCAGTGAGAATCGGAGACCCGCTCCGTCCTTGTTTTGGCGTGGGAATGAAACACAATCCCCACCATTCAGAATACTCTTTGAAGTGCAAAAAGTAAAGCGTCGGCATTCCTCCCTCCGGGTGTCCAATCGTTGCCAAGACTTCATTTGCCTCGAAATTGTATGCAGGGTCGACGGGAACGACCGTCGGGTTGTACTTTCCCTGCGTGTCGATTTTCAGCATGGCAACATCGGTCTCCGTGTTACGATAGACCGTCTCTCCGTAGCACGTGAAAACCTGTCCCGCGTCGAAAAACTCGACCTTGCACTGTTTTTTGCTGGCGACATGGGCGTTGGTCAGGGCATAGTAAAACTTTTCGTCCGAACTGACAACCACGCCGGAACCGTAACCAATGTATCTTCCGTCCGGCACACTGATGCGCACGACAGCTTTACTGGCGGTGTAGAGGTCTGCTTTGACGGTACACGCCATTATGCCGAAAAGGAGGCAGAGCGCGAAAAATACCGTTAAAATAATGGTGGCAATGGTTTTCAAGCTGCATCTCCACGGGGTCTTGTCGGCAGAATCCTCACCTTCCTCATCCGATTCGTCAAAGTCGAAGAAAATGTCCCTCTGCGTGGTGATGGCGTCGATAATGACGGGCATAACCGTCTCCAGCAGACTGACCAAAACGCCTTTTATCGGACTGAAATCCTCAAGAATCGCTTCGTTCAGAGCTTCGTATTCCGTCGCTTTTCCTTCGAGTTTTTCGGTGAGAAAAACGGTAATTATCTCAATATTGTCCTCATCCGTGAACAGTGTCTCGATTTTCTCGACAATCCAGTCGTCAAGAACAATGTCCGTTTGGTCGCTTTTATCCTTCAAAATCGCCACGATTTTCGCGAGGATGTTTCTCGTGTTTTCCACGTTCACTGTCGTAATCGCCTCGGCAAGAATCCATGCGTGAATTCTGTTTTTCAGTGTTTCAAACTGCATTGTTATACTCCTTTTCCTGTAATGAACTTAATTCCTTTTTGTGTTCTATGACAACGTTTTCAATCCGTTTTTTCGCAATCTCAAAGTAGGTTTCATTTAACTCAAAACCAATGAAATTGCGGTCGGTATGGATACACGCGACGCCCGTGCTCCCAGACCCCATTGTGTTGTCGAGTACCATGTCGCCCGCGTTGGTATGGGTACGAATCAGGTATTCCAGCAGGGCGACAGGCTTTTGCGTCGGGTGTAACCGCGTCCCCGTTGTGTGTTGGCTTCCATTGTGAACCTCTTGGTCGAAAAAGAGCAGGTGGTTCGGATACCCCTCAAATTCCTGTGGCGCGGACTGCTTCATCTGCTTGTAAACGCTTCTATTTCCGTAAGCTCGTGCACGCGCTCGCGTTGCCGGACGTAGTCCCTGTGGATTGTAAGTGTACCGACACGGCGTTTTTTCTCCCGTGTGCACTTCCAGTCCGTATTCCTCGGTGATTTCCCGAAATGGTCTCGTAAAACATCCCGGTGCGACGGCTTGCAACTTGGCATACGCTTCCTCGGTCGGTATTGCATACTGGTTTCCGCGTGTGAAGTAATGCGAGGACATGGTGGAACCTAAAATTCGGTTCACATCGTTACGTTTTAAGCCCGATTTTTTCAACTCCTCGAAAAAATACTCTCGTAATTTCAGGTGTTTTCCTGCATTGTTGTAACTTGATGCCGGGGCGAAAACCGCGATTTCCTCGACACAGCGCATCGGCTGGACTTTCGCGAAAGGACCCCCGGTGATGTTGTTCTTTCGCCAGTACCACATGAACCGAAAATTGCGATAATTCGTGGAAATCAGTTGTGTTGTGAACGGCTGGATGCAAAAAAGCGCAATAGTCCCAGTCGGTTTCACAATTCTCTGATACTCACCCCACAAAACGTCGAGCGGTAGCGGTTTATCCCACGCGCAGTCGGTGCAACCATAAGGTAGGTCGCAGAGCACAAAATCGATGGAATCCGAGGGAATTTCTTTCATCAACTCAAGGCAGTCTCCTTGTTTTAACTCATACATGGCATACCTCCATAAAATGGCATCATTGTGCGGTCATTGTAGTCTAAAAAAGCATAAACCGGACGTGGAGTTGGCATCGTGGCGGTTGTCTTGTCGGTCGCCCATCGCAGAGGCTGATTCGTCTCTTCTTTCTTGATTCGTGGAATGCCCGACTCAACCAGAATGTTTTCAACGTCGATACTTTTCGCAACGACGTCTTCACACCACGGCTTCTCCATCAGCGACTGAATGAGCATGTTCGCCCGTTCCGCCGAGCGTTTATCGATCGCCCCAGCGACGATTTTCACGCGCCCCTTCAGCCCAAAATAATTCAGTCCCAACATACGGTCAACGATGTACTTATTTACCTGATTTACCACGGTATCCACGAGGTATTCGACACGCATAATCGCGTAGTCCGTCCCGTTGCTCGCGTCGGCTTTCGTTCCGAAAATTCCTTCCAAAACGGAGCGTTCCGGGATACCAAACGCACGGCATACGAGCTTGTCGTAATACATGAATTGATTCACAAATTCGCTGGAGACGGCTTCCATTGGAAGTTGTTCGATTTTCCAGTCGGATTCCGTGGCGGACATCTGGCTCGACATCGTGTTGGGGCGGTGTCCGAGCGCAACGATGTTGTACTGTTCGAGGCTCGCAACCATATCCTTCGCAATTTCCGCATTATCCCGGTTATTGATAGTTCCAAACGGGTAATGCAAAATATAACGCGGTCCCTTTCGCCGAGCGTCAAAAGCCTGAAGGTTGGTTCTCGCCTGTTTTATCATGTCAAAAACAGTCTCCGCCTTCTTGAAAATGGCGCGACCGTACAGATTGTCGCCACGACGTTCGTGCGTCAAAACAAGGGACTTGACAGGCGGTAGGATAACCGGCAGAGGGTACATGGACTGTAACCCGGTAAACCCCTGTTCGGAATCCATACTCAACAACGTCGTTTCCTGCAGGAGCGGTTTTAACCGTCGGACGCAGTAGCGCATTTCGCCTTTTTCATTCGTCGCAAGGTCAAAAATACACTCGTAAGGCGACCAACCAAACGTGAAAAATCCGTCGATTGCCGATTCCCACAAGTCGTGTTTGCACTCGGAGATGAAGAGCTTCACAAGGTTAATCGCCTCCCACGGAACCCCTTCGTCGGCTTCCACCGTCCACTCGGACTGCGCACCCGCGATGGTGATAAGCGTCATCAGGTATGCAATCGTTTCCTGAATGCGCATGTCCTGAATTTTCGACCACGGAAGTCGTTGCGAGGCGGGCGCGCCGAGCATGAAAGACCCATGAGGCAACGCGCCAATGACCTGTTGCCCGGAAACTCGCTCCAAAAGTCGTGACGTTTCGTTCGGATTGTATGTAATTCCGCGTTTTTTCCTACTCATTTTGGCTTCCTGCTCCTTAAACGACAAGTGGCATTCCTTGAATCATCGTGTCGAATCCAATCGGCGCAATTGTGTGCACGAGATATCCGAGTGCGTCGGACATGTGTGTCAAACTCGCGTCTCGCTTGTCGATGTTGCGCATTCCGTCCAGATACGCGACGCTTTTCAGGTCATTTATCAACGCCACGCAGTTCGGGTCAATAAAAAGTCGCACTTCTCCCAATGCGTTTCGCAGGACGGCGTTCACGCTGGCAATTCGCGACAAAACACGGGGATTTGCGCTTGGAACGCTGATATTAACCATATTCGTCGACGGGTCTTTATAACGCTCGTCCTGTTCCATAATCACATAATCCGACAGGTCGCTCGTCGTGTTATGATGCGCTCCTGCGGCATCGCCAAAAAAGTGATAACCTGCCTTCCAATTTCCCCACAGACTCCAGAGCACGTCCAGTGCTTCCGGGGTGTTGGAGTCGGTCAGTCGAATTTCGTCAATAACGTGAATTGCGCCGTCAAGCGTGCCGTTCGCGTTGATTCCCGCTTGGCAGATAACCCACGACATGGGATTCACGTTAAAGTCGCAAGAAATCAGGAGCGGTAACGACGGATTCGCGGTTAATTCTCGGACGTGCGTCTTCTCGTTAAATGCGTAATACACCAGACCAGAGGCGGTTTCCCAGCTTGCGTGAAACTGTTCTCGGAACGTTTTTTCGTCAAGTTGCGACATGGCTTCCGCGATGGTTGCTGGCGGTAAAACGCGGTCGCTCGTCCAGTGAAAACGCGCGTATTGGGGACTCGGATTCGCCTCCCATTCCTCGCACTTGTTCTTGAAAAAGGAGGCTCCAACCCCACGGACTTTCGGCACGCCAATCAGCATACACCAGCCGTTGCAGTTGATGTCGGAAATAGCGGGAAATACCGAAGTCAAATAGGCATTCGGGGGCATGTCGGACATCTCGTCTAACACCACGCCACAGTAGCCCACGCCCTCGACGCGAGCCGCGTTCATCATGCCACGAACAAGCAATTTTGAGGAGGTCGGCGTTCCGTCAGGTCGCGTTCCCGTCTGGACTTCGAGGGTCATATCCCGTGTTTTGCAGATGGACATGATTGGCTCGAACGTTTCCAGTAACTTAAACCAGATGGTTGTTTTCGCCTGGTCAGCCGTCGGCAAACCCCACAAATAAAGTGGGTGATCGATTGTCGGATGCTGTTGCAACATGGCGCGACACATGCGTCGAAAAGCGATTTCCGTTTTCCCGGAACGCCGTCCACAATCTGCGGCGATGAACCGCGCCTGTGACATCAGATATTCCTCTTGTTCAGGAATCCAGTTCAGCTTTTGAAGTTTCAGGTACGTCATGGGTCTGGGGCATCGTCTTCCGTATCATCCTCACGTTCATTAATTCCCGTTACACCAAAATTTCACGTTGGGCGGTCTTGTCGGTAGTCGTTTCAGCAACGCGAAACGACGGTGAAGCGGAATTTTAGGTTGCGTCGGATTTAAAAAGCGTTGTTAATCTCGCAAATGGCGTCGTTTAGGTTCAAAATTGCTGGAATGATTCTGTCGTCCGAAGCGTTTTTCGCTTCAATTTCGGCGCGTCGCAGAGCTTGCATTTTACGGGCTTCTGTCCGATGTTCCTCACGATGAATGACGGCTTGAGACGCACGATAATCGCCACTCTCCAGCAAATCAATTTCATTTCGGTGCGCCATCACGAGCTTGGTCAACTGCGCTTGCTTGCATTTTCTCGCGAAAGCGACGTTCTTTTTCATGTATTTTCTCAAGGAAGAAATATCCACTCCAACATAATTGGCGGTTTGGACAAAGCTCAATCCTAGCGCAAGAAACTTACAAATCTCCGCCTCTTTTTCGGGGGTAAAAAGTGTTGGTCTTCCGCGCTTTGCCATGATTTTTCTTCATTTTTTTACTCGATTTCCTGCCGGGGTGTTTTGAAAAGAGCCT
>JAZQGK010000028.1:0-4172 GCA_045539975.1 Candidatus Scatosoma sp. | reverse complement strand
CTCCCCAACAGCATAACAAGTATCGCTGGGTCTGCGTTCAGTGGTTGCAGTAGTTTAACGGAAATCGTAATTCCCGACAGTGTAACGAGTATCGGTTCTTCTGCGTTCCGTAATTGCAGTAGCTTGACGGAAATTGTAATTCCCGATTCAGTTACGAGTATCGGTTCTTCTGTGTTCTCTAATTGCAGTAGCTTGACGAGCGTAGTAATCGGCGACAATGTCACGGGTATTGGTAATAATGCGTTCTCTGGTTGCAGTAGTTTGACGAATATAACAATTCCAGACAGCGTGACCAGTATCGGTTCTTCTGCGTTCTCTGGTTGCAGTAGCTTGCCAGAAATTATCATTCCTACATTGGTGTACGATATTGGTTCTTCTGCCTTTTATGATTGCAATAACTTGGCGAAAGTAACCATTTTGTCGCAACGCTTGACAACAATAGGTTCTAAGGCATTTAATGGTTGTACCAAGCTTTGGGAGATTTATAATCTGTCCCCGTTGACCTTTACTATTGGCGGAACGGATTACGGCTATATCGCGCAATATGCCAAGGTTATTCATACGTCTTTGGATGAAACGGCTCGCGTCAACGTAACGGACGACGGATTTATCACCTATTCCAACGGCGAGGAAAATAGTTTGTTCGGTTACGCAGGTAAAGGCGGTGATATTGTTTTGCCCGAAAATATCAACGGCAATGCTTACGTAATCAATGAAAAGGCGTTTTATAAAAACAATACCATTACAAGCGTGGTAATCTCCGACCGTGTAACCAGTATCGGTGATTATGCGTTCTCTATGTGCTTTAACTTGACGAACGTGACAATTGGTAGCGGTGTAACGAGTATTGGTTCTTATGCGTTTAATGATTGCAGGAGTTTGGCGGAAATCGTAATCCCCGACAGCGTAACAAGCATCGGTGATCATACGTTCTATGATTGCAGTAATTTAACAAATATTACGTTTGAGGGCGAGGGAACTTGGTATTATACTTGGTACTCTACGAATTGGGAAAATAAAACGGGCGGTACAGAAATAGACGTAACGGACGGCGCAACCGCCGTAACGTATTTCAAATCAACCAGCAACTATTATTGGTATAAGTTGTAAAACAAAATAGTGAATAGGTTCGGCGCACACCTGCCCTGCCTATTTACCCCAAAATCCCATTTAACAGCTAAATACAAGCAACTATTAAATAGGGCTAACGCGTGATTGTCGTTAGCCCTTTTACTATGTTTAATTTTTTCTTTTTGATAATAGATTGCACGCCGAAAGGGACTCTTTCTTCGTCGGCTATTGACAGATATGGGAAAAGATGGTATAGTATATATACCATCTCTACTTTTTTAAGGAGAATTGTAATATGAGAAAACTCGGAAAATGGGTATCTAAAATGCTCGCGGTGGTGTTAGGCGCGACGTTGTTGACTCCGTTGATGGCTTGCGGCGGCGGTTCGGAGAATCAAAGCTCGCAGGGCTCGGGAGGCGGCAAAGACGGCGTGGTGCATACCATTTCTTCTTCTCTTTTGGACGGAAAAGTGGCGAATTTGCTCTCTGCAAGCGGCATTGCGATTCAGGACAAAACGCAAAATTCGTTAAATGCGCAAGCCGCTTCGACAAAAGCAAGCTCTCGTATGATTGTTGCAAGCGCGGAAGAGAGTTTGGTGACGCAGCCGGAAACCGAGCTTGTAAAAGAAACGGAATCGGGGGTTGAGGACGTGCATTTCCACGACGGCGATAAGGGGGATTATACCGAGTGGAACAATTCCTACGGTACGCATCATCACAACGGCGAGGCGTGCGACGTTACCGATTGTGCGGAGATTTCCGATGAAATTTTAGCGGAAGAGGCGAACGCGCCCACCATTATTTCGTTGGAAGCGCGCGTGAATAAACTGTATAACGCGGGCAAGTTTACTTTCCTTTGCGTTAGTTCTGCCATTGAGGGCGAAGTGCGGCTTTTAACGCAAGTTTCGAGGGTTGCGCACGACCTTCCGCAGCAGTTTTTCTTTAACTACGGCGCTTGGCTGAACGTGGAAGAACATTATTTTAGCGAGGATAATCCCTCGTTCACCGTTAGCTATATGAATGTGAAAGCAGGAGACAAATCGGGCGTTATTCTTGTAAAGCGTTCGGATGCGGAAGAGGGGTATCATTATTCGAATTATTGGAGCGACGATTTTAATCAGAGCTATCTCTTAGACAACGAAACGGGGAAAACGTATTCTCTTAGTCAGTTGCCGCATATTTATTCTGTGCGCAACGGCGTTATCGTGGTCAAGACGGATACTTCGACAAGCATGTATCAACCCAAAATAGAGGACGATAAGCTGGTGCTTTCGGAAATCATCGTGCCGGAGGAAACCGTTTCCAAGTACGGCACAGGTGACGAAACACTTGTGGATATCTACGGCAACGTTGTGTTTGTAAACCGCGGATATCTTCCGGGCGCGCTGATAGACGAGTACGGTGAAGTGCGCGAAAATGGGTTTATTTTCGCTTCGATGAATGAGGAGCTCGTGCGTCGGTTGCAGCAGGAAAACGGAGGTCTTAAATACGCGAAAGTACGTGCGTATACGAGCGCGAATCGGTATTTGGTCGGGAACGACGGGCATATTTACCGTTTTGATTTCCGCGGCGATTTCAATTCCGTGCCCGTGCACGTATTGAACGAGCAAGGGGAATGGACGGCTGTTCCGGAAACGACGCGCGTTGTATTTACGGGTTCGGACCGTTGGTTTGCGGAGATTTCGGTGTCGGCGGCTGACCGGCAATATATGCTGTTGACGCAAATTAGCGGCGGAAAGACGTACTTTGTCAATGCTCTGTTGGGCAGCGATATCTATTTCACGCGGTATACCAACGCGAAACTGTATCATGAAATCGGTTGGTTTGTGGGCGTTTCGGCGCTGCCTACCGACGGTTCGCCTGATACCGCTATACAGGAATTTATGACGCAAGTAAATCAAACGCAGGCTTTGGACGCGCACAGCATCGTGTACACCGTTGGCAATACGGCTTTTGCGTACGAGGATAAAGCTAAGAACGAGCTGGTGATTTGGGACAGAGCCACGGAAACCCGTCAAACGATTTCCGTAGGCGAGGCGGTGGCAGGTTCGTTGTATAACTGGCATTTGATTTTCATGGATAAAAATTGTATGAGTACTTGTTTCCAAGCGAACACGGCAAACGGAACGTATTATATTCCGTATAAGGAAAAAAATCCTGATAAGGCTTGGAGTGAATATTCCACGCAACCGATTGAAAAAACGGAAAACTTGGACGCTTATTACGAATTATTGACGGAAAAGCTGGAAAAATAAAGGCGTTTTATAATGGATAGAAAGGCTTGGGGGGTTCCAAGCCTTTCCAAAATAGGAGCAGGCAAATGGAAGATATCTTGGCATTAGAGAAGACGGCGGACGGAAAAGGGTATGTCGTCAAAAAACGCAAGGACAGAACGGCGTTGGAGATAGAGATTTTGCCTATTTTTCAAGGCGAGCCTATTTTGGAAATCGGGGAGTATGCTTTTTGGTCGTGCAGTAAGATAACGGGCGTGCGGATTCCCGACGGGGTTACCAAGATTGGGGATTCGGCGTTTTGGGGCTGTACTGGTTTGACGGAGATGGTATTGCCCAACGCTTTGCTTAGCGTGGGCAGGGCGGTATTTGCCGAGTGTCGCGAATTGAAAAGCCTTGTGTTTCCCCAAAACTTGACGAAAATCGGGCCGTATGCGTTTTCGGACTGTGATAAGCTGAAAAGCGTGTATTATAAAGGTTCGAAAGAGGATTGGCGGAAGATAAAAATAGAGGAGAAAAACGAGGAGTTAAAATCGGCAACGCGGTATTATTACAGCGAAAATCCGCCGACGGATTTAGGAAGATACTGGCATTACCTCGACGGGAAGCCGATAAAGTGGTGACTTATCACGAGAAAAAATAAAAAGGCGCGTCTTGACGGCAGGCGTTTTGTTCTTGCTTGCGATGTTCTTTGCGCCCATCTTCACGGCGATTCCCGTATATCTTTGCATTATCGCAATGCCTTTGTTTTACAGCATCAAAAAACGTTTGTAAACGTGTAAAAAGGGATAGTAGTATACAAGTTCAGTAAAAAAAGAAAAACCGCAAGCATTGATATGCACCCCAAAAGTTAGACAAACTTTTGGAGGTG
>JAZQGK010000027.1:0-3295 GCA_045539975.1 Candidatus Scatosoma sp. | reverse complement strand
GTGATATTGTGGTCTGCTGAAATCTTATTCCCGACGCAACGATAAAAATAACAGCCGGGTCGCGGACGCCTCTCCTGCGGTACGCTCTTGCAGACAGGGCAGAGTTGCGGTTCCACCCACGGAATTGGCGGGTATTGAGTGGCAGTCGTGTTCATTTTCGCCTCCTTTTTCGGGCATTTCTTTGCGCCATGACAAACAGGGGAGTAGTGGTTACTCCCCCGTGTTTTACGGATTGTGAGGTCATTCTGTGGGGTTCTTTTTCATAGCGTCGAGGATTTTGGCTTCGTATTCCTCACGGAGAAGTTCAAGAATGTTGTCAGGTCTTTCCATCTTATACTGAAATTTCTCCATAATGTCATAAAGAACACGAAATACATCGTAATCACCTGAAATATCCGACACGGTTTCAGCAATTCCTTCGAGGCGTCTTCGCGCTCCATCCACCCCGTCCCTGCCATGAATATGAAGGTTTATTGCCAGCCGTTTTAGCGCACCAAAATACGCTTTGGCTATTTTTTCGGCGTTGGGGATGATGTATTCCTGTGTCTGTTTTTTAGTCTCGTTCATGGTTTATCTCCTTGTTTTTAGGGGTTGAGGTTTATTTATTGGGGGTGAATTTAGTCGCTTTCATCAGGCGGTCTACTTGCGCGTCGGTGTATCTGAAATCCTGCGTGTTCTGGATTTCGTCACGAATACGATTCAGCTCGTCACGGAACGGCTCCAGAGACGTAGCAAAAAAACGACGCTCAAGCTCTTCCAGAATCTGTTTTTGCGTTAAAATGTCAGCATCTTCGTTCATTTTATCGCCAAGAGAATGGAAATAAAACTCGTTACCGACGCTTGAAAGTAGTGAAATTATCAGGTTTTTGGTTGTTCGTTTTTTCATGGAATTCTCCTCATTTCAGGTTTGGAAATCGCCACCCCCAGCCGTTGCCAGGGGCGTGTGTTTGGGCTTTGGTTATTTGGAAAGAATTTCAAAAAATTCCTTGTGCGTCGTCGTTTCGGTTTTTTCGTACAGTTTGCGTCCAATTGTGGTCTCGGATTCTTTTTCCAACTGGTCGCAGATTTTATCTGACGCTTTGTCGAGCTTCTCGCCACACCCCAAAAATACGTCAACCATCTCAACAAGAGAACGCCACTTTTCAAGCGTTTCATTGTGTTGCAAGTCATCCCCATACAGGAGTTCCATGTGGCAAGCAACCAGCAAATCACACACTTTTTTCAAATTCACATTTTTCATGTTAGGGTCTCCTTGTTTTAGGTTATTTTTTCATTTTACGGGGGCGTTCGTTTCCCTTATTGTGACTGAAGTATAACTCAAAAACGTTATAAAGTCAAGTAGCATTAAATTAAATTCTTCATTATTTTCACGAAAAAACAAGGAAAAATGCGTCATGTATCGTGAATTCAAGCGTGAAAAACTTCGACTTTCTTCCAAAAAACTTTGCCGAAATATCAGGATTATTTTTTTACCCATGCTGGAATTGCGTCTGCGTAACGCTGTTTTACGTCGTTTTCAGTGACAAGTTCTCCCTTCTGAATTTGGGCGACCACGGCATAAAACAGGCGAACAAGAGCGTTTCCCCAGCTCTCCATAATGGCAATTTGACGAGCGAACATGTCGCTGACTGGGTAGAATGCGTCCTCGATTTGATTTTTCCCCTGCGCTTCTGCGTATTTCATTGTGATGGGCGCAAGCCAGTCGGGAAGTTCCAAAATTTCCGACCGACATCGATTGTATTCGTGGGCACGGTATTGTTCTCGTTCGATGCTCTGTAAAAATGTGGAGATTTGGTATTTTACGAGTTCCTTCCACGTTCCCGACGCCAGTTCCTTATCCGTTCGGCATGTCGTTTCGACGGCGAGAATGGTGCAGATGGCACGGCGATTTTCCGTCTGAAAAACACTCTCCACGATGTCCAGCGCAACCTTGATTTTAGCGATGCAACAAGCCGTCTCGTGGCGGTAATGATGCGTTTGGGCGTCAGACACGTTCCTCTTTTTTCCGAGGCGAATCTGTTGTAATTCTTCTGCCAGCGCGACGAGCGTTTCAGCTATTTTGTCATAATCAATCAGCACGGTTTCCTCCTTAATTTTACGGGGTGAAATGCCCCTCATACAACATGACGGGGGCGGGGTTGATTACTGCATATCACGTTTAGCCCAGTCTGGTATTGCGTCGATATAGCGTTGCAGAACCTCCTCTTCCGTCGTGATTTCGCCACATTTAATTTTGGAGACGGTTTCATTAAAAAGGGCAATCAATTCAACGCCAAAATAGTCCACAAATGCAACCATACGGGTGAAAATTTCGGTCGCGTCGTCGTAGCTTTCAAACTGGATGGCATAATCTTTCGAGGTTGCATATTCAAACGTGATAGGCGCAAGCCGTTCTGGAAACGTCAAAATTTCGGAACGCAAATCCTCCTCTTCATGCGTGTATTCTTGGTCGCGGAGGGTGTTGTTGATGAAGGTTGTAACCTTGTATTTCGCCACGGATTCCCACGTTTCAAATTCATCTTCTTCCGTAGGACGGCGAGCCACATCGTCCATCACGATACACGAGACGGCTTCCTTCACACCCTCCGTGAAAAATCCCTCCACGACGGAAAGCGCCGCCTTCCACGCTTGCTTATCGCCCTGCGTCGCCTCCGGAGCTTCTGATTCGATGGCAAGAGATACCAGCGTGTGTGATAATTTTCCATAATCAATATTCATTGTTTTCTCCTTAATTTTACGGGGTGAAATGCCCCCCATGCAACATGACGGGGGCGGGGTGATGGGGGACTAATTGACCTTGAATAGATACCCGTGCTTTTTATCAGAAATTCCGTTGATTTCCACTAATGCTTCAAGTGTACAGCCGTTTTCCTTGAAAAGCCATGCGGTTTCGACTGCGCTTGACCAGCCGGACGAAAACGTGAAAGCCTCGATTCCATACGTGCGCATCGCCTCAATAAGAGGTTTTACGTCCTTGTCCCAAACCACCTCGTTAATGTCGAGATGCTCGTTACCTCGGTCTCTTGCGGTTTCGTAGCATTGCCACAGACGCCACACCTCAACCCCACATGCTTGGATTTTTTCAAGAGCAACCTGCACGTTGTTTCTCGCAACCTGCTTGCCTTCCTCGTCATTTCCAGCTTTTTTATAGGCTTCATGGGCTTCCTGAATGATTTTGTACGTTGTTTCAAAAAGTTCTTTCATTTTTTTATCCTTTCAAGTTTTGAGTGTTTCCCTGCATAACGTAACAGGGCTTCGTTTCCCTCATTGTGACTGAAGTATAACTCCAAAACGT
>JAZQGK010000026.1:0-4920 GCA_045539975.1 Candidatus Scatosoma sp. | reverse complement strand
AGGATACCCCTACGAGAATTAATAAGGCAAGCAGAAGTCGTTTAATACAATATTTTAACATCGTTTAGCTTCACTTTCTTTATTTTGTTCCACCGCACCGTAACAAAATGATACGGCACGGTGCTTTGTTCTTTTTACAGCCAAGAAAAATTAGTTATAGTTCAATTCCCAAATTCTATCAATAACACCCGTGTTCGCGCTAGGATTTTGATTGATAGTGCTAAGATCGATTACCTTTTTATTTAATACGCAAAGGTCGCATCTTTGATAAGTGGGGAATTCTACGGCAAGTTCCATCAATTTATCAAGCGCTTCCGCATAAATGGGCTCACGTTCGTCTTCCGTCAATTTTGTTCTACCCATATCAATTAAATCACTCAATTCATTGATGATATCAAGTTCTCTACTATATTTACCCGTCAAATCGTTCAAAATGACGTCATATCCCCAGTTTTTAACGCTCGTAGCCTGGCTATCCTTGTGATAAACTTGATACATATCAGGGTCAATGGTAGAACTCCATGCAGCTGCCCAAACTTCCAAATCACCGCTTGCCAATTTTACAAGCGCCGCTACGTCCGTACCGCACGAAACGTCAAAGCCGCATTCATTTAAGAATTCTGCTGCGTTTTGGAACATCGTATAAGCAGGATGGTCTTCCGTTGCACCCGCAATCGTGAAACGAATTTTTAACGTTTCGCCATCTTTATACAATTTACCGTCTTTTCCGGGCAACCAACCAGCTTCTGCAACAAGGTCCAAAATTTCCTGTTTATCCGTCGTAAATTCAATGGTATGATGACGTTCTACACCATCGGGATATGCCCAGTTCGTCTTCGACATCGAACGGTAAATAGGTTCTGCCAAGCCGCCCTTATAATAAATATCGATAACCGAGCTGATATCCATTGCTTTCATGATTGCACGACGAACTTCCAAATCGGGAACGTTCTTGGGGTTGATCCCAACGTAGCCGTAGCCGTTTGTTTGATATCTTACACTGTAAAGCGTGTCGATACCGCTAACCGTGCTAAAGTTCTCCGAAGATGCACTAGGTTCACCGTAATCGATTTCCCCTGCCTGCAAAGCGGTAATAACCTTATCGCTTTCTACAACTTTGTAACGAAGCAAACGAATTTTTGCATTGGTAATCCCTTTGCCCATCGTTTCAAAATAATCGTTACGTTCAAAGTATACCCAGTTGCTATCGCAGAAAGAGTATCTGTCAAGTTTTTCGCCGGGTCTTGCCGTCGTTGCCTTGTAAACGCCTGCACCAACCGGCAAACCGTTTTTATCGTTTGCTTTCAATACGTTCGTAAAGAAATCATAGTCACCGAATTTCACGCCGAATTTCGTGTTTTGAATCGCCTCTTCATTCGAGTAATAATACATAGGCGCAACAGTAAACGCAAAGTTCCAAATGGCTTTGGGGTCAACCTTGTAAATTCTGATATTCAAAACGTCATGCTCTCTGCCAAGAGATTTTCCATCGAAGTCAACACTCGTCTTGCTAGTCGTAATACCGCTGATTTCCTCGATTTTTTCCGTTGTCTGGTTTGCGTAATACTCAGATTTTGCCTGTGCTGCAAATTCTTCAATCGCGTTCGTACCCGTCATCCAGTATCTCAAGATGTCCGCATAACCAAGCACCGTATTTGCCTCATAAACGAGGTTAATTGCAATTTCCTTAATCTCTTCTTCAGAGGTCGCTGCCGCCATCGCCTCGTTGATGGGTTCATCATCGTTATCAAGGTTGGTAAGATACTTGCCGTTTTCATCTCTTAAGAAACCACTATTATCGTACTGAATACGAACAAGACCGGAATTCAACAAATACACCTGCCAATCTTCCGTAAACGTGTATTCGTCTTCATACGCTTCGAGCTGTCCTTGGCTATTCGTCCAATCGGTAGAAAGTTCTTCTCTAAACAATCTATCCACCACCGCTTGGTCAGCCTCAATCTGTGCAAGCGTCGTACCGGCAGGTACCGTTTGGTCGTTATCCCAATACTCGATGATGTTTTGAACTCTTGCTCTACCTTCATCGTTGAACATAGCTTGAATCTGCGCTTCGCTTGCCTCTTCCATGGTGCTATCCTGCGCACGATAGGATTTCAAGCCAACGATTTCCGTGGAATAGATGGTCGAAGAACCCATATACATGGGATCGAGATAAACGTACAAGTTGAACAATACGTCTTTAATCGTAAGCGCCGAGCCGTTGCTGTACTTCATATCGTTTTTAATAATAAACGAATAATCGGTATAAGCCGCCTTGCTTGCGTCGTCTGTTTCCGTAGAACCGTCTTCCAATTTCATGGAAATATCGTAATCCAATGCAACCGTGGGATGATCTTCCCCACAAATGGGGTTGCCCTTTTCGTCTGCGCTAAGCATACTAACCTGCGTCATCGCGATAATCTTATTATCGGGGCCGGACGTCGAGAAAAATGGATTGAAGTTTTTATCCAAAGCATCCGAAGCCAATACAAGCGCGCGCGTTTCAGGATCGTTTCCTTGCTTATTGCTGCCACCGCAAGCAACCAAGGACGAAAGCATCAACGCACTCAATGCCAAGCACAAAATTCTTTTCACTGATTTATTCATATATCTAATCCTCCGTTTTTTATCTTAAATTATTGACCGACAACAATTTCCGGCTTTTCCGTAAACGAGAATGCATTTCCGTCCGTTTCCGCCTCGTATGCGGCATCCGTTTCATAACCGCCATACAAACAATTGTCAACCACTTCCTTATCCAAGTTCACAAAACTTGTGTTTGCACCATGATAAATATTCATATTGCCTTGCAACGTTACGTTTGTAACCGTTGCCCCCTCTTCCATCGCGTTGAATACGAAGTACACGCTATACGTTCCGGGTTTAAAGGTAAATTCCAACTTCAAACCGACAAAATGCAAATTCTCAATTTTTGCCGTTTCTTTTATCGTGCCGAACATCGAAGTCGACGAACTGCTTGAGCCTCTTTCTACCGTAAGCCCCGAAATGGTATGTCCATTGCCTTGAATTTCACAAGCAAACGTAACCTTTGCCTGCACTTTTGTTTCCGAACAATCGATATCCGAAGCAATCCAATAATGTTCGTTTTTTCCCGTGGCACTAAACATATCTTTCACGTCTTTTGCCGTCGAGACAATCGTCCAATCCCCTTCAATATATTTCGCATAGATAACCGTGTCCGTTTCCTGCTTTTTCAAAGGCCATTGAACAGGTTGCGTACAAGCTTCGTCTGCATAATACGCAAGGAATGTGTACGCCGAATCTTTCACATACAAGGGGTTCGCTGAAATGGTGGCCAATTCACCAGTACTCGCGGTATAATTCGCAATTCTTATTACGTCGCCATAAACAACATGCTCTTTCTGATATACGGGAGAGTTTGCCGAAGTTACCTTATTCACATCAAGAGGAATTTTTGCAGTCTTATCACCGTCATGCACCAATTTAACTTGTACGCAAGTATCCGTTACCCAACCAGCGGCAACGTATAAGTGATCGCCCTTTTTTAAAGTGATTTTGGATAAATCGACTTTATCGCCCAATTTATAGGTGTAGTGGGATATTTTCCCTTCTGCGTCCTTAAACGATTCGATAGTAATTGGTTTCCCGTCGACGTCTAATTCCACTTCGTACCAACCGTCAAATATGTAGTTTTCGTACTGTACGCCGATTTTTGTTTCTTCGGTAATCACGTACGGTTGCACGCCCTCCGGAAAATAAATATTCTTTTCTCGCGTTTCGCTGCCCGGAGTAAACGACGCTTTTTCACCGTTTGCGTAATAGGTAACTTGTGCCACCAAATCGTATTTGTCCAACAGCCCTTGTTTGGTTTCCCCTAAGGAACACCCAGCTAATACGAACAATGACATAAGCGCTATTAATAAAAGGAGCAACGTGTATTTCAGTCTTCTTTTCATTAAGCACCTCTGCTGCTTTTTTCTATGCAAAATGGGCATTTTGCCTCATTATTTCTATTTTTTGGCATTTAGACCCAATTTTGCTTATAACACAATTATTATTGTAACGCAAAAAACAGCTTTTGTCAATCATTCTAATTCCTCTATATATAAATAAATCTGTGTTTTAAAAAATAAATTTTTTATATCGAAAAAAACGATATTCCTCATCTAAAAAAGCGATTTGTTTTGCAAGAAAACAAAAAAGCCGTTTCAATGGTTTAAATGCCATCAAAATCGACTTTTTATTCATATATTCTTAATTTGGCACGCCGTATTTAAGAAAAGGTTCTTACACCAAATACCCCTTCAATTTCTCGTAATTTCTTGACAATATCCTCTCCAGCTTCCGTATTTGTTTCTACGATTGTATAAGCAATTTCCCCCTTAGAACCATTGGCCAAATTCTCAATATTGATATTCTGCGAGGAAAAGGCAGAAGTAATTTGCGTAAGCATATTAGGGATATTCTTGTTCATAATACAAACGCGAGGCTTTTCTGAATGCGGCAACCCAACCGTCGGGAAATTAACGCTATTACGGATATTACCGCACGTTAAAAACTCATCTAATTGTTGCGCCGCCATAATCGCGCAATGGTCCTCTGACTCAATCGTAGAAGCCCCCAAATGAGGAATCGCGATGATCCCCTCCACCCCCGTTGTTTCGTTCGTAGGAAAATCGGTAACGTAGGCGGCAACTTTCTTTTCTTTTAGTGCTTTCTTTATATCCGCCGCATTGACCAAATCAGCCCGAGCCAGATTTAAAATGCGCACGTTATCTTTCATCTGCGCAATCGTCTTTTCACAAATCATATTTCTTGTCTGAGGCGTCGCCGGCACGTGCAAGCTAATATAATCACAATGCGTAAATATATCCGCATAATCAGAGGCTTGTTTCACCGACGGAGCAAGACTCCACGCCGCTTTCGCCGTAATATAGG
>JAZQGK010000025.1:0-7369 GCA_045539975.1 Candidatus Scatosoma sp. | reverse complement strand
GATTCTTTAATCTCTTGGAGCTTTTTCTGAAGTTCTTGCTTTTCACGCATCAGTTCCCCCACCATATGTTGGTCGAAAGCATCTACCATGTCTGCGGTCACCGAGTCAATCAGCGCTTTAAACTCTTTATCAATTTCATTGATTCTCACCTGTATTTCCAAACTATTGTCTTCTACTCTTCCCCCTATCACTTGCCCGATATGTTCTTTTAACACCGTTAATAAATTTGTATTTTCTTGAGCAACCCCCATCACGCCATTCATGATTGATGCGTGTAAATACCTTTCTTCAATTGCAGGTGAGCGTTTGCAATATTGCTTCTTAAATTTAGTTCGGCATTCACATCGCCACACTCCTTTCTTTTGTCCATTCTTCACCCATGTATAGCGGCGATACGGACTCTTGCATTCTCCGCATACCATCACATTCGTCAAAGCGTACTTGGCTGAATATTTCATTTTCACCTCACCCTGCCCTTTCCGATAGGATTGTCTTTTGGTGGAACGCCGCGCCATTTCTTCTTGCACCTTTGCGAATGTAGCAGAATCTATAATAGCAGGATGACTATTCTCAACATAATACTTAGGGCGTTCGCCATTATTCTTTTTCACTTTTTTCGTCAAGCAGTCTACAACATAGGTTTTATTTATAATTGCATCTCCCTTATATCGTTCGTTCGTCAAGATGGACTGAATTGTATTTTTTTTCCATTCTCCCCCACGTACGGTAGGAATACCATTATCATTCAAATGCTGTGCTATCATTCCCAAGGTTGCGCCCGATAAAAAGCTGTCATAGATAAATCGAACTATTACCGCCTGTTCCTCATCAATCTCAGGATTGCCGTCAGCTCCTTTGCGATATCCAAGTGTTTGACTATAGACAAATGACACCTTACCTTCTTTTGCGCTTTGGAGTTTTCCCCAGATAACATTCGCACTCAGGTTCTCCGACTCGTTTTGCGCCATACAACCATAAATCGTGATATAAAGCTCAGCGCCAGGTTGTGTACTATGCAGGTTTTGTTCTTCAAAAAATACATCTACACCGATGTCTTTTAGCATTCGCGTATACTTTAAGCAGTCCACCGTATTTCTCGCAAATCGGGAGATGGCTTTTACCATTATCATATCCACTTTTCCACGCTTGCAAAGTCGTATCATTTTGTTGAACTCGTCGCGCTTCTTTACGCTCGTTCCCGATATACCTTTATCCGCAAAAATCCCTACGAATTCCCACTCTGGATTTTCGCTTATCGCTTCCTTAAAATGTTTTAATTGATTTTCATAGCTATTCAACTGCTCGTCTTCCTTTGTGGATACGCGGCAGTATGCAACGACGCGCGTTCGTCTATATTTTGTTTTTACTTGTTCGCTTTTTATCACCATCTCAGGTTCTATCAAACGCACAACCTTTTTAGGCGAAGTATTTTGAGTAGTTTCCATCATAATGCCGTCCTCCTAATTTCTTGGTTGTTCATCAGAACGATTCCTACCTCGCCACCGATGTATAAGTTAATCCCGACTACCGTTCTATCGAATAATTCTCTCGAAAACTCTTCACTGATTTTTGCTGATAGAAAAATATCTTTCAGTTTCTTCGTCTTACAGCGTAATGCATCCAATTCCGTATATTTCAGTGATATATACTCCATCATTTTTTGCCTTACCCCATTCTTATCTATGGAAGAGGCATTAAACTGACTGGATATCTCATCTCCTATTCGTTCGAGCTGCAGGCTTGGATTAAACTCATCACAAGTGGGCATTTCAATCTTTTCAGGATTTTCCACCACGCCATTAAGCAAGCCGTTGATATCGTCCAGCAATTCCGCATCGGGCTTGACAATCATTGTCTTACATCCCACATTTGTGCATGTCCAACGCTCTTTGAAAGTGTACACGTTGTCGCAACGCCTGTGCATTTTATTTTTACAATGCGGGCATGCGATATCTACTTGAAGCCTAAAAATGCTTGTATTTCTATCCACCCCCGCCTGCGTATTTTTCTCGTTCTTTAATGCACACATTTTCGCATGCGTTTCTTTATCGATAAGCGCAGGAAATTTCTCGTCGCCAAGATAACGGTTGTCTTCGATGATACGCTTAATTCTTGCCTTGTTCCACCCGTAGACACCCACCATGTACTCAATCATTCGATTATTGAGTCCTTGAGCTATCTGTAACATTGACCTCCCCGACAGGTAATCTCGACAGATTTCTTTCACGATTTCACTTTCTTGGGGGTGTACAATTATGAGTCCTTCCGCATAGGTGTACCCATAAGGTATGCTCCTGTTTTTCATGCCCTTTTCGACCTCCCTTTTTCTTCTATTTCTTCCGTTAGCGTTAATCCCCCTAACAGATGGAACGTAATCTTTGTTCCATCATCCACCAAGACTTTTTTGACAAGCTGGTCAAACATATCAGTATCTATTTGTGTGGACGGAACAAATTCTTCCATAATCTCGTTAAGCTCTTGCAAGTCTTCAAGCTCGCCATCCGATTCTTCAGCTATCTTTTTCCTTTTGCGATCACGGAGTTCTGCCATCTTTCGGTTTATCTCATCCGACTGCTCGGCATATTCAGCGTTGCCAATAATCCCGCTCGTGTGAAGGTTAGTGAGAACTAAATTCTTGGCAGCATAATCGGCAATTTCTTTGTCTATTTTCTTGATTTCCTCTTGGTTTAAACTCGTGCGACTTTGCAAAAATTCAATGTTACCTATCAGCGGAACGAGTAATTCTTCTCGGTACTCTTTCAGCTTATAAGTTAGATTTACAAAGGACTCGTACACCATATCTTCACGAACTCGGCGGCTCTTGCATTTGCTAAACCCCGAAGCCGTTTTCATGCATAACCAATACACCTTATCGCCTATCGGTTGCCTACGGAACGTTCCCCCGCATTCAGGGCAACGCATCTTGCTTGATAATAAATGAGGATTCCGTCGGCAGTTCTCATTTCTTCTCGCCTTCAAAAGCTCTTGCACCGTATCAAATACTTCTTTGGATACAATGGCGGGATTGCTATTTTCAACGTAATAGCGCGGTTTTTGCCCTTCGTTAATAACCCTGCGATATGGAAGCGTGTCTGTCGTGAATCGTTTTTGCAATATCGCGTCGCCCATATATCGTTCATTCCTTAAAATATATCTGATGCCCGTATGTTTCCAATCTTTTCTACCATTTCTTCTCAGCGCTCCTTCCTCGTTCAGCTTTTGTGCTATCGCTTGGATTCCCATGCCGTCCATGTACATTTTAAATATCCGACGCACCACCTCAGCCTCATCTTCATAGACTTCCAACTGTCCATTTTTCATCATGTATCCATAGGCAGGCGTACAGCAGTTAAAGTCGCCAGACTTCATCCGCTTTTGGTAGCTCCAACGTAAATTCCCCGAAATGGCTTCGCTCTCTTTTTGAGCCGCCATTCCGGGGAATGTCACGATCATTTCCGAATTCAATTGTTCCGTCAGAAGTCCTTGTTCTTCAAAATAAACGGAAACATCCAACTCTTTAAGCATACGCAAGGTTTCCAAGAGTTCAATAGTGTTTCTTGCAAATCTCGAAACAGACTTGACAATAATCCTATCTATCTTGCCAGCCCTACAATCTCGCAGCATACGCAAGAGCTCGTCACGCTTGTTCATATCCGTCCCTGTCAAGCCTTCATCCGCATAAACGTCAACGAGTTCATACTCTGGATGTTCTTTTGCGTAAGTGCTATACCGTCTAATTTGCGCAGCAAACGAATGAATCTGATCTTCCGAATCGCTTGATACCCTGCAGTATGCCGCAAGGCGCTTTTTCTCCTTCTTTTGTAATTGTGGGGTAATGTCTATAACCTTCATTTTTTCTCCTTTGCCCTCTATATTTTCGACTTTTTCCTTTGGGCAAGACACACGATACCACACGAGTTCGAGTCATATCCAGCAAAACGCTGCAGATTTTTTTGTCGCCCGCAAATTTCTACCTTTTAGACAAAATAAATGGGGGCATTATAGCAAATGTACACATACCTGCCCCCCCCTTTCCTATTTCACATCAAATTTTACGCCGTAGTATTCAGCATTTAATTTCACTATTTTTTTGTATTCTTCTTCCGTAATTAACTTCATCGCAAGCAAGGCTCGCAGCATATTCACGCTATAGTAAAAACTCGCGTTGTTTCGATCCGTCATAATATTCCCCCCATCGTCGGTTCTGCTTGTTCGTCCAATTCTTCCTGCGGTTCTTCCAACGGTTCTTCCAGAAATTCTGCTAGTCTTTTTGATCTTTCGTATGCCTTCTTGCGATAGAGGCCAGTCAATGTCGTTGGATCAAACACCTCCTCCCAACAATCCTTTAATAATAGGACGATTTCTTTTGCTTTCATCTCGTCGTATAATTCTTTCGCCTGATCATATACGCGCATAATTTTATCCTCAACAGGCAAGACAATCGCATCTGCTCCATACATCGGCGGATTCATTTTCATCTGTCTTTTCAACTCGTCTATGGCTTGCGGCAACGAACCAATGAACACCGTTTCACCTTTTATGTCATATCCGTGTTCTTCTGCAATGCTTTGCGCCTCTTTCGATAACCGTTCTCGCATTTCATCAGCAATAGGAACGCTGTACCTAATGAATATCCACGCCTTCTTCGGCTGCGTATGACCTTCTTTTTTAGCTGTCTTTTGTATAGTTTCCTTTTGTTCCTGTTCCGTAAGTTCCAACGGTTCTTTCTTGCCAGAACTTGCATCTATAGTCACTTTCATTTCTTCACCATCCTTTTTATGTAAAAGGCGGCTGCCTTACGACAACCGCCATATTTCAATTTTCGCTTAAAAAACCAGCGAGTCGGGCGAAAGCTCTACTCCCTCAACTTCGCCAACGCCCGAATCACTGGAAAAAGGAGATAACCCCTCATCATCCCCGCGCGTCCAAAGCCCCAGCACAAGCATTAACGCGAGGGAAGTGATAAGCAAACTAATAATTGTAATACGCTTCTTCATAAGGTTGTACTCATCATTCGAATAGACGAACTTTCTTTCTCTTCGATTTCCATACCACTGTTTCCAGTGAGAACGCTCTCAATCTTCGTAGGATTGTTTGTCTGCGAATTCTTTCTGTCGTTGCGAATAATAAGCCATGCGACGAACGAAGCTAATCCTGTATATACAATTGCCGTAACTAATATAATCGCTATGAGTCTTTTTACTTTCATTCTCTTTTCCTCCATTTAAATAATCATATTGCTTTGGTCAAGAATAATTTCCGTTACTAATACATTAAGTTGATTGGTGTTTATATAGATTGGGATTTCCGATTCATACGTAGAACGATTTCCCAAGGCTTTATATCGGAGAGTAAACAGAGCTTTATCACTGTTCTCTGTAAGCCAATTATTTAATTTATTGTAATTTTCGGGAATATTAAAATTCTCGCCTTCCAGTGCGGACAACAATGAACCGTAAATTGCCCCCTCACTCCTATCCATTGCCAAAGCTGCGGTTGTGAGATTTAACCCCGTTGCCGCATTCAATTCCTGCAAAATCTCCTCGTTAGAATAAATCAGCAACTCTACGTCAAATACATCCTCGATTGTATAATCCGTATATTCACGATTCGGTTCGTCTATCCATAAATCCCAACCAATCCCCACGTCCAAATATAAAGCATCCATTGAGAAATCCAAATCCATTAGGCTATAATCTTCCTCAAAGCATTGCACGTCAAAGGGAACTTTTTGAATGCGTTGTGCAAAATCTACAATACACTCAGCCTTGGCGTTGGCATTGGATTCGCTCGTTACCGTGATTTTGATTTGCTCGCCGAACGGTTTTAAACATTCTACAGTTGCAATGTTGCTACCCGTAGACTGCGGCGTTACGGTGACGTAATCCGTAACCGTCTTTCCATTCGCCCACGCACTCGAAGGATTAACAAACGACACCGACCAAGACACCTTTTTGTTCGTGGCATTGTCCGGCTTAATCGTTGCCTGAATTGTTACGCTGTCGTATTCCGATGCGTTCGTGATTGCTCTTGCATTGCGGAACGTCATGCGCGTTGGCATTGCGTTTACGCCGTCACCCATTACTGCGCCCGTATCATCCGTTACTTGCCCAATAGACGAGCCCGTCTGCACCGTATTGGTAGGTTGCTTGTCCCTTGCACCGATACATACCGCCGTCGTGATTCCGCCCGTCGTAACAATCGACAAGGCTAACATAGTTGCTAAAAGTTTCTTTTTCATGGTTTTTTCCTCCATTTAATTATTTTATATTTTTGCATTGCAACAAAATCAATTTGATTGCTGGAGCTCAAAACACTTGCCAGACGTAAACCCTGTAATGGTTGTCGTTTCATCAATTGTAAGCTTCAAACCCGTACTTGCACCCGTCGTATAATGCATAATTTCATAGACCCCTTCTTCCAAATAAAAGTCTATATATTCATCCGTATAAACGAATTTCATGCCCTTTATGATATATAACGGTCCGCTATGGAAATAGGTCGAATTTTTATAGTTGCTACTACCACTATAAGCTACCAAATTACCATAGTTTTCGTCTGTACTCAAATCAATATAACACCCTAGCATAGATTCATCCCTGTAAATACGGTACCACTTGCCCGCCACAAAATCTCCTTTGGCAACGGCAACTTCTGCAAAATCGCTATGATCCGTAACCGCGTCCGCGTCTTTGACTTTCATGCCGCAAATGTCGCAATCATCATCGCTGTTATTGTTTGTATGTCCCGTCGGTGCAATAATTTTACTGTCTTCTACAACCGTTCCGCAAATAGAACACTCTGTTCTCTCTGTGGAACCATACGAAAGGCAGCTCGCATCCACTTTATTAACGATAACTTCCGTATGTGCCACCGTGGGAATCGTTTCTGGCCTTGTGCTGGATGCACCGCAATTAGAACACTTTTCTATATCCGCCACACCTGTTTCAGTACAGGTAGGTGCGTATCCTTCCACAACTTTAAGATTATGCGTCAAACCGTTGCCCTCGCAATGCTTTTCATCCACCAGGCGGAATACATTCTGCGATGCGCTCGAAACCTTTACATTTTCATCGAACGTAACAGTTTCAGAAGTAACGATGCCGTTTCTAATGATTGTATAGGTTCCGTTTGCAATATGCACGTCGATATATTCGTCTGTATAGACCACTTCCAAACCTTCCAACGTCGCCAAAGGCCCCGAATGGAATAAATATGCATCATAATACCCATATGACACACTATTTGCCAAAAACTCAAAACCATTAGTTGTGCATAAAGAACCAAGATCCGAACCAGATTCAGCTCTATAGATTCGATACCAATTCCCTGCCATAGATTCGCCTTTTACTACTGGCATTAACAGCAT
>JAZQGK010000024.1:0-6163 GCA_045539975.1 Candidatus Scatosoma sp. | reverse complement strand
ATATCCTGTTCGATAACAGTTTCCTTCCCCTTTGCTTTATGCGTAAGCTTAGAGCCGTTAATCCCGATACGTTCACAAGTACCTTTCGCGATAACGCCTTCCGTTTCCATGTCGATAAGTTGATATTTTAGAGAAGAACTTCCCGAATTAATAACTAAAACTTTCATATTTTTTCCTTTGTATTCTTAAAACTGTGCTTGTAAAGCGGTAATCGCAACTGCCGCTACAATATCTTCCGTTTTGCAACCGCGAGACAAATCGTTCAAAGGTTTTGCAAAACCCTGACAAATAGGACCAACAGCCATAAAGCCGCCAAGTCTTTCCGCAATCTTATAACCAATGTTTCCAGCCTGCAAATCAGGGAAAATAAACACGTTAGCATGTCCCGCAACATCGGAACCGGGTGCTTTTAATGCCGCCACAGAAGGCACGATAGCCGCGTCAAATTGTAATTCGCCGTCCAATTTTAAATCAGGAGCTTTTTCTTTTGCAATCTTAACAGCTTCTGCAACCATCGTTACGTTATCATGTTTAGCGCTTCCCTTGGTTGAGAAAGAAAGCATCGCCACTTTGGGATCTATACCAGCGATGGCTTTCGCAGAATTCGCCGTTGCAATAGCGCAATCCGCCAAACCTTCGCTCGTATACGTAGGATTCAGACCGCAGTCAGCAAAAAATACCATGCCGTCAGGGCAATATTGATTTCCCTGCGGAGGACAAATCATCAAATTAAAGCTAGACACAGACGAAACGCCAGGCGCCGTCTTAATAATCTGCAAACCGGGGCGCAAAGTGTTCGCCGTCGAGTGACAAGCCCCGGAAACCAATCCGTCTACGTCGCCCATTTTCAACATCATTGCCCCAAAATACGTACCGTCTGCAAGCAATTTAGCTGCTTGTTCGGGCGTCATACCTTTTGAAGCACGAAGTTCGCAAAGTTTCGCATTATATGCGGGCAACTTCTCAGAAGTCAAAGGATCCACAATCGTTACCCCTGTTAAATCAACGTCAGGGTTAGCCGCTTTAATTTGCGCCTCGTTACCAAGCAAAACAATTTTCGCTACCCCTTCTTTGGTTGCGTCTGCAGCCGCCTTTACCACTCTTGCATCCTCGCCCTCACAAAGCACGATTGTTTTTTGAAGGTTTTTTGCTTTGAGTTTAATTTCATCAAGAATATTTCTCATAATTTATCTCCTTGAAAGCTTAAACGCTTTATTTATTTTATTTTTTTGTGTATAATGTTAATACATGATGAAAACTCATCTTTTTAATTATACCACACATTTTTTTTCTTGTAAAGGAATTGGGGAGAAATAAAGTGAAAATTTGTGCAATTATTTGTGAATATAACCCTCTCCACAACGGGCATCTCTATCAAATTCGTGAGGCAAAACGCCTCTCCGGCGCCGATGCAATACTGTGTATTATGAGCGGAAACTTTGTACAACGAGGCGAAGACGCCCTTTTAGATAAATACACACGTGCTAAACATGCACTTTTCGCGGGCGCAGACGCTGTTATTGAACTCCCCACAGTTTTCGCAACATCTAACGCCGAACTGTTTGCTAAAGGCGCTATTTGGGTACTAAATGCCATTCCCGACGTTCAAACGTTATGCTTTGGATGCGAAACGGATGATAAGGAATTATTTATTGCAGCTGCACAGCATTTAAATAACGAACCCACCGAAATTTCTGAAAAAATCAAGAATTTTGTATCCACGGGCATGAGTTATGCAAAAGCACGTGCGCTCGCTTGGAGTGATTTTATTCCCACCGAACTTCTTTGTTCCCCAAACAATATTCTTGGTTTAGAATATACTCGCGCAATTCTTAGCCTCAATTCCCCCATCGAAATTTTGCCCATTAAAAGAATTGGAAATGCGTATAACGATAAAAATTTACAAGAACAATTTTCCTCAGCAACAGCGATTCGCGAGGCGATTTCAAACGGACAAGACGTAACCAACGCCGTCCCCGACTTTGTTGCTGAAAACTTAGTTAAAAAACAAAATATTTCTTTGGATACCCTTGAAAAGTATGCCATTTTATCCAAATCCGCAAACGAAATTGCAAAAGTATGCGATTGCTCAGAGGGACTGGAAAACGCCTTAAAAAAAGCGGCGGAATCCACATTGCCCCTTGCTGAAACATTGACTTCTGCAAGATATACAACCTCTCGCATTCGCCGCATTGCCTTACAAAATTTATTGACTATCCACGAAACGGTTATCCGCAGTGCCCTGCAATCAGAATTATATCTTCGTATCTTGGCTGTAAAAAAAGACAACGAAGAAATTTTACGCGCTTTGGGCGCCTCACATTTCCCCACTATTGCTCGTGCGCACGATGAAAATAAATTATCCCCTATTGGAAAAAAGTGCTATAACATTGATAAATTCGCTGAAAAAATATATAGCCTTTCCCATGGTTCGATTGAAAAGAAAAATATTTTTTATTAATTGTTTTCTTCAAATGCCTTATTAATAATGTTCTTTGTTCCTTACGACTTCCTTTCTACTATATTTTTTGTAATTATTTAAAAAAAATAGAAAAAATATGTGTAAAATGCTTGCTTTTTTTCTTTTTATTAAGTATAATATAAAAGCTGTGTTGAGAACAGATGCTACTGTGGCTCAGTCGGTAGAGCAGCTGATTCGTAATCAGCAGGTCGCCGGTTCAAGTCCGGCCAGTAGCTCCAAAAAACCACGATTGGTTACCAATCGTGGTTTTTTTATACTTTCATTAGCTTCATATACTCATAAGCCATATCACATAAAATATATCTTAAATCGCAAACATATAAAATTTCATTTTTGTAAAGCGTCAGATTTTCCGCCGTTTTTACGCAGACTTGGGCGTACCTATTGTAATCACCATATATTTTTGACAAATAAGTCAAATGCGCACTTATTTTTAATAACATTTCCTTTACTCTTTCTTGCGTCTCCCCCTTTTCCAAAAGCATTATGCTTTGTGAAAAAACATTCATGCACCCGTACATAGATTGTAATGCGCCAATATATTTTTGAAGGCGCAAATATCCTTGTTTATCGCGAGATTTCACTGTATTTTCTGACAAAGAAATCACCTGTGTTTTCCGACCAAGCGCCGATAATGCATCTTGTACGGATTTTGCGTCTGATTGTGCAAAGTAAACGTTAAGCACCACATATTCCTTTCCTTTGTTTTCGAGCAAATACCCAGCACCACCTTCTAAACGAACGAACTCCGCACCGGCTTGCACATGTACGTCTTCTGTTACCAAATAATATATCTCCACTTCATAGGGAAGAATTTGCGCATTTTTACACGCCTTAGTGGAAAATATAATGGAAGCTATGAGAAGCACAGCCAAAACAATCCCTACAACATATCGCAAGTTTTTATAAAAAAAATCCGTTCGCATATCTTAATTTATGCAACGGATTTTTTAATTTATTCAAGATAAAGTACCACTTGTTCTGATTGCAGCGTTTTTTTCACGTCAATCACCCTTTGGTTAGAAGAACCGCGGAATTTGAGCCGTATATCTTTCAACTCTTCCACGTATGCTCCGTCAACTAAAACGTCAAACATGGAAATCAATGCTTTGGTGTGTGGAGTATTTTTATGAATTTCTTGTAAAGCTCCACTCGCTTCATTCAAAGTAAAGCCTGTATAACACCAAATAGTCTTATGTGGATATAACTCACGCACTTTTTGTACAAACGGCAATAAAGCTTTTTGATTCTGAGGCTCTAAAGGCTCTCCGCCTAACAAACTCAACCCTGCTATATAATCGCTTGCAAGCTCTTTGAGAATTTTTTTCTGTATTTCCTCATCAAAGGGATTTCCGTATTCAAAATCCCACGCCACTTGATTAAAGCAATTTTTACAACGATGCGTACAACCTGATACGAATAACGAAATTCGAACGCCTTCCCCATTCGCTATGTCCGTCCATTTCACAGTAGCGTAATTCATATTATAAATGCAAAACTCGATCCTTTATTTCTTGGGTTCTGCCTTGATTCCAGTACTGCGTACCGATATATCCACACGTACGTCTTGCAACGTTCATTTTCGCTTGATCTCTATTTTTACAATGCGGGCATTCCCAAATAAGCTTTCCCGACTCATCCGTTTGAATTTGGATTTCACCGTCATATCCGCAAACTTGGCAATAATCACTCTTCGTGTTCAATTCCGCGTACATGATGTTTTCATAAATAAATTTCATTACGGAAAGCACCGCAGGGATATTATCCTGCATATTGGGAACTTCCACGTAAGAAATTGCACCGCCGGGTGAAAGTTGCTGGAATTCGCTTTCAAATTTAAGCTTTGTGAATGCATCGATTTCTTCGGAAACGTGAACGTGGTAGCTGTTCGTTATATAGCTCTTATCCGTTACCCCAGGAATGATACCAAAACGTTTTTGCAAGCATTTAGAGAACTTATACGTCGTGCTTTCAAGCGGGGTTCCGTAAAGCGAAAAGTCGATATTTTCCTTTGCTTTCCATTCTTTACACTTATCGTTCATGTGTCTCATAACAGCAAGAGCAAACGGCTTAGCTTCGTCATCAGTATGAGATTTGCCCGTCATGTGTTTTACGCACTCGTATAAACCTGCATACCCCAACGAAATGGTAGAGTAGCCGCCAAATAATAATTTATCAATCGTTTCGCCTTTTTCAAGACGGGCAAGCGCTCCGTACTGCCACAAAATAGGCGCGGCATCAGAAAGAGTCCCTAAAAGACGATTATGTCTTTGCATCAAGGCACGGTAACACAGCTCTAATCTTTCGTCGAAAATCTCCCAGAATTTAGCTTCGTCACGGCCAGAAGAAAGCGCAACGTCCACAAGGTTAATCGTTACGACGCCTTGGTTAAATCTACCGTAATATTTCGGTTTGCCGTTTTCATCAACATACGGAGTTAAAAAACTTCTGCAACCCATGCAGGTATAACAATGGCCTTCCCCGTTTTTATCCACCTTAAATTCGAGCATTTTCTTTTCAGAAATATAGTCGGGTACCATGCGCTTTGCCGTGCATTTTGCAGCAAGCTCCGTCAAATACCAATACTTTTGTCCTTCCTCGATATTATCAGGTTCTAAAACGTAAATAAGCTTCGGGAATGCGGGCGTAATCCAAACCCCGGACTCATTTTTTACCCCTTTCATTCTTTGTCTTAACGTCTCTTCAATAATTAAAGCGAGATCGGCTTTTTCCTGCTCGTTACGTGCTTCGTTCAAATACATGAAAACCGTAACAAACGGCGCTTGGCCGTTAGTAGTCAAAAGCGTAACTACTTGATATTGGATGGTCTGAATACCTCTTTTAATTTCATCAAGCAAACGTTTTTCTGCAACCTTATTAATGTGATCTTCGTCCGTCACACCAATTTCAGCCAATTCCTGCGCAACTTCTTTGCGAATCTTTTTACGGCTAATATCAACAAAAGGCGCAAGATGCGTCAAAGAAATACTCTGTCCGCCGTATTGATTGGAAGCTACCTGCGCAATAATTTGCGTAGCGATATTACAAGCCGTCGAAAAACTATGCGGTTTTTCAATCAAAGTACCCGAAATAACCGTACCGTTCTGCAACATATCTTCCAAATTAACAAGGTCGCAATTATGCATATGCTGCGCAAAATAGTCGGCATCATGGAAATGAATCAATCCTTGATCATGTGCCGCTACAATATCCTCAGGCAACAAGATACGACGGGTGAGGTCCTTAGAAACTTCCCCTGCCATATAGTCACGCTGCACGCTGTTAACCGTAGGATTTTTATTCGAGTTTTCCTGTTTTACTTCCTCATTATTGCATTCAATAAGCGTCAAAATCTGCGCGTCAGTCGTATTTACCTTTCTTACGAGCGCGCGATTATATCTATATGTAATATATTTTCTTGCAAGCGCAAAACACAACGTTGCCATCAAGCGGTTTTCCACCATATCTTGAATTTCTTCAACGTGCGGCGCACGCCCCAAATTAGCGCATTCTTCCGTTACAACGTCAACGATAGCTTGCAATGCACCCTCGGAGATGCGATCGCGTTCGCCCACTTCTCTATTGGCTTTTCTCAAGGCCGCTGCGATCTTTTCTTTGTCAAACTCAACCTCTTGCCCACTTCTTTTGATGATTTTCATGTCTTTCATTCTTCCGTACACC
>JAZQGK010000023.1:0-13060 GCA_045539975.1 Candidatus Scatosoma sp. | reverse complement strand
TTAACCGCTTGACCAACGAGACTTTTTATGTTTTGCTTATGTAGTATAGCATATTTTTTACGGAATATCAACTGTTTTTTTACAAAATCATAAAATTTTTATTCTTTATTTTAGACTCTCTATATCCTGAAAGACTTTTCCGATGTCTTCCATGAAAAGGAGTTCTGCTCCGCCGTCCGCTTGCGTGGGCGTACGGTTGATAACTACCAAATGTTCGCCTTGGAAATACCTAAGCAACCCCGCTGCGGGATACACCACCAACGAAGTACCCCCAACGATTAACGTTTTCGCGCGCATGATGGCACGGATCGCGCCCATCACAACCTCGTCGTCTAACCCCTCTTCATACAGCACTACGTCCGGTTTTATCACGCCGCCGCAATCGCAATGCGGAACCCCGTTTTTTGCAATAACCTCGTACATGGTATGCCCTTTTCTGCATTTTTGACAATAATTGCGCCATACGCTGCCGTGCAATTCGTACACCCGACGGCTGCCTGCTTTTTGGTGTAAACCGTCGATATTTTGCGTAACGACACCGAGCAATTTTCCCTCCTCTTCCAACTTTGCCAGGGCCATATGGCATGCGTTGGGCTGGGCGTCGGGAAAGAGCATTCTGGATTTGTAAAAACGGTAAAATTCCTCGACGTTATGCATGAAAAAAGTATGTGAAACGATGCGTTCGGGGGGATATGCATATTCCTGGTCGTACAAACCGCCCGTGGAACGGAAATCGGGAATTCCGCTTTCCGTGCTAACGCCGGCGCCGCCAAAAAACACAACGTCGCCCTCGTCTATAAAATTTTTCAGTTTTGTCAGCCGTTCGTTATATTCCATCAATACCCTCTCAATATCAAAAAGGCGCGGAGTTACCGCGCTTTTTGTTTAGTCTTCCAAACCTTCGTTGAGCTTTGCAAGCAACGTTTCCAAATCTTCACCGTGAACCGCTACTGCTTCTGCAACCGTTTCGCCGTGCGCCATTGCGCAGCCAAAGCAATGCATACCAGCCGCCATCAAAATTTCAGGTGCGTTAGGGTTGATTTGCAAGCAATCTGCAATCAAAGTATCTGCTGTAATTTTAGCCATTTTTATTATTCTCCTTCTATATGTTTTCTTATATATAACCCGAAAACCACGTCTTCAAACGCTTTTTTCGTGTTTTAACGGTAGGACCCAAAAAATTTTTTCACGGGCGAGTACTCGGGAATTTCCACCTTTTCATTGGCAAGGACTTTTTTCATAATATCTTGCACTCTATCCCATTCCTCTGCATATCCAGCCTTTTCCACCGCCTCTTTTGCCTCTGCAATCCGAGGACACCGTTCCTCTAAATCGTGCGCGTCCGAACCGATACAATGCACCAAACCATGCTTTAACAGGGCAAAAGCAAACTTCTTATCCCGAGCATGCAGAAAAGCTTCCGCGTTGACCTGTATCAGACAACCCATCTGCACAAAATCCCCTAAAATAGACGGTTTTTTCAGCACTTCGCTGTACCTTTCCACGTGCGCGATAATCGGCGTGTATTCCGTTTCATACACAAAATCCGATATCAAACTGGTGATTTCCCCCGTCCATTTGCTTGTAAACGGAAGTTCTAAAAGTATATAGTTCGTGCCTTCAATCGCCAGTTTGCAAAGCTCGCTATATTCCGGGATATTGATGCCCGTAAAATGCACCTCTGCACCCAGACGCGTTTGCATTCCTTGCGGAATTTGCGCTTTGATGCGCTCGAACGCCTTGTTACGTTTTTCCAAAAATTGCGTGGGGCTATGCCGTTTGCCGTAAAAATGCGGTGTAAATACCACGGTCGTAACCCCTTGCTGTTGCTCGGCTTGTAAAAGAGCTCTTGACGTTTCCGAGTCCTTTGCTCCATCGTCCAAATGGGGCAAAATATGCGTATGTATATCCGTCATTTGTCCCTCTCCTTTTTGTGTTATTGCCTATCTCACGGTTTTTTTCTTATTTAAAATACTGCACGCCGCTTTCAAAAATTTTCATATCGAAGTTGCCTTCTACGTTCTTATAAAGGTTATCCCCGATACGTTCGCTGTGCCCCATCTTACCTAAAACTCTGCCGTCGGGCGAGGTGATACCTTCAATCGCCCACATCGAACCGTTGGGGTTGAACGGCGACGTCATCGTTGCGTTTCCGTTCAAATCTGCGTACTGCGTTGCAATCTGGCCGTTCGCTTTCATCTTTTCAAGCTCGGCAAGAGGCGCTACGATTTTTCCTTCGCCGTGGGAAACGGGAACTTTATACGTTTCGCCCACTTTACAAGCGGAAAGCCAAGGCGACAAGTTGGACGCTATGCGCAAGTCCACAATCGTCGAAACGTGACGGGAAATGTTATTAAACGTCAACGTCGGCGAGTTTGCCGTCATTTCCGTTACGTGGCCGTACGGCACAAGACCAAGCTTGATAAGAGCCTGGAACCCGTTACAGATACCCAAAACCAAACCGTCGCGGTTGCTTAAAAGCTCTTCAATTTGTTCGGCGATATACGGGTTACGGAAGGTGGTAGCGATAAATTTACCGCTGCCGTCGGGTTCGTCACCACCCGAGAAACCGCCGGGGAATGCGATAATGTTTGCGTTTTTAATCGCTTTTACAATCTCGGCAACGCTCTCTTCGATATCCTGCGCGCTGCGGTTCCGAACAACTACCGTTTGCACGTCCGCGCCCGCCAAGATGAACTTTCTTGCCGTATCCAACTCGCAATTCGTACCGGGGAATACGGGGATAAAGACTTTGGGGCGCGCGATTTTTGTGGCGATATTCGAATATTTTGCGCCTGCCGTATAATCGCAATCCACCGCTTCTCCATCCGCTGGAGCCGTCGTTTTGAACACGCCGTCAAGAGTGGAAAGATAGCGCTTTGCTACCCCGTCAAGGGCAACGGATTGCCCTTCGCAAACGAACGCATCGCCGATGGCTTCGCCCACAAATTTCTTATCGACGCATGCGCAGAGTGCGGTTTCGTCTTTCAACGCAACGATGAGGTCGCCATAGCCCTCGGAATATAATTCGTCAGAGGACATAGCAAACTGCACGCCGATGGAATTACCGAGCGCCGATTTGATGGTTGCCGCGCCGACGCCGCCGTTTTCCACGACCGTTGCAAAGGAAATATTGCCGTTTTGGATATTGCGATAAACTTCCGCATAAATTTTATTCAACTTCTCAAAATCGGGTACGGAATATTCATCCTTCGGCACGGGGATATGATAAAGTTTCTCCCCACCGCGCAAGACGTTGGTAATCAAACTGCTCGCCTTAGCAGGAGCAAGCGCAAAGGAAATGAGGGTGGGAGGCACGTGAATGCTTTCGAACGTACCGCTCATGCTGTCCTTGCCGCCGATTGCGCCAAGTCCCAAGCCCATTTGCGCGTACACCGCGCCAAGAAGCGCGGAAGCGGGAACACCCCACACCTTTGCTTCGCCCGTCATTCTTTGGAAAAATTCTTGTAACGTCAAGCGGATATCGCTGTGTTTTGCGCCCGTTGCCACAACCTTCGCCACCGAACCAACGATGGAATAGATTGCGCCGATAAACGGACTGCTTTCCATAAGATACGGCGAATAACCGTACGCGGAAACGGTACAAACGTCCGTTTCACCGCCGCAGATTTTTGCAGCCATCGCAATAGCTGGCGTCAACTGTTTCTTGCCTCCCCAAGGCATATACACTGTTCTTGCACCGATGGTAGAATCGAACGTTTCGCTGAGCCCTTTCTTGGCGCATACGTTAAGGTCGGAAATGACTTTTTCCGTTTCTGCTTCGAAATCCGTGCCCGATTTTTTATCAAACCAAGCCGTTACTCCGTCGCAAATTTCCACTTCCGTTTCCTGTTTTACACCGTTGGTGTTGAGGAAATCTCGGGAAATGTCCACGATTGCTTTGCCTTGCAGGAACATCTTCATTCTACCCGTATCGGTAACGACAGCCACGGGGGTCGCGGACAAGTTTTCCGCCGCCGCAAGCGCAATAAACGCCTCTACGTCTTCCGCTGCAATGACCACTGCCATACGTTCCTGCGATTCGGAAATCGCGAGCTCTGTACCATTCAAGCCCTCGTACTTTTTGGGGACTTTGTCCAAATCGATATTCAAGCCGTCTGCAAGCTCGCCGATGGCAACCGAAACGCCGCCTGCACCGAAGTCGTTGCATTTTTTAATCTTTCTCGTCGCTTCCTTATTCAAGAAAAGACGCTGTAATTTTCTTTCCGTCAACGCGTTGCCTTTTTGGACTTCCGCGCCGCACGTCTCTACCGAATGCGCGTCGTGTACTTTGGAAGAACCCGTTGCACCGCCGCAACCGTCTCTGCCCGTTTCACCGCCAAGCAAGACGATAACGTCGCCTGCCTTAGGCGCTTCGCGGTATACCATTTCCTTTCTCGCACCGCCTACGACAAAACCCGTTTCCAAACGCTTAGCTTTATAGCCCTCGTGGTAAACTTCGTCAACAATGCCCGTTGCAAGCCCGATTTGGTTGCCGTAAGAAGAGAACCCTGCCGCCGCACGCTGCGTGATGGCGCGCTGAGGCAATTTCCCTGCCAACGTGTCTTCCAAGCTCTCGCGAGGGTCTGCCGCGCCCGTGATACGCATCGCTTGATATACGTACGTTCTGCCGCTTAACGGGTCGCGGATTGCACCGCCAAGGCAGGTCGCCGCGCCGCCAAACGGTTCGATTTCCGTCGGGTGGTTGTGCGTTTCGTTTTTGAACATGACAAGATATTGCTCGGTTTTTCCGTCAATTTCCGCTTCAATCTGAATAGAGCATGCGTTGATTTCGTCCGAAACGTCGAGATTGTCTAATTTCCCGTCCTTTTTCAGTTTCTTCGCCGCAATCGTCGCCAAATCCATCAAGCACGGATACTTGTCAGGGCGGCTGCCATTGAGTTCTTGATACAGTTCCTCGTACAAGTGATATGCTTTCTTGATTTGCGTATTTTCCGAAGTGATTTTTATATTCTTCAACTCGGTGGCGAACGTCGTATGGCGGCAATGGTCCGACCAGTACGTATCGATTACTTTGAGTTCCGTTTCCGTCGGGTCGCGCCTTTCCGTGCGGAAATAATCGCGCACAAAGGTCAAATCCTTCACGCTCATCGCAAAGCCGACGCTCTTATGATACGCCGCAATTTCCGCGTTGGACATTTCGATAAAGCCCTCCACGTCCTTTACGGGCGCGCCGGCTACCGTTTTTGTCGCAAGCGTTTCGGGTTTTTCAAAGCCTACTTCTTCGCTTTCTACGGGGTTGATGATATGTTTTTTGATAGCAAGGAGTTCTTCGTCCGTAACCCCTTTCGCCATATAAATTTTTGCACATTTAACAAGCGGACGGGATTTTCTCGTCAACAACTGTACGCACTGCGCCGCACTGTCCGCTCTTTGGTCGTACTGACCGGTTAAAAAGCTGACGGCAAAAGCTTTGTAGCCCTCGGGGATTTCCAGCTCTTCTAAATACACGTCGTCTACGGGCGGTTCGGAAAATACGGAGGGCAAAGCGGCATTCAATTCCTCTTCCGTCATACCCTCTACGTCATAGCGGAGCACCAAACGAAAATCTTCCGTCTTAATATTAAGAAGCGTTTTGATATCCGCTGCTTCTTTTCTTGCCTGCACGTTGTCTTTCTTTTCCACAAAAATTCTATAAATCATAACAACCTCTTACTCTTTTGCAATATCTCTGTATTTAATCCCGATGTCCTTACGATAATACATGCCTTCAAAGGAAATCCGCTCGGCGTTTTCATACGCCTTTTTGCGCGCTTGTTCTATATCCGCGCCTTTGGCAACAACGCCAAGGACTCTGCCACCGCTCGTGACGATTTTTCCGTCCTTACAAGCCGTGCCGGCATGGTACAACGTAACGTCCGCGTCGATATTCCCAAACGTGATTTCCTTGCCTTTTTCGTATTTTTCGGGGTAGCCGCCACTCGCTAATACCAAGCACACGCACGCCCCCTCTTCCCATTTTATCTCAACCTTATCAAGACGCTCGTCCACGATTGCCTCGAAAATTTCCATGAGGTCGGTTTTGAGCATGGGCAAAATTACTTGCGTTTCGGGGTCGCCGAAACGGGAGTTATATTCAATAACTTTATAACCGTCCTTTGTCTTCATTAACCCAAAGTACAGCACGCCCTTAAAGGTGCGCCCCTCGGCGTTCATCGCGCGAACGGTGGGTAACATGATTTTTTCCATGACCTCTTTCGCCGATTTTTCGCCAAAGAACGGAGCAGGCGAAAACGTACCCATACCGCCCGTATTCAAACCCTCGTCGTTATCCTTCGCGCGTTTGTGGTCGCAACTGGTAATCATCGGCACAATCGTTTTCCCATCGGTGAACGCAAGGCAGGAAACTTCCGGGCCTTGTAAAAATTCTTCCACGACGACCTTGTTGCCTGCCGCGCCGAATTTGGATTCCAGCATCATTTCTGCGAGCCCTTGCAACGCCTCTTCGCGCGTTTGGCAAATCAGAACGCCTTTTCCAAGCGCCAGTCCGTCCGCTTTTAACACGACGGGAATGTCACATTTTTCCACGTACGCCTTTGCTGCGGTGTAATCGTCAAACGTTTCGTACTTCGCCGTGGGAATATTGTATTTTTTCATGAGTTCTTTGGAAAAAGCTTTGCTCGCCTCGATGATCGCGGCGTTCTTTCTCGGCCCGAAAGCGCGATGGCCGCGGTTTTCCAGCTCGTCCACCAACCCAAGCGCCAGGGGATCGTCAGGGGTGACGACGGTAAAATCCACGTCGGTATGCGCGTCCACCCATTCACCCACCGCCTTTACGTCGCAATAATCCACGTTGACAAGCTCTGCGTGTTCCGCGATTCCTGCGTTGCCTTTCATGGCGTATATTTTTTCCACTTTCGGCGATTTTGAAAGCGCTTTTATAACCGCGTGTTCTCTGCCGCCGTTGCCGATAACCAAAACGTTCATGTCTTTCTCCGTTTTTACTGTAATATTCTAACTTTTCTGCCCTCTTTTTGCACCTTGCCCATACAAAGAAGCTTGACGCATTCGGGGAGCATTTTATGTTCTTCCTTTAAAATTCGTGCCTGCAAAGTTTCGGGCGTATCGTCCACCTCAACGGGGACTGCCCGTTGCATGATAATCGCGCCGCCGTCCACGTCCGCCTCTACAAAATGCACCGTCGCGCCGCTGAGCTTTACGCCGTATTCGATGGCTTTTTCGTGCACGTGAATCCCGTAATATCCCATGCCGCAAAAGGAGGGTATCAACGAGGGATGAATATTGATAATCGCGTTTTCAAACTCTTGAATAAACGCCGCAGGCACAACCATAAGCCAGCCTGCAAGCACTACGTATTCTACTCTCGCAGAGCGCAGAACCTGCGCTATCCGCGCATAAAAATCCGATTTTGTTTCCGTTGTTTTGTCGAAAACAAGCGTCTTTATGCCGTGGTTTTGCGCGCGTGTGATCGCACCGATTTCCGGCTTGGACGCGACTAAATATTCTATTTCGCAAAACGGTTCGCACTCGTTCGCGTCGATGATGGATTGAAAATCCGTGCCGCCGCCCGATGCGAATACTGCTATTTTTTTCATTTGAGAATCACTCCGCTGCCCTTTACCGTCTTCCCGATTACCGCAACTTCTTCCCCTGTCGAGGTAAGCGCTGCAATCGCCGCGTCCACGTTTGCAGGCGATACTACGACCATCATACCGATGCCCATATTAAAGGTGTTATAAATCTGTTCGTCCGTTATCCCTGCGCGTTTTTGCATAACTTTGAACACGGGGGGCACTTCATAAGAATTCTTTTCAATTTCCGCGCCGATTCCCTCGGGTAAAATGCGGGGCACGTTTTCGATAAAACCGCCGCCCGTGATGTGCGCGATACCTTTGACCTCTACCTTCTCAATGAGGTTTAAAATGCTCTTTACGTAAATTCTGGTGGGCTTTAACAGCACTTCTGCCGCCGATGCGCCCAGTTCTTCGTCATACGCCTCCAAAGCGGCTTTGTCACTGTCGCCGAACAGCTTGCGAACCAACGAATAGCCGTTGGAATGCACGCCCGTAGATTTCAAACCGATGATGACGTCCCCGTCCGTAATCGATTTGCCGTTGATTACCTTTTTCTTGTCTACGATACCGACAGCAAAGCCTGCGAGGTCGTATTCGCCGTCGGGATAGAAACCGGGCATTTCCGCCGTTTCACCGCCGATGAGCGCACAACCTGCCTGGCGGCAACCCTCCGCGATACCTTTTACAACGTCGGCTTCGGATTCCGGATACAGTCTGCCGCAAGCGTAATAATCCAAGAAAAACAAAGGTTTTGCGCCCTGACATACGATATCGTTTACGCACATTGCCACGGCGTCAATCCCGATGGTGTCGTGTTTTTCAAGCAGGAAGGCGTATTTGAGTTTTGTACCGACGCCGTCCGTCCCCGCAACGAGTACGGGTTCTTCCATCTTTTCGCCTGCGATGGAATAGAAACCGCCAAAAGACCCCAAATCCCCGATAACGTTGTTATCGTAGGTGGATTTTACGTGTTTTTTCATGAGTTCGACGGCTTTGTAACCACGCGTTACGTCTACGCCGCTATCTTTATAAGAAATTGCCATTATATCATTCTCTCCTGCTGTTTTTTTGTTAATTACCGTTAGTCTTTGCGTTCGGAAATTTTACAGTCATATTTATTTTCACCTGTGTACACGGGAATTTCCGTGGGGTAATTTCCATCAAAGCACGCCGCGCAAAAACCTTTGCACTTGCCGCCTTCCGCCAACTTGAACACGTCCTCTAAGGGCAAGAACCCTACGGAATCCGCACCGAAAATTTTTGCAATCTCTTCGGGCGTATGATTGCACGCTATCAAGACTTCGCGAGAGCGAATATCCGTTCCGTAGTAACAAGGGTTCAGGAACGCCGGCGCGGATGAGCGCACGTGGATTTCCTTTGCGCCCGCTTCACGCAACAATTTTACAACTCTGCCGCAAGTTGTGCCGCGGACAATGGAATCGTCTACGAGAATGACGCGTTTCCCTCTTACCGTTTCCGCGACGGGGTTGAGTTTGATTTTTACCTTGTCTTCACGGACGTTTTGACCGGGGTCGATGAACGTTCTGCCGATGTATTTATTTTTAATCAAGCCGATTCCGTAAGGAATCCCCGATTCCTCCGCGTAACCGATTGCCGCGTCCAAACCCGAGTCGGGCGCGCCGATAACGACGTCTGCCTCTACTTTATGTGCGCGCGCAAGGAACGCGCCGGCACGCTTTCTGGCAAGATGCACCGAACAGTCCGCGATATGCGAATCGGGCCGAGCGGTGTACAAATATTCAAATACGCACATTCTTTCCGGTTTCTCATCGCAATGGTCACGGATGGAACGGATTCCGTCTTTGGAAAAAACCAAAACTTCGCCCTTGTCCAAATCGCGGATATACGTCGCGCCGACGGAATTGAGTGCGCAGGTTTCGCTGGATACGACGTATTCCCCGTCGTTGCGTTGCCCAAAGCAAAGCGGATGCATACCGTTTTGGTCTCGTACCGCTATCAATTTCTGCGGCGACATAACCAAAAGCGAATACGCGCCTTTTAATTTGGTCATCGCGCGACACACTGCCTCTTCAATCGAGCTGGAGTGGATACGCTCCATAATGATGACGGCGGAAATAATCTCCGCGTCGTTGCCCGTATGGAAAATAGAGCCTTTTAACTCCATTTCCGTTTTTAACTGTGCGCCGTTGACAAGCTTGCCGTCCAATGAAATCGCCATGCGGCCTTTGCTGTGATTGACGACGATGGGTTCGGCATTGATTCTATCCTTGGTGTCGGACGTACCGTAACGGACGTTGCCTACCGCCAACTGCCCCATTCCAAGCGAACGCATAACGTTCGGCGTGAAAACCTCGTTGACCAAGCCCGAATCTTTATACGCATGGAACACGCCGTCGTCATTGACAACGATACCGCAGCTTGCTTGGCCGCGGTGTTGCAGTGCGTACAATCCGTAATAAATACTCGAAGCGACGTCAGCCGTTTCCGTACCGAAAATACCGAGCACTGCCATAGATTACGCCCCCATCAATCTTCTCATCATTTCTTGGTAAGCGCCTTCTACGCCGCCAAGGTCGCGGCGGAAACGGTCTTTATCCAATTTTTCGCCCGTCGTGGAGTCCCAGAAACGGCAAGTATCGGGGGAAATTTCGTCTGCAAGCACAATTTCGCCGTCCACCGTTTTACCGAACTCGATTTTGAAATCGACGAGAGTAACGTTGAGCTTTTTGAAATATTCCTTTAACGTTTCGTTGATTTTGAACGCCATGGATTTGACAAGCGCAATTTCGTCCTTGGTTGCAAGCCCCAACGCAAGCGCGTGATATTCGTTGAGAAGAGGGTCGCCAAGGTCGTCGTTCTTATAGGAAAATTCAATCGTGGGTTCGGCGAAAACAATCCCTTCCGCTACGCCGTAATGCTTTGCGAACGAGCCCGCGGAAATATTACGGATAATCACTTCCAAAGGCAGGATTTTTACTCTTTTTACAAGCGTATCTCTCTCCGAAAGTTCTTTGACAAAATGCGTTTTTACCCCTTCCTTTTCCAAAATCTGCATGAGGAAGTTGCTCATTTTATTGTTGATAACGCCCTTGCCTTCGATCGTGCCTTTCTTCAAGCCGTTGAATGCGGTTGCGTCGTCCTTATAGGACACGATAACCAACGAACTATCGTCCGTTGCGTATACTTTTTTCGCTTTGCCTTCGTAAAGTTGTTCTTTCTTTTCCATGATGTATCTCCCTAAATTTAAAATTTCATTTTTTTCGTTTGTCATTAAAGAAGTTCTTGCAATGCTGCGTCGTCGGCGTTGATTTTCGCTTTCATATTCTCTTTATACGCCTGCAACTGCAACTCGATTTCCGGGTACTTAACGCCCAAAATTTGCAACGCCAACAACCCCGCGTTTTCGCCTGCGTTCACCCCGACCGTCGCCACGGGAATCCCCGAGGGCATCTGCACGATAGACAGCAAACTGTCCAAGCCGCCCATCATGTCCGTCTTTACCGGCAACCCGATAACGGGAAGCGTCGTCAACGCTGCAATCACACCGCCAAGGTGCGCCGCTTTGCCTGCCGCACAAATCAATACTTCAATCCCACGAGATTTTGCGCTTGCGGCGTATTCGTGCGCCTCGTCCGGCGTGCGGTGCGCGGATATTACCCGAACTTCCGTCTCCACACCGAATTTTTTCAATACCGAAACGGCGGGTTTTACCACTTCAAAATCCGATTTACTACCCATTAAAATACCGACTTTGCTCATAACAACTCCTCTTTTTTTGTGTTTTAAAAATCAAAAATGGAGTGCAACTCGTTGTTACACTCCATATATCTAACTATTTTTGCGCGCAAAAAAAGCGTGATTTTTACCCCGACAAAGCTCGCGCAACCCTGCTGTGCGGATTTGCGCGCGGAAAAAGACTGTTGAACGATGTTTTTTTCAACATGGGGGGTATGTTCCATAACGACCTCTCGCTTCTTGCTTACATTTTCCCTCTTTTCGCCCTTACCAACTATGTTTGTATTATAACAGAACTGCCGTTAAAAAGTCAAGCGTTTTCACTGACTTTCTCACGCCGTACAAGCGTGATTTTTTTACATGCTTTCCCCCTGCTTGTTGGCAGCGTCAAGCAAAAAAGCGACGAGGTTTTCGCCGCTTCTTCTTCCTTATTTATATTATTATTTATATTCTTCCAATACGCTCTTTAAAAGAACAGGGTTGTCCGTCATGATACAATCGCAGCCCAGTTCAATAAGTTCGCGCATTTCGTCGGGGTCGTTAATCGTCCAATACTGCACCGCAACGTTTCTTCTGTGCGCTCTGTCAATAATCGTCTTTTTGTCCAAATTTAACGTGATACCCACGTCGTAAGAAGTGGGAATTTGCAAGCAAGCAAAATCGCCGTTATCAAAAATATTGACGCCCAAAAACTGCGTGAGAATGAACTTTGCAGCCGTTCCCGTCGGCGCACCGCGGAGAAGTTCGGGGTATTTTTCCTTGAGCTCTTTTTCAATTTCGTCGTGGAACGTGCCTACGACGATTTGGTCTTTGTATTCGGGGTATGCGTTCAACGTTTCATGCAAAATACGGCATGCCTGATAGCCAAGCTCCCCATCGTTTTTAATCTCCACGATAAAAAGCAAATCGGGGTGAGATTCGTAAAATTCCTCAAAGAGTTTGTCAACCGTTGCAATCTGCAAACCTGCCGCTTCGATGTCCGTGACGTCTTTATAGATGCGGTCCCCGTTTTCGTCCTCGAAATAATAGCCGAAATTATACTGTTCAAGTTCGGCAAGCGTCATATCCTTAATATAGTGGCGATTGTCCTTATTTTCGCAAAGTTCATCTACTTCTTCCTCAGTGATATCGCCGTTTACGTTACAAGTTCTATCGATATATTCGTCGTGGTTATACACCAAATAACCGTCTTTTGTTAAGTACAAATCGCTTTCAAGAATGTCCACTCCGATGGTTTTTACCGCTTCTCTAAACGCCAAAACGGTATTTTCGGGGTTGTTTTCGCCGCCCCCTCTGTGCGCCGCAATCATGGGAAGTTCCCCTTTCTTGACTACAAACGGGTTATTATCGACGTTCTTCTTGGGCGGAATGATATTAATCACTGCCATAAACAGCACGATTGCCGCTACGATACAGCCGAAAATTTTCCAACCGAGATATTTTCTCTTTGCGTTATTTTTTTCTTTTGCCATAATTTTTTTCTCCTTGTCGAGAAATTACTTTCCCCGATTGATTTTATTATATCACACCCTTTTATGCAAAAGCAAGCAATTTACAGAAAAATTAAAAGCTACGGCAAGCATGATATGCACCCCAAAAGTTTGTTTAACTTTTGGGGTGCATATCATAATGGCGTGGTTTTACTATAGTAAATATCCCCCACTAAAGTGGGGGCTTTATTTTGCGCACTAAAGTGCGTGGATACTGGCGTAGGCGTCCCAACGCCATCTCAACTCGCCTACTGCACACAAGCAAGCGGTGATTTACTTTTTCTTATTCCGATTTGA
>JAZQGK010000022.1:0-17424 GCA_045539975.1 Candidatus Scatosoma sp. | reverse complement strand
CCATTCAGCGTCATTGTAGTTGTACGTCATGTACTGCATACCGCCGTAACCCATGAAGGTGTTGTATTCATAGGTAATGTAATCTGCCTGGAAGGAGATCAAGGACGAAGAGAATTCGTACGTAACGGGAACGGTGTAGTACTTAACGAGAACTGCAGCTTCCAAATCAGCGATCAAACCAACACGGAATTCGTCGTTCAAAACGCCTGCCTGCCAATCTTCGTTCAAGAGCGTCCACCACGTCATCAAGTCGTGTTCAGCCGTGTAGGAATCGTTAGCGTCGTTCGTTACTTCGCCGTCAGCGTTTACACCATATACGGTGTAGGTAGCCATTTCTTTCGTGGTATCCCAAGCTGCAGAGTAAGCATAGTTTACTGCATCAAGGTAAGCCATAAGAAGGTAACCAGGGTCCCAAGCAGCGCCGGTCCAACCGCCTTGACATACGTCGTATGCGCCGTCACGGAAGTCGTCAGCCCACTTCGTAGCGAAGGATGCGTCAAATTCAAGTTCGAACTTGCCTTCAAGCTTCGTGCCCTTCATAAGTTCCGTCCACTGGTTAACGAGGTTGTCATAGTAACGACGGGTAACTTCGTTATCGACAGACGTACCATAGGTAAGAACAACCTTATCGCCTTCTTTCAAATCGCCAGCTTCAACAGCCTTATCGTATGCGCTGTCAACAAGAGCTCTTGCCTGTTCGATGTCATAACCGGTGATGGAATCAACTGCATCGTCAAGCGTTGCGAAATCGTCAGGGTTTACACCGTATACGCTGCAAAGAACTTTCTTAGCTGCGTCGGATTCACGGTAAGCTTTACCGTTAGCTACGTCATAGTAGTGCATGGAGTTGAACAAACCGAAACCTGCCAAGTGAGCAGTCGTCGTTGCTTTTGCGTAAGCGTCTCTGTTCAAACCAAGGGACAATGCCTTTCTGAAATCGTTCTGAAGAAGGATCGTCTTGTTAACGCCTGCGGATTCTCTACCTCTCAAACCGTCTGCGCTGGACTGCAACTGAAGCGAACCAACGTAGTCGGAAGGCGTGTAGTAAGCCTGTTCAGAGTTCTTATAGTCGGTTGCGATCGAAACGTCGATACCGATACCGTTAAGTTCACCCTTCAAGAACTTCATCCAAGCGGTGTTGTATTCAGCGATGGTTTCGCAAACAATGTGCGTCGTCTGATACTGACCGTCGTATTTTTCCATGTTCCAACCATACCAGTTGGGGTTCTTTTCAAGCTTGTAAATCTTACCAGCCTGGAATTCCGTAAGCATGTAGGGACCCCAGCTTGCGGTCGTTTCAACGCTCGTATGATAGTTGGTCGTCCAAAGCGTGGAACCTTCTACGGGTTCTTGCTTGCAGTCTTCGTAAAGGGATTCTTTAACCAAGGGAAGGCTTGCCATGTTGTAAGCTGCCTTGTAGGAAAGAGAACCGTCTTCTTTCAAAAGCTGCAAAGGCTTTGCAAGTTCAAGGATGATGCTCGTATCATCGGGAGCATAGAAACCAACTTCATCCCAAGCCATTTCAGGCCAAGTGTAGTCGAAACCGAAGAAGTGCAATTCTTCGTTAGGATCCGTCTGCCACCAACCAATAAGAGTATCCCAAGTAGCTTTCAACGTTTCGTCTGCTTCGATTTCAGCCCAGGTCTTGCCCTGAAGAGCAATAACGTCAGTAGCACCGGTAAGAGCTTCCAACGTCCAAGCCCAACCAGTACCTTCGCCGCCCTGTTCAAAGTAGCTACTATAGTTCGACTTAAGATAACTGTTCACATAAGTATTGTTGGTCAATACGTCGAACGTTACATCTTCTCTAACTTTTGCTTCTTCCCAAGTTGCAAAGCCACTGTGTGCACCGCGGAATTCAGAGCTGCCCTGTTTAACGTAAGCTTCTGCATTCTTAATGATGTTTGCGCCTGCATAGAAGGAGTCAGCACGATAGTTCATGAAGAGAGGATCGAGCTGTTGCTGCATCGTGTAGAGGAAATCCCCTGCTACGATGGGCGTACCGTCGTTCCACATACCGTCTTCACGGATCGTAATCTTCCATGCCATACCCGAACCTGCTTCGTAAGCGTTGCCTTCAGCGTCCGTATAGTTTTCGGATACGTCAACCAACGCCGTTGCGAACGAATATTCTACTTCGAAGTCGCCGGGAATGATTTCGCCGTTTTCGTCGAACTTGAAGTCAAATTCGAACAAGGGGCTCGTCAAATAGTTCATGATTTGCGTATCGTTGTTGTCCTGATACGTAAGTTCGTTCCAGTTCGAAGGAGAAACTGCCGTATACGTCTTGTACGTATAGGTTGCAGGTACCTCTTCTACGCTGCTGCTGCTATCGTCGGAAGACGTTTCATCGTTAGAAGAATCGCTGGTGGGTGCATCGCTGCTCGTACCAGGGTTTACGCTGGAAGAGTTGTCGCCATTGTCACCGCAAGCAACGATGCTGCTAGACATAACGAACGTCAACATCAACGCAAGCATTGCTCTAAGTTTTTTGCTCATGATATTACCTCCAAAAAAATTATCATTTTTTTTATTCTTATACAATTCCGTTTCCGACCTTTCGTACCCCTCGGATAACAGATTGAATAATTCTCGTAAAAATCTCTTTTGCCCGAGCCTCTTTTTATCACAAAAAAGTTGTGCCCGATGCATTTTTAGGCGTTTTTTTAAGGATTTTGGTGAAAAAAAGCCTTTTGATACCCGAAATTATACCATAATTAATTTTGTCTGTCAACTTTTTTTCTGCAAAAAACGAAATAATTTCGCTTTTTTCAATCGAAAAAATCGATAGTTGCTATGTTTCATATTGTTTTTAGGGTAAATTTGGGTATTTTAACACTTTTAGGGCTTTTTTAGCCCTTTTTTAGTTGTTTATCAGCTGCATTTTGGTAACGAGGACTTCGCTTTCTACCGCGTCGAAGATATCTTTCTTGCTGACGCCGATAAAATCTTCGCCCAACATGTCCTTGATATTGCCGCTTGCCGAGAAATCGGTCAGTCTTGCGGTAATCTTGCCGTTCTCTACGAGGAATGCGAGCTGTACGGGCATACCTACTACCCCTTCCGTCGTTATGTCACCGCCCGAAGTGATAGCGATATACACCGCTTTCTCTGCGCCCAACAGCGTTTGCAAATCGGGTGCTGTGCTCTTTAAATACAAGCCGGGCAAGCCGATGGAAGGTACGCCGTCGTAAGGCGCCGCCGCTGTTTTGGAAAGAGGCAAACCGAACATCGTCGAAGTGTTTTTGCTGGTCAAAACGCTCTTGAATACGCCGTCTTTAATGATAGCCGCGCGGTACTTGGGCGCGATTTCGCCCTCTGCGTCATAGAAGGACGCCGAATGGTTGGTGACGGGGTTTCTATCCACGGCAATGTTCAGCTTTTCGTGGAATATCTTTTCGCCGAGCTTACCGCTAAAAAGCGAGCCGCCGGAAACGTAATATTCCGCGATAAAATCTTTCAAAACGTTCGAAAGGACGTCGTAAGCGCCTACGATAACGGGATATTTACCGTCGGGCAGGGTTATCTTTTCCCCGAAGAACGCGTCGTGCAACATCTTGACGTCGTTGACGATTTTGTTTTCAGTGACTCTGCCGTAACGGGAAACGTTTGCACCATAATAAGCGTCGGCGATATTCGAGGAGTCTTTGTCCTTTACCTGGAGAAATACTTGGAAAGAGTTATTCTCATAGGCAAGGTCCATATCCTGCGAATTTTTATAGCTGCCCATATGGCGGGCAATCTGCGTTTTTCCGTTGATAAGGAAACGAGGGCATGCCGCCGCTATCTTTTTTGCCAAACGCTTGCTGATACGAATGACGTTCTTTTCCGATACGATGGGTTTGTTACGGATAATACTCTTCTTTACCCCTTTATTGAGCTTGCAAGGATACGGGATACCGTCGGCAAGCTTTGCAACCGCCTGTTCTTCCAAGACGGAGAAATCGGGATCGCCCAAAGCGCCCGCAACACCGATAACGCCGTTTTCGTACACGCGAACGGTGGCTTGGGTTTCGTCTTTTTCACGGTAAGAATCTACTTTACCGTCCGTAATGTTTAACGTGATTTCGTTGCTTTTATTTAACAAATATTCTTTTTCCATAATTCCCTCCCCTTACTGTGCAAACATTTTGGAGATACGTACGTGCGGGCCGCCAAAGCCAACGGGCAAAGGATTTTGCTCGTTCTTTCCGCAACCGCCGGAAACGAAGCTCATAAATTCTACTTTATCGGAGAGCCCGTCAATGAGCCCAAGCGTCGTGAATACGTCGCCCGTGATAACGCTGATTTTTACGGGACGGGTGATTTTGCCGTCCACGATTTCATACGCTACGTTGGGCGCGATGGTGAATTTACTCATGCCCGAGCCGTGTTTTACGGTCTTGATATAGTAACCGAATTTCACGCCAGCGAACAGTTCTTCGATGGTGGATTCCCCTTTTTCGATATACGTATTGGTCATACGGACGATGGGTTCGAACGTGCAGTTTACCGCACGCGCGTTGCCCGTCATTTTTTCCTTTAAGTACGCCGACGTTGCGCCGCTATGCAATCTGCCTGCCAAAACGCCTTTCTTAATGAGGTAGTTCTTGCGCGCTTTCGTGCCCTCGTCGTCGAAAGGAACGTAACCGCTGCCAAGGGATTTCCCGCAGTCCACGATAGAGAGCAAGGGAGAAGCAACCGCTTTGCCGATTTGCCATTCGCGGCGGATACCCTCGTCTGCGAGCATGAAGTCTGCTTCCGATTTATGGCCAAAGGATTCGTGCGCGAAAATCCCTGCCGCTTCGGGCGAAAGGATAACGGGATATTCACCGGGCGTGATGGGTACTTCGTTGTTCATGCAATCGATTTGCTCGTTGAAAGAAGCCGTAATGACTTTTTTCTTGCCTTTGAGCTGCGTGAAACGGGTCGCGCCGATTTGGTGATGCGCCTGGAAGAATTTCTGCCCGTCCGTCAACGTGCAAGCCAAAACGATTCCGCACGTTTGATAGTCGTATTTAATGGACGCGCCTTTGCTGGAATAGAATTCGAACACGCTGTTGCGGTCGAGATACATCGCTTGCGGCATCGCCATCAGCGGAGAAGTGGAAAGAATGGGTAAATAGCTTTCCAACAAAGCTTTCTTTTTCGCGATGGGGATATTGCGCACCGAAGTATCGGCAAACGCAAACTTTTCCGCTACGTTGACCTGGAAACGGCTGACGGTGCGGTTTCTTAAAATCTTCGGGTTGCTTTTTGCCTGCGCATAAAGCCCGTCCAACTTCTTCTGCACGTCATTGATATCCGTTGTGGACGCATAGTACCACATTTTGCCGTCAAATACGCGGATAAACGCGCGCTTTTCTTTACGTTCTTTGATTTCTTTGAGCATTCCGTTCATGTATGAGACGTTGGTAGAAAATCTGTCTTCTATGCGCACGTCTGCATACGTATCTTGTCTAAATGTAAACAAGTTCGTACCTCCTTTTTGTCAGCAATCTTGTTTTTACTGAATTATTCATTTATTATAATACAATTTTTTTGATAATGCAACCCTTTTTCATCACTTTTTCACATGAAATACTTGACTTTTTGCCACACGAGTGATAAGATAGGAAACATACTTTGTAATTTATATATAAATATAAGGAAGCGCGTCATGTTATTCGGAAAATTTGTCAATCGATATTATTTGAAATATCTGCATCTGTTTCTTTTGGGCTTAATCGCCCTAATGGCGGTCGATTATGCACAGTTGGAGATACCCGAATTTTACAATTACCTCATCAACGGCATCAATACGGGCTATGTAGAAGTCAACGGACAAACGGTCGTTTTTGATTTCAACTTTGCCTTGAAATATATCTGCGAGCCGATGGTTTGGGTCATTTTTATTATGGTCTTTTGCCGTTTCGCTTGGAGAATTTGTTTCTTCGGCGCAGGCATAGGCGTGGAAACGTCCTTGCGTTTGCGAATGTTCGACCATTGTAAAAATTTGTCCCAGCCCTACTATCAGGTAAACAAAGTCGGCAACCTCATGTCCCTCTTCACCAACGATATCGACACCGTTCAGGAATGCTTCGGTTGGGGTACGATGATGCTTGCAGACGCTCTGTTTTTGGGCGTCATGGCAATCGTGAAAATGTGGAAAATGCAAGGTTCGTTGACGTTGTTCGCGCTCATTCCCATGGCACTGTTGATGGGCGCGTCCCTTATCATCGGGAAATACATCGAGAAAAAATGGGACTTGCGCCAGCAAAAATACTCCGAGTTATCCGATTTTTCCCAAGAAAGCTTTTCGGGCATCGCCGTTATCAAAGCTTTCGTCAAGGAAGGCAAGGAACTGTGGGCGTTTAAAAAGATTAACAAGGAAAACGAGGAAGCGAACGTGGAATTTACAAAAATTTCCACACTGCTGCACATCTTCGTAACGCTGTTCGTTGAATCGGTTGTTTGCGTTATCTTGGGTTACGGCGGTTTCCTCGTCTACAAAAAGACCCTCAATGCCGGTCAATTAATGGAATTTATCGGTTATTTCACCTCTATCGTATGGCCGATTATGGCGGTTTCGGAACTCATTTCCATGACCTCCCGAGGCAAAGCCTCCCTCCGCCGTATCAGCGACCTGTTGCAGGCGAAGCAAGAAGTCATCGACAAGCCCGACGCTACCCCCATCGAAAACGTTGCGGGAAAAATCGAGTTCAAAAACCTCTCGTTTACACACACAACGGGCGAGATTGAAGCGTTGAAAAACGTTTCCTGCGTAATCAACGCCGGAGAAAACGTCGGCTTGATTGGGAAAACGGGCGCAGGGAAAACGACTTTGGTCGATTTGATTATGCGAAATTATAACGTGGCGGACGGATGTTTGTTCGTGGACGATAGGGACGTGAACGATATCACCATCGCGTCCTTGCGAAAATATATTTCCTACGTACCGCAGGACAACTTCCTGTTCAGCGATACCGTTGCCAACAACATCGCTTTTGCCTGCGATGAAAAAGACCCCGAAGCCATTCGACGCGCGGCGGAGTTGGCGGCTGTCAGCGATAACATTGAAGAGTTCACGGATAAGTACGACACCGTGCTCGGCGAACGCGGCGTAACCGTATCCGGCGGTCAGAAACAAAGAATTTCGATTGCCAGAGCTTTGATGAACGACGCGCCTATCTTAATCTTGGACGATTCCCTTTCCGCAGTAGACACGAAGACGGAACGCGCTCTGTTGGATAATTTAAGGCAGGAACGCGCCGGCAAGACTACGATTTTGATTGCGCATAGAATTTCCACCATCGAACAGATGGACAAGGTTATCTATATCGAGGACGGCAGCGTCGTAGCCGTCGGTACGCACGAACAGCTTTTAAAGACTTGCCCTGCGTATAATACCATGGCGGAATTGCAGAAATTGGAGGCGGAGAAAGGATTATGATTAAGTTCTGGAATAATTACTATCCGCTGATTATCGTAGGCGCGGTGCTGGGTGTTTTTTCGATTATTTTCGTCCTTGCCTATGCACTGATTAAAAACAAAAAAGAAGCTATGGGGTTCGACCGCAGTATTCCCGATAAGGAAATTATCCGTCGGTTGCTCGCCTATGCGAAACCGCATTGGAAAGGGTTTGTGTTCGTGTTACTGTTGATGGTCTTTTCCATTTCGTACGACATCATCTCCCCTTATCTTATCGGACGCATTCAAGGCGTTATCAAAGCAGAGTTTCAATTACAGACTTTGTTCCTGCTTATCGCGCTGTATGCAAGCATCTTGATTATTACTTTGGTTTGCTCGTACTTCCAAGCCATCATCTTGCAAAAAATCGGGCAGAAAATTATCTCGAATATCCGTTTGGATTTATTCGAACACATTGAAAAGCTTTCGCACGAACAGCTGAACCACATTCCCGTGGGCAAGCTTGTTACCCGCGTCACCAACGATACCAACGGCGTTTCCATGATGTTCACCAACATCATCGTAAACCTTATCAAAAACTGTTTCGTTACCCTTGGCGTGTTGGTTGCGATGCTGTGTTTGAATTATATGCTGACCTTGGTCGTTCTGTGTTTCGTGCCTTTCGTCGTCTTTTTTACGGTCATCTTCCGTAAATTTTCCAGACGGGCTTACAGACGGGTAAAAGACAGCACGACGGACATCAATACTTTCTTATCCGAAAACCTTTCGGGCATCAAAATCACGCAATTCTTTAACCGCGAGGATAAAAAACTGGAAGAATTCCGCGGTAAGAACGTAAAACTGGACAAAGCCAAGAAACAGCAGATTTTCGTCTTCGGTATTTTCCGTCCGATGGTGTACATGCTGTATATCGTATCCGTTCTGTGTTTGTTCTTGCTCGGCGCGAAAGGCGCTTTGGACGGCACGAAAGTCTTTGGACAAATCATTACCAGCGAAATTATCGTTTCGTTCTATATGTATATATCCAAGTTCTTCAACCCCATCCAAAGCCTTGCGGAACAGTTTAACTGGTTGCAATCGGCGTTGGCTTCGGCGGAAAAGATTTTCACTATCATGGATATGCAACCCACGGTTGTGGACGCGGAAGACGCGGTAGACTTGCCTGAAGTGCAGGGCAAAATCGAATTCAAGAACGTCTGGTTTGCCTACGAGGCGGAAGAATGGATTTTAAAGGACGTTTCTTTCACCATCGAGCCCAAACAAACGGTGGCTTTCGTCGGTTCGACTGGCTCGGGAAAAACGACCATTCTCTCCCTCATCTGCCGAAACTACGATATTCAGAAAGGACAAATCCTCATCGACGGTATCGATATCAAGAAAATCAAGATTTCCTCTTTGCGTAAGCATTTCGGACAAATGTTGCAAGACGTGTTCCTCTTCTCGGGCACAATCCGCGACAATATCCTGCTCCGCGAAGAAAATATCCCCGACGAGGAAGTATGGAAAGCCTGCGAATACGTCAATGCGGATTCCTTTATCTCTAAATTGAGCAACGGTTTGGATTATCAAATTTTAGAGCGCGGAAACAACTTCTCAGCAGGGCAGCGCCAGTTGCTTTCGTTTGCGAGAACAATCGTGCATAAACCTGCGGTAATGATTTTGGACGAAGCGACGGCAAACATTGACACGGAAACCGAACAGCTGATTCAAAACTCGCTGGAAAAAATGATGAACATCGGTACGATGCTAATCGTTGCGCATAGACTCTCCACCATACAGCACGCCGATAACATTATCGTGCTGTCGCACGGGGAAATCATCGAACAGGGCAATCATTTCGAACTGCTGAAAAACCGAGGCAGATATTACAATCTGTACACCTTACAGTACCAAAAGGAAAACCTTTTAAAAGGCAACGCGCAGCCCCTTTGTTCGTAAAAAGAATATGAAAAAAGGTCTTGGGTAATCCCCAAGACCTTTTTGTTTTTCGTTATTTTTTAACCGATTGATAGATTTCCTGCAAGTAATAGAGTTTTAACAGTTTGTAGGACATGGATATTTTCATACCAAAATACACGATACCGCAAAGCGCGCCCCCTATCAGCCACCAAAGAACCATTGCGCCCAAAAAAGAATCAACGCCCATAACGCCATAAGTGCTTAAATCCTCACCGTATATACTCCCCTCTACCGTAGAAAAAACAGCCGGGTCTATAATACTCCAAATGAAGATAAAAACCCCTATGATAATCGTTACAATTTTGGGTAAGTTTAGGATAAGCGCAAAATTATTAACGCTTTGATGAAACAGCTCCGATGAGACGACTTTTTCCGTACCGCCTTTTTCTTGTATCTCACTTTCCGTCCTTTGTTCCGCTTCCTTTTGACGAGGCGTCGTTTCCGTTTCATAAATGCGATCCTTGTATATACAATGGTCACAATCAAAATTACATTCCTTTATATCCATAAAATACCTCCATAAAATTTTCATGATAATATTATATGATACAAATTTGTATTTGTCAAGTATATTGATACATTTTTGTATATAATAAAATTATGGAATATACTTTTAAAAACAACCGCATTGCAGAGCTTCGAAAGGAAAAACGTTTGTCACAACGTCAACTTGCAAAAGAGCTTGGCACAAGCCAAGCGAATTTATCTCGATGGGAACAGGGTTTAAACGAACCAAGCATCATCGAATGTTGGAAAATCGCCGACTATTTTGACGTTAGTCTCGACCTTTTGTGTGGGCGCAAAGAATATTAAAACACGGTTACGCAACGGTAACCGTGTTTTTTCGTTATTTTTTATTGTGCGGAAAGACGTTTAAAAAACGCTCAATAGCGGGGCGGATTGCTCTTTTTGTATTCCTTAAAAAGTTCCACGCATGCGTCGCGGTCGATACATTCGAGGTAATTTCCAAGTTCCGCGCGATCCACCGACATCAAATTATAAAATTTCTCATCACGGAACCCGATTTCGGCATTGTCCGCTATCGTACAGCCGTAATAGACTTTCTCGATATTCGCCCAAAGGCACGCCGCAAGGCACATCGGGCAAGGCTCACCCGTGGTGTATAACACGCAACCGCTTAAATCATGCGTATCCAACGCCGCGCAAGCGTTGCGAATGGCTTGCATTTCACCGTGACAGGTGGGATTTTTGAGCAAAAGCACCTGATTATGTCCACTGCCGATTATTTTTCCGTCTTTCACGATTGCCGAACCGAACGGACCGCCCTCCTTCCGTTCTATTCCGTATCTCGCTTCTTGAATGGCTTTTAACATAAAAAGGTTCATTTCTCTTCCTCCTGCCGATATAGTATAGCACAAAACTTTGCAATATTCAATAGCTTTTTGCTAGATATTTCACCTTTATTTTCCTTCTACATAATTATGCGCTTTGAAAGTTTTTCAACTCTCAAAGCGCGTATTTTTATAACTTCTTAGACATTATCCTTTATAGCTTGGTTTTTGTCGAACTGACGGTGGAAGAAAATTTCGATTCCGTTTGACCGCAGAAAGCGCATCTGCAAACGCTGCCGCTTGTATAAATCGTCGTGTTCGTGCGGTAATAATCGTACGTCGTTTCCCGAATATCCCCAATCCGCGTTCTGTCTACTTCTCTATCCCCGTCCATCGTCACGCTGTATCTTCCGCCTACCACTTCGGTTCTGGCTTTCTTGGATATAGACGAGCTGTGTCTTGTCGTCGGAGCAATCGACTGATAAAAGCCCAGCGAGAACGCCGCTTTACAATGTCTGCATCTACCCTCTTTAGCAAAACCGCGCACGTGCCACCACTGCCACAGGAAAAAGATAGTAAGAACCAGTTTGATAACGTGCATACTGTTATCCCAGTAAAAATCCGTCGCTTTGCCTGAATCTATCTTGCCCTCTGCAAAAAATTCGGTAAATTTCAACAACGTAGCCTCGTGGCCTTGGTAAAGCGAATACCCTAAATAAACGCCTACGGCAAGCAAGGGCAACATAATCAATTCCAACCAAAACCAGTGCAATTTTTTGCCGTTTTGCACGCGCTTTGACCATTTCTTGCCCACGGAATAGGAAAGCGCGTCGTGGTAATCATAATTATCTTTCACAAAGACAAGGAAGAAACAAGTCACCAGCGAAATCAACAATGCCGCAATCATTTGCACCCAGTAATCCACCTTGGCGGAAACGGGCTGTAAAACGCTGACAAAGAACGTGTAGATAAGCGCCGTACCAAGCCAGCCGATAACTACCGCCAGCACGCCTTTGATAAGCGTTTGCCAAAACAAGCGATAAAAGAATTTATCCATACACATTCCCCTCTTTTTCTATTTGTCAACATTATACAGTATCTTACCGCACTTGTCAAGAGCTTTTTATTCAGGCAATAATTCTACTGTAATTTCAAACGTCTTTAAGTTGATAATGATATCATACGTACCCGGCTGCTTGAAATAATAATTACTGCCAGCCGACATCAAAAGGTCGCTGGGGAGCACCGTTAAAGCATACGTTTTGTAGTTTTGCGTATGGAATTTCGGCACGCTCGTCGTGTACTGCGTTTCCACCACAAGACGTTGACGGAAAACATACGGAACCCCCGTTTCATAAGGCTGCAACTGGATAAAATCCGTTCCGTCATAGTACACGCAGCTATACGTCGCCGTATCGGGATTCAGCAGCTCCAACCGCACAACGTACGTCTTTTTGTTGATATAAATATTATAATTACCGCCGACGTTTAACCGAATATCCGCTCCCATATCCACGCCATACGTGTTTTGCCTGCGTTCCTCTAACCCTACCTTGTAATGGCTGGTGTGGATATAACTGAAAAAGCTGATAAACTCCCCTGCGTCAACGTGGAAATTTTGGATAACAAACTCCTCTTCGTTGTCAGGGTTGACAACCATCTCTACCCATTCGGTCTCTTTGGTGTAAATACTGCAATTTTTGATGGTGTAATAGACGGGCGTCTGAATCTCCGATTTGTATTCCATATCGAATTTCAGCGTCTCCACGTCAAACGTCAATTTATAAATCCCCGACTTTTTCACGTTGATTTGTATGTCTTCCCCGGCTTCTTTTTCCTCTTCCGCATACTCGAAATCGTTCACGTCGCTCAAGGACGCATACCACCCCCGTAAATCGTCGCTCGCCATGACAAAATAATCGTCCTCGTAAAAATACAAGTTATCATAAACTCGTTTGCTACCCTCCAGGGCGAAATAAGACAGCTTTAAATACACGCCGTTCACTTCCACCCATAAAGCCAAGCCGGGCGACGTGTAATAGGTTGTATTATCCTCCGCCACAAAATGCTCGTCGGTGATATTTTCGGGAGCAACCGCTTGTACGTCGGCGTTATAATCCGGCACGGAAGAGCCTCCCAAAACCATATCACAACCCACCAAAGACATAGTGCTTGTAGACATCAAAAACGCCGCCGTCAATCCCACAATTTTTTTCATACGTAACCGTTTGCTTTTCGCCATGTAAACCTCTTACTTGTTCAGCGTAATATCGTAAATCGCATAGGTGTGCGAACCGTCGTCCTCAGCGCCGCAGTGGAGCCAGAACATCAGTCTCTCGCAATCCTCGCCAAGCTCTACGGTAAAGGTGGTGGGGCCCATGCCCTTATACAGCGTGGTTTCCCAAACACACTCGTCGTCAGAGCCGACCATCAGCGTGGTTTCGTCTTGAACGATGATACTGCTGTTATCCTTTTGCATGGCTACGGTAAACGTAACCGAGGTATATCCGCTGTCCTTTATATTTGCCATAGCGAATGCGGACTCGTGCGCTTCGACTGCGGTCGCAAAAGAAAGAATGGACCATCCCCAACCGCCAAACGCGCTGCCAAGAATCACGGAACCTGCAAACCCTGCCATGTCAAATTCCAAATGAACGTTGGTTTTGAGAAGAATCCCCTTGTTGTAGGTCTTGCCGCCGACGGTAAACGTATTTTTATTCGTCGTTCCGTCGTAGTAACCGTCTTCCACGCTAACCGCCCCGAGCTGTTTGCTGATATGCGAATTGTAAACGTCATAGAAACCGAAAGTGTCGATTAAATCGCAGGTCCTGCCGAAATCCTCGGGCTTTCTTTCGGGGAACAGGTCGGTTTCCACGTAGCCGTCGGGGTATGCCACCATCTCCGCAATGCCGTATGCAGGACGCTCTAAAAGATAATTAGAAAGCTTACCTGCAATAAATTCAAGGTGTTTACAGCCCGTAACGTCCACGATATATTTTTGCGGTATCATGTGGAATTTCATATCAATCGTCTTGATAAGAACACCGTCCGCGTATATCTCGATTTGGTCGTTTTCATAAACGTTGCTATTCGAAATATGCCCCGCCACAAAAGATATCGTATTGTATTTGCCTTCCAGATTAAAGGACGCGAAAGCAGGCTGCGTTTGCAACACACTGTTCGTGGAACGCATAATAAGCCCCTCATTATACTTTACGCCGCCCATGGAGAAAGTACTGAACTTAGTCGAACCGTCAAAGACAGCCTCTTCTACGCTGCTGGAAATGCCGAATGCACCAAGCTCTGATACCATTTTTACGGGTCTGTTTGGCAAATCGCGAGAGGAATATTGAATCGTAGCAAGCGATTCTTCGCTGATTGCGACGTACGCATCGCCTATCGCAAAGAAGTTGCCCGTTGAATCGCCGTATTCCAAATTCCCTGCGTCCGTCAGCCATGCAAACTTCAACTGATGACAGCCCTCCACGTTAAGAGTGCTCTTGCGCTGCAATTCGTGAGAGGAATACACTTCCTCGTGAATAATCTTTCCGTCGGCATACACCGTCAGCCACGCCGCACCTTCGCTGTGGTTGGTCGTTCTATCCGCCACACCTGCCGTAAAGGTCAAGTATTTATATTTCCCCTCTAAGTTGAAATAAATATCCTCTTCGTCATCCGTCACCAAGCCCTGCGAAACGTAAGTCGCAATGACGTTCTCGTAGCGGATACCGCTCATGTTGACGTACGTTCTGCCCTCATAAGATTCGTCAACGTTGGGATAATACACCGCGCTGGAAGTGGAAGGAATTTGATAAGGTTTCAAATCCTTGATAAGCTGAACGGGCTCGGCGCCGGCAGGTTCAACCACGTGTCCCGTCTCGTGCGCTTCCCCTTCCCACACCGTCAATTCTAAAACGGGTATCGCGAGCGGTTCAGCCGCCACCTGCTTAAAGGTGAATTTCTGCGCGCCCGAAACGTTGTAGGTGTATCGGATAGGCACTTGATAGTTGGAGAACAGGACTTCGTCAACCATTTTATCGTCCACAAAGAACTGAAGTCCCACTTTTTCCTCTTTGGCGTACCCGTACAAGGTCGGCGGAGAGCAGTTATACTGGCTGCCGTCATAGGGATAACGGACGTTGCCGTCTTCATCGACGGTCTTTGTGATTTCTCCGCACTTTCCGCCGATTACAAAACTGATGTTTTGATAGAGCCCTTCAAGCGGCAAATCCACGATGGATTCGTCGCCGTTGAAGGTGTTTCCCCTAAATATAAATCCGCCGTGATACGCATAACCGCCCATCCATAAATCTTTCGCATCGCTATCGTATTTATAGACGTCAATCCCGCCTTCCACGCACACGGGATTGTGCTTGTTCACGTAATAATTTTCAAGATACGGGGGATCGAACACCTCTTCCGAATCCTCGCCGCCGAACAAAAAGCCGCAGCCTGCAAGCGTTGCCATAAACGCAACGATACCAAACAAAAGCGCCGTTAATCTCGCCCATCTTTTCATATTAGCTGTATTCCTCCTTCACGGTTATCGATTTCAAATCCCCTTCGTCCTCTCCGAAGAAGAAATAAATAAACCCGTCTATATAGTCTAAAAAGCCCATATCGCTATCCAGAGGGTCGTATTGCAATAACAGTTTCGGCGGCTCGTCCTCGTAGTTCCAATCGGACGGAACCCCGAAAAGCCGCGTACAAATTTCCTCGTCATCCGTTTCCTCAAACTCCATCAGCCAAGCATCGGTAAATCTTTCGTAATCAGGTACTTCTGCGTTGAATTCATCGATAACGGTGTCCGGTTCTCCGGCATAATAACGCACGATGGATTGCAAATTGTAAGCGCCTTCGTACGTGTCTAAAAAGATATACAAATATCCCGTATGCGGCAGGCGGTTTTCCTTATCGTACGGCGCAATATCCGCCAAACGGATTTGACAAAGAAATATGACGTCCTCGTCAAAATCGTCCGCCCAATCGTTTGGAACGGTAGGCGAGCCAAAGAATTTGGACGCCGCAAGGTCGTAATTTTCAGGTGCTTTTTTTACCTTGATTTTAATTGCCATCTTACCTCTCCTTGTCCTTGGATTTTCCCTTTTTAATCGGAGTTCCTTTCCAAAGCAATCGCCACGTCCCAACGTTCATCTATCCCGTCGCCGCACGATTCATGATAATCGGAATAATGCAAATACAGCGGTTTTTACCAACCGCCATTCCTTTGTCATGTTCACACCTTTTTCACGTCTTCGTATTTATCGAAGAATTCTTCCCACGACGCATCCGTCAAGACTTCCCCCTCACCGTACAGGCTAACGCTGCCCCGGTAAAAATCTTGGTCCTTAAGCTCCCTTTCAAAATCGTAAGGAATCCATTTCCCGTCCAAGAATTTATACGTTGCGCCAAAGCCGTGCGGCTTGCCGTTTTTAAAAGTGCCTATCACCATTTTTTCGTCGCTCACGAACAGACAGCCGATACCGTTAGGAACGCCGTCCACCGCTTCGCCGATATATTTTTTACCATCGTAAATAATTTCCGCGCCGTACTTCTCTATTTCTCGCCCGTCTGCATAACCAAAGGTGTATATCGGTCTGCTTCTAGTTTCGTACGACCTCTTAAGCCCGAACTCTAATTCTCCGTCCTTAAAAATACCCACTCTTTTGGTTTCTCTGTGAAAGCCATTGACTTCGGAATTGTAATACCTCGTACCGAAACCGTTTAATTTCCCGTTTGCAAAAAGCCCTTCCGTGATGGTATAGCGAACGTTGCCGCTCTCAAAGAAATCCATTTCGCGAAGCACGCTAAACCCGTCCTCGTCCACCGGATCCACGGGCATTGTTTCCCAATCGTTAAACTGGAACGGGATTTCTTCATTGTCGATAAAAAAGCCTGCGCTTATGAACTCTTCATTCTCGTCGTAAAAGATAGAAAAATACGGCTCTTCCTCGTTATATAACTCGCCGATATAGCCAAAGGTATCCCCCTTGTATATCACAACGTTGTCGCCCATAAAATACGCAATTTCATTCTCGGAAAGTTCGCCCTTTTCCCCGTTTTCCCGTATAGCATTTGCTATCTCTTTTGCATTGAGGCCTTCCCCCTCGAAAAAGAAGATATTACGCTGAGGATCCGTCTCGTTTTCCTCGTCCAACGCAACGCAAAAACCTTCCTTTTTTCCGTCCACAAACGTACCCAGCCACGCCGCTTTTTTATGCGTCGTTGTCATATTGCCGATGCCGTCCTTTTCGTCGTCATCGTATTCGATTTCCGTTTCACTACTGGAAGAATAACGCAAGCCTCTAAATATATTCTCGTAAAAATACCCGTACTCGTACGAAACGTTGCTACCGTACACGCCGCCGCTCGTAGCATGGAAACGAAACGTCTTTTTGCCCTGTCTTACGTATTTGCTGAATGTGATTGCCATATTTTGCCTCCTATGCATAATGTACTATACGGAAAAGGGCCCGAGTTGCTGAAACGACTCGAGCCCTTATATGCCTTTTCACCAACGTGAAGTATATGATTTTCATATACAAAACAAACCCTTTTTTGATTTCCAAATTGCCCTTGGGAAAGGGTGAAATCATTCCGTATTTTTATTGTATCACAAAAGCAATTATCCGTCAAGGGTGTTTTGATTTTTTTATGAAAAAAAACGCCTTGTTTTTTACCGCGCGTTCACCTCTATGCGTTTCCTATTCCCTTACGCGCGTCAAATCGAGTAAATATCCCCCACTAAAGTGGGGGCTTTATTTTGCGCACTAAAGTGCGTGGA
>JAZQGK010000021.1:0-15566 GCA_045539975.1 Candidatus Scatosoma sp. | reverse complement strand
AGTTGTAAAAGTTGCAAGTTACAAGTTCAAAACCTCTAATTTGAACGTTCAAATTACGCGGCTCAATTTGAACGTTCAAATTGATGTTACCAAATTGTAATCGAATTGTAATCGAATTGTAACCCATTTTTGCAACGTTTGTGGTAACATGTACGCGTAACGCGGGAAGCGGGGGAACGCGTTATGTGCGGGACGCTGTTTGTCTGGAAGTCCTCTCTTTTACCGGGAACGGGCGGGGGAACCTAATAAGGGTTCTTCCGTCCGTTCTCAATTTGAACGTTCAAATTGGAGGTGGTTGTTTGGCTGACAACGAAAGCATATCCGGGTATCTTGGACTGTATCAGGACTTGGTAAACCCACACGCATTTAATCCATACGCGCCGCCCGACGAAAGCCCCGTATTAAACAAAAAGCGGTCTATGCAACAGTACGTAAAGTATATGCTCAACCGCACTGCGAAGATGTTCAGTTATGAAAACTTACCGCAATCCATACCAGCCCTTGAACTTGAAACACTTCTTCAAGTTACTGGCTATGCTATTATCGCTTCTGTTCCTAATGCTCCTCCCGTTCTTGTTGGCATGGATTACCTTCCCGCAGGGGAACATAACATGGAACCGTCTGGAGGGGAAGGTGTCGATTCAGGCGGGTCGGGAATTGACAACAGCGACGACCGTATTACAATTTCCGAACGGAACGACCTTTATGCCTTTTACGGGGGACTTGGAGGAGAATGCGACGCCTATTATAGACCAACAGTAGCCTTGGTAAACAATCCCTATTTGAAGTTTAACGCTAAATTGACGATAGGGGTAGATTGCGCGGTTATCCGAAACGACAGTCATTTTATAGGCGTCATGCCTATGTATTGGCGTTACGCCGCGCAAATGGCGGAAAACGACGTTTCTGTCCGTTCGGCGCAAATCAACAGCCGGGAACGCTCGATAATAATCGCTGATAACGAAAAGGCATACGACAGCGCACAGGTTTATTTGCAACGACTGGAAGCGGGCGATTTAGCCGCTATTATGGACGCGCCCTTACTTGGCAATAGCCGGGTAGAAAACGGGTCGCCCTCGGCGGCTAATACGATAATCCAGCTCATTGAGTTGGGGCAATACCTGAAAGCGTCATGGTTCAATGAAGTTGGCTTGAATACTTCCTTTAATATGAAACGGGAATATCTTTCCAGCGAAGAGATTGCCGTGAATACAGATGTTCTAATGCCGCTTGTTGATGATATGCTCGAATGTCGGCAACGGGGGCTTGAAATTGTCAATGCCCTGTTCGGAACCAACATTAAAGTGAAGAAGTCCAGCGCGTGGGAACACAAGGACATTCAAGCCGACAACTACACGGAGGGAAAGAAAAATGCCGGAGAGACTTCTAACTTACAATCAGAGGACGCTTAGGGCTATATGGGACGGATGGGACAATAATCGCGGCGTGTTCCATTTCTTGGCGCAGAAGGATTTCAGTTTCGTTGACCTTCTGCCCATGGAAGAACTTGACTTTGATTATTATCTTTTCCAGTCTGGTCGTAAGCAATCCACATCCGCGATTCTTAACCTCTTAAACGACGAAAACCTTCTGACCGACGCAAGCCGCGAACTCATTGCGGGGGTTATTTACAATCGTTATCATGATAAATGGGAGCGCGTTTTCAAGGCTTTCGTGAACGAGTATACGCCGTTTACGACTTACGCGGACAATGAGGTATCGTCCGTAATAGGCAACGCGACGGAAACGGCAAGCCGCGACAAATCCCATAGCGGAACGTCGCTTGACGAACGGCAAAGCAAGACAACGGATATTGCGTCCGGTAGTTCTAACGCAAGTAATAACGACACAGGGTCGGCGTCTCGCGCAACGTCCGCTAATGATTCCAGCGAATTGGAACGGCAAGGGACGGAAAGCAAGACGCGGACGGGTACGGGCAACAATACGGCGGGTAATGGGATATTCGGGTTTAACAGCTCTTCCGCCGTTGGCTCTACCGAACAGGAAGGCGAACAGGCGTATGCGGAAGTTGAAACCGTTGCCTTTGAGGGACGGAAGGACGCGACGGCAAACGAACGTGCCGAAACCGAAACAAATCTTCATAGCAACGCAACCGAAACGCAATCGACTGAAAGCGCGACGGGACAGACCGAAAGCGACGTTACCGGAAGTCGAACCGATAGCGCAAACGAAACGGAAGCGGAAAAACGCGAACGCGACACAAACAGAACCCGAACGTTAGCGCGGACGGGATTCAATAAGCCTATCGCGGATTTGATTCTTGACTATATCGAACTCTGGAAAACAGACTTTTATCAAATCATGTTCCGCGACGTTGACGCTTATCTCGCGCTGTCCGTGTACTAATTTGAACGTTCAAATTGGAGGTATTTCCGAATGAAAGTTGAACAAATCGCGGAGTGGACTAACGACGTGACGGCACAGCTTCTGGGAGAAGAAGCCGTAACGACGCAAGACCTTTCCAACATCGTGGACATTGGGCGGCAGATAACCTCTCTGGAATCTTGGCGCAACAAGTACCTCGAAGCCCTCGTGAACCGTATCGGGCGTTGGCATTACGTGAACCGCATTTATAGCGGTAACGTGCCTTCCCTGATGATGGACAGTTGGGAATACGGCTCTATCCTTGCCAAATTCTGGGGAAGCCTGAAAGACGTTTCCGACAACCCGTCTTGGGAGTTGGAAGACGGGCAGGAATACAACATGAACACGTACCACGCCGAAACGGTGTCGGCGCGTTTCTGGAACAAGATGACGACGTTTGAACTGGAACACAGCATTCTTGACCACCAGCTCAACGACAGCTTTTCCAGCGGCGACGAACACGCGGCTTTCGTGTCCATGCTGATGACGAACGTCACGAACTCGCTCAATATCCGCAACGAAGCCTTGATTATGGCGACGGTTCGCAATTTCATTGGCACGTTGCTACACGGCGGGAAGCCCTTGCAAAAGGTGAATCTTCTCGCGCAGTACAATTCCGGGCACGGCACACAGTTGACGCCCGCTCAGGCGTTGGAAAGCTCCGACTTTATCAGGTGGGCGATTATCCAAATCCAGCTCGTTTCCCGTCGTTTGTCGAAGTACACGAAACTTTACAACGTCGGAGGGCTTGACCGCTTTACGCCGTCCGACAGGTTGCGGATTATCTACCATGATAATTTCCGCACGGCGGTTGGCGCATACCTATATAACGCGCCGTCTCAATTCGCCACGGATTGGCTTGGGTTGCCGACAGGGGATTCTATCCCGTATTGGCAATCGCCGGGGACTGATTTCGCGTTTGACAGCACGTCGCGGATTGACGTTGAAGTCGCAACCGAAACGGCGGGAAGCAAAGCGACGGTCGCTCAAACGGGCGTTGTTGCCGTCATGTTCGACAAGTACGCAATGGCGGTTTGCAACGAACGCGACAGGGTTTATGCGCACTATGTCAAGAAGGGCGAATTTACGAACTACCTGCACAAGCGGGAAGCCCGTTACCTGAACGACCCGAACGAACAGGGCGTGGTTTTCTATCTCGGCGCGACGTAATAGGGAGGGGCTATGGACACTAACAAATGTTGGGCGGTTTATAACTCTCTCCTCGCCGTGTTGAATCAAATCAAAGACTTGGAAAACCCGGAGACCGCTCCTAATCTTTACAGCAACGTTGCGGCGGCGGTATCCAGCGCGAAAGACCTGCTTGTCCAGCGGTTGCAACAGACGGGGAACACGTGATGGAAGAAAATGAAAATCCGGTCGAAGAGACCGGGACAGAAACCGAATCCGCAACGACTGAACCCGTTGTAGAGGATAACCGCATGAGAAACGCGGCGGGGGACGCGAAACCGGAATTTCCTAATTCCGGTCGCGCCTCTTGGAGTGTGGACACGGTAAAGCGGGCTTTCCTTCTATGGGGCATGGTAGACGGCGTTCGCAAACGCGACGATTGGACTACCATTGAAATGGCTGTCAAGTTCTATGACGACGGCATTTTCTCGGCGCAGGATTTGGAGCGCATACGTCAAGCAATCATACGGCGCAATCAGACTAAAGGGCTTTCGTCTATGGACGAAGACTTGGACGCGATTTCCGTCGCGGAGGGCATTGTGCCGGGTATGTAATTTGAACGTTCAAATTGGGCGGGTGCTGATAAAGCGGGACACGCGGCGCGTTGGAGGGGACGTGCCTGAACATTTATCATGGGATATTATTTGAACATGTTAGTTGACCCCAGCACATCTACCTCGGCGGGTTCCACATATGCGGTTGTATATTCATTATATGACAATGCTACATGGAAGGCATTATTGCATAGATACAGTGGTTATCCAATGCCGCCCACAGGATATGAGGGCAGATTGTACAGACTTGCTAATGGGCAAATTCATTATACTTTTACCCCGTTCGCCAGCGGCACGACTTATTCTTTTAACTCTCGTGTATTTAAGAACGGTACACAATCAGCAGGGGGAGGCGTAAGTAATCAAACAAGTCATACTATAAACAATATAGGGTATTGTGATTTGTTTGTGAGTGCATTCAGCAACTTAGGCTCATATCTTATCGACGCGTTGGCTACTAATGATATAGCTACCGCATTGGCGCAGATTTGGGAGCCTGATTCATACCCTATAAATTACACCCTCGCAAATTGCACAGTTTCCGCGCCCTCGACTGCCTCGCCGGGAAGCGACGTAGTGATACAAATCACACCTTCCAGCGGCTATATTTTCAAGGGTTCGTCGGGCGTGGATATACGCGATAGCGACGGAATACGCGTTCCCTTCATTGTGAATGGTAATCAGGTCGCCTTCACAATGCCGCAACCGTGAACGTCAATTTGAACGTTCAAATTGGCAGGTGATATTATGGCAGGTTATCAATGCCCGTGGTTCGCGGGCGTATCTGACGAAATGACGGCGGGGTTTGTTCGTCAAAAAGGCGTATGGACGCATACGGGAAGAAGCGAAGGTTATATTCTCGCAAACCGTCCGGGCAAGTTGTTCTGGAATATTCACGGGTACAATATGACTTTGACATATATGACGCCCTATGATAATGTCAAAGTTTGGGTTGTAACCGGAGGCAGTATTGAGGATAGGACGATAGTCAGCCCCAATACAACGCCATCAGACCCAAAAGGACAAACTGACCAGCTCTGGTATTACGGCGGTTTGGATGGGTATTACGCAAACTATACCTATATCTATAATAACTACCGGTTCTTTGGCTCGATAGCTCAACAGGGCGGGGAGCATACACGAAACCCGGATATAGCGACAAACTCAAGAGAGGACGGACGTTCTTACGGGCAAATGGAAACCGCCGCTAATGACGGTAACTGGGTGTGGGCAAGCGTGGACGGGTATCTCGTTACAGACGAAGGGAACTTAATATCTCCCGAACCCATAACAGTTGACCCCGAACCCGAACCGACAACCGAATTTTCGGTGAATGTCACTATAACGTGCGTTCCTGAAAGCACAGGCGACAACCCTTACGAACCGGGCGGCGACGCAGAACCGGGCGGCGGCGGCGGCACATACGACAATGTGTCCGACGTTATCCCCCGTCCCCCTCTGCCTGAAATTGGCATAGCGGACGGAACCTTTATGGCAATGTTCAATCCCTCGCAAAGCGAATTAAAAGACCTTGCGGACGCTCTTTTCGACACGACGATATGGACGGAAGCCTATAGGCAAATATTCGGAAGTCCGATAGATTATATAGTCTCTCTTACCATTGCGCCGTTACAACCGCCTATCACGGATGAGCCTGTTGAATTTAGCCTCGGCGCGTCGCCGTTCGCAAACATTTCTATGTATCAGATAACGCAACAATATGTAGAAGTGAATTGCGGCACAATCACAATACCGGAATACTGGAAGGCATTCCTTGACTATGAGCCTTATTCCTCTATCCAGATATTCCTCCCCTATGTGGGCTATAGAGACCTTAGCCCCTCGGAAGTCCTAAACAAACCGTTGAACGTTCGCTATTATATAGACCTCTTAACCGGGGCTTGCATTGCGTTCGTTGAATCGGACGGAACAACGCTATATCAGTTTGACGGAAACTGTTTAGCCCAGTTGCCTATAACCGCGATACAGCACACTCAAATTATGTCCGGGATGATTTCCGCTCTCGGCTTTGGGGCAACGGCTTTAGCGACAAAGGGCTTGGGAATGTTTGGCAAAGCCGGGGATTTCATGCTATGGGGAAGCGGCGCGTCGGCGGCTTCCAGCGTGGTAAACGCCGCAAAACCCACGGTAACGCACGGCGGCAACCTTACGGCAAATCAGGGATTACTTGGAATCCAGAAACCCTATTGCATACTCCGACGCCCTCGGCAAGCTATCGCAAGCGAACAAAACGCTTTTGCGGGTTATGCCACTTGGTACCGCTCTCCGAATTTCCTGTTCACGCAAGGATTCACAAAGGTTGCGGAAATACACCTCGAAAACGTTCCCGCGACGGAATGGGAAATTCGTGAAATAGAACGCTTGTTAAAGGAAGGCGTGATATTCTAATGGCGACGCTTATCCTATACCGCAACGACAACGAACGCATTCGCGTTTCCAAACAGTTGACGACGCTCGGAACTATCACGGGCACGTTTCGCGGGAACGCCGACATTCTCCGTCCCACGGTAATTGTGCAAGGCGAATTTACAAATCAGTGCAATTACTTTCGCATTGAGGAATTTGGAAGGTATTATTATGTGACAAACCCTATCGTTCCTCGCAACGGGCTGATAGAGTTGCATGGGGAAGTAGACGTACTGAACTCTTGGTCGCAAGAGATACGGCGAAACCCCGCGATTGTAGAACGTCAAAAGACGGACTATAACCTCTATCTCCCCGACAGCCAGATACACACGTATCAGAACGACTTGGTTGGGACGCAATCGTTCCCTGACGGCTTTACTAACCGTCAATACATTCTAACGGTAGTCGCCGTATAGACGCAAAGAAGCCCCGCAACCCGGTTTCCCGGATTGCGGGGCTTGTCAATTTGAACGTTCAAATTGACTTAGTCCTTGGGCTGATAATCCTCGCACATAAGGCTGTCCTTGCGGGTGTCAATGCAATATGCGTTGTGGCGGCAACCCTCGCAGTGTTCCTCGCAAGCAAGCGCAAGGTCGGACGGCGTGAGGTAGTCGTCGCAGTCCTGCCACGGGCAAAGCCCCTCGTACCACATATCGCATTGCGCCGTGTGATTCAAACAGGGTTCGGGCGCGGTGTGGTCGCACTGCTGAAAGATGTTGTTGAACGGCGCATTCTGGAGTTTCTTGAAGTTTGCCATTACACCCACCCCATAAATTCCACGCGCTCATAGAGGATGACATTCTCGTGCTTGTGGTCGCGGATATTAGCTCTCCACGTGCCCATAGCGCGGTCGGCTTGCGGATAAGAAAGCGGGTATGTGTTCACTTTCTGTCCGTCAACGTAGATGTCGTACTTGCGTTTCGTCTCGGCGGTCGGGGTTTCCATACAGAGTTCGGGCGTCCGCCCTTTGTTCATAGCCATAAAAGCCTCCAAATCAAAGTACATTTGAACCTCCAATTTGAACGTTCAAATTACGCGTTCTTTATCGACAACGCGTCGCTCCACAATATATAATTGCGGAAGATTTCGCCTATATCGTTGTCCGCATAGTAAACGCGATTTGTCAACAGGAATTGCGATATAAGCCTTGACAGCTTGTCCGGTTGTCTCGATACTCCCAGAAGGTCGCGGTAGTCCGCGCTGTGCTTATCGACATAAATAATGTCGTCGCCGATTTTCTTATGCCTCGTTCCGTCCCTGTTGCGTATCGTCACATTAGCGCGTTTCAGGAACGCAAACGCGCCAGTTCTGTTACATACAATCACCCCCTTCAACGTATCCCCGGCGAACTCGACATAGAACCGCGCCGCAACGTCGGCGGTTTTATATTCCGTCCGCAATTTCGGATATTCCGCAACCTCCCAGCTACCGTCCTTAATCATAGCAAGTTGCGGGTTATCGAATGCAAAGTACACGTCGGACGCTTTGCCGCCTCTCTTTTGCGACGATTCGCAATACTCGACGGCAACCTCCAAATCGCTGTCCCCATAGTGATAGGTGTCGATAGTGCCCTGCTTCTGTTCCTTGACGTGCGTCAAGCCCATGACAGAGAAATAGGGACACCATTTGTTTACCGTATTGCCCAGCATGAAAACCCGAACGTCGTCGCGCAACCGGATGATAGTAGAAAGCAGATTCTGGAAAAGCGCGGGTTCGTTAGGAAGGTACGACGTGCGCGTGAGAAACTCGTCAAAAATGACGGTTGTCGTATCGACATAAGAATAGGATTTCTTATGCTCCGCCGCGCTAATGCTGAACACGTGCCCGACAGGGTTTTCGTCCGTGAAAGACTTGTTCGGGTCGTCGTCCAAATGGCGCAGATAAAAGTGCCCTGTCTTATAGACGATACTGTTCCACTGTTGCGGAGTTTTCGCAAACAGGCGTTCTATCACGCGGTTCTTAATGTGCGCCTCGAAAAGCTGATTCAATTCCGAAGGCTTCACGTCCACGTCCCAGCGGCGCACATAGGCGAATTGCTTCTTGTTGGCGGCATACTGTTCAATCGCGTATTGCAACGCCCAGTAAGTCTTGCCGTTGGAACGCTCGCCGATTATGACGTAGTATTTCGCCTTGGGATTGTTCTCCAACAGCCGTGCGCCTGTGTAGTGCTCATACTTGCGTAATGCCTTCAATAACAATCGCCTCCTAATTTGAACGTTCAAATTATCATATCGCCCGTGCCGTCATATTCGGGGTCGGCGCAAGCGTATATGAACTCCCTGAAATCGGCAGACAATCCCAGATTATAGGTTGTCGGCTCCATGTGCACGGACGACATTTCATGGTAATGCGCCCACACGTCTTGATAGTCTTGCACAAAGCCTTCTGTCTCATAGTCGATATAGGACAGCGCAAGACGCCCCGATTTCTCTTTTGGTATTTCCGTTCCGTCATGAAACACGGTAAACGGGTCGCGCTTGCAATAACGGCAAGGCAACGCCGTCCCCTCGACTTCAACGCCTGTTGGCGGTCGAAAGTCCGCTAAATATTCCAGCGCAAGCCGTTTTGACGTTCCCGCCACTGTTAGCTCGTAAGACGTTTCCCCTAATAACCGCGCAGAACGCTTGTTCTTTCCGGTCGGGCACTTTTCGACAAGGTAACGTTTCGCGCCTAACGACTTGAACCGTTTATAGTACGCGTCAAAGTCCCAAACTCCCATGGGTCGCGCCTTGCCTTTAGGGTCAACAGGCATGAACCGCGAAACGGGCTGATGATAGTATTTCGCGGCGTCGCGGATTTCCTCTTTTATCCTGCTATTGTAAGATAGGATAAAACCCATATGCCGCAAAGCGTTTGTAATTTTAATGCTGTCCGTGTCGGAGTAAACATAATCGCGTCCGCAAGCATAGATTCCCTGATACAGTCTATTCCTTGCGTGTGCGGTTATCCACACTCCCCATGGATAATACAAAACACGTCCGCGCTTTGTATTATACTTTTCGATTTCCTTTTCAAGATTAGGCGTTTCCGGGTCAAGAAATTCGGCGGCTTCCGCGTCATACTTCAAGATTTCCCGAACAATGTTAGTAACCATCATGCCATAAATGGCATTTAACATGTTCTTGGAAATCATATATTCCAGTTCTTTCCCCTTAACGCCTTTTAGTTTCGTCTTCTTTTCGTACAAGTCAAGAATCGCGCTTACGATTTGTTTGGGCAAACGTCCGCGCTCGAATATCACAAGGTTCCGAACCTCTTCCTTTTCTCCAGCCCAGTCATAGAATTGAGAATAAGTCTGATAGTCCAGCTCTGTAATAGTCGTGTTTACTCGCGTTGCGCGGACAATACGCCCGTTACTTATCTTCTCGCCGAAATAGCCGCGCCGCGTGTTCTTGTCTTGTTCGTATTCGGGGCGGTCGTTCCAGCATTTGGAAGCCGACAGAGGGGCTTCATAGTCCGCTAATTCCCCTCTGTCCTCTACCCAGCGCGGACGCAGATTCCACGCCGTCCAGTCAAACAGGCAACAGTAATTTTCCAGATAATAGTCAAGGTTTTCGTTCGCCTCTTGGTACGGCACTTCTATAGGCGCGCCCATAGGGAAGTAACAGAGGCACGAAACGGCGGGATAACTTGACGCAAAGTCGAACGACGCGACGTTAAATATAAACGTTCGCCTTTGCTCGCGGTTTAGCGGGACGCGATAGTCAAAAGGGTTTGACTTGTCAACGGCATTGAACCTCGACGCGAAACGGGGCGAACAGTGGACAGCCCCGCCTCGATATGCGCGGCGCAACATTTCGTAACACCCCGGCGTCAACGTTAGTTTCTCGATAATGGGTTTGAACGTTTTCCAACGCCGAAAGCATTCTTTCTTTACAAGACGGCGGACATAACTTGTGTTCGTCAAGGGTATTTTAGTTATGTCGCCGTCTTGCTTTATTTTCTCCTCGATATATGCGCACAATACGCGTATATCGTTTTCGCAATACGCCATTTCCTTTTCAGTCAACGGCGTTTCCGACGTGCGCAAGAGATTGTAGTCAAGGTTGCCCTTTAGCTTGCGCACGTCGTGCCATAGCAATTCGTTTCCCACGGCTTCCAGACTTCTACCGCCCGCAAGTTTTAACGAACAGCGGAACTCAATCCCGTTTGTTATCGCATACGCGGGTTTGCGCCTGTCAATGAGAAACACCTTGTCCCACGGAAACAACTTGCGTATCCATTGAAATTCATAGGGCAGATTGTGGACGAACACCAGCATTTTCCGCTTCTCAATTTGAACGTTCAAATTGAGAATTTCCTGAATTTGCTCGCATAGGTTCTGGAATTGTTCCCACGTGCGCCCATAGGTTACGCAATCGCCGATACCAAATTGCCAAATATACATAATGGCGCGACGATTTCCGTGCTCCATGAAACTTGACGTTTCAATATCAAACGCGGCGGGTACGTTTAAGGTGTATGTTACGCTCCGACGCCGTTTTGTCTCCACCCATTCCAAATCCGCGCCGCGAAGCCAACGCAGGAACTCAAAATTATCTACCATTCCGCTTGCGGCGTTTCGGTTCGGCATGAGTTAAGTCACCTCTTCCCGCTTGAAGGAAGTCGAAGTTTTGGCGTTGTTGCGCGTTCGTGATACCGCCGTATTGCCCTTGATAGGGACGGTATCCAACCTGATACTCCGACACGGGCTTGACAGTTTTGCTTTCAGGGTCGAAGATATAGCCGCCGTTAAGTTTATTCACTAAATCAACGGCTTCCCGCAACGTATCGGGGCGGGTTTCGGGATTGCGCCACATTTCTATTATGCCGCTATCCAGAAAAGAGTAGAAGTCGTAGACTTTGCTTGTCGGGTTTGCGCGAAACTCGTCCACGACTTGCCAAAAGAATTTGCGTTCGTCGTCCCCCATAGAGTAGAGGGGATTTCCGTTTTCGTCCGTCCCAAAAATCATTGCGTCTTGCGAATTGTTCGTTGAACGGATTCCCGCAGGCGTGGACGTGACGGACTGGACAAAGTCAAGGTATCTCATAGTCGTGTCCAGAAGCCGCGCCTGTCCCGCGACGCCCGAAAAGTTTGCGCCTAATTCATAGACGCCTTTTCTCTTAACGATGATATGCGCGAAGGGATTCGCCGTTTTGATTCCAGCCGCTTTTTCAGCGGCAAAAGACGCGCTGAATTTGTCAAGCGCGTGACTGAAAAGCCCTTCTTTCTCTATCGCTTTGCGGCGACGGCGCGTAAGAGATTGAAGGGCGCCCGCGACGTTTACAAGCTCGTTGAGATTCATTTTCGCCACTGTCTCGTAGCTCAAATCCTCTAACTGTTGCGCTTTCCAACGGCGGCTTATTTTTTCGATAACAGGTCGTTTGCCCGTCTCAAATATCCGTCCCATTGAAAACCTCCTCTGCCGCACGAATGAAGGCTTCCGGGTTTTCCTTGAAATAGTAGAGGGCTGTCAAAAGCCGTCCGCTTCTGCCATTTTCAAAGTTGATAATCCGATAGGGGCTTACCCCGTATTTCGCCGAAAAAGCCTTTTGAGATAAGCCGCTATCTTCACGGATATTGCGGAGATGGGACAGCAACCTGTGATAGTCAACTGCCCCTATCATGTGTTGCCTCCGTTAGTCGATAAAGGCAATCTGATTGAAGGGCTGACCCTTTGAAGTCTTGGAGCGCACGAACATGAGGCGCAAGCCGCCGATAGCGGCAAGCTGTTCGTTCAGGGCGTTGAAGTTCTCGAACGGGCACCCCTCGTATTCGTCGTTTTCAGGGCAACCCGCCTTACGCGCCCACGCGAAAATGTTCGCCTGAACATTGTCCCCGCTCGCCTTGACCCAGTTGTCGGGGTACTCGGTGAAAACCATGCCGGGCTTGTCGCCGCTCTCCCCGTCCTTGTTCCAGTGCGTCCGCGCAACGGCGATGAGGGTCAATTCCTCGCCCATGACTTCCGCAAGCGGCAAAGCCTGACGCCCCGCGATAACGTCGGATTCGACCAGACCCAGACGGACAGATTCGTCCTTGAAGAAAGCATTATTGTTAGCCATGATTTTTTCCTCCTAAGAGTAGTTATATGAGAAGCGACGCCGCGTGTGCCGCGCCGCTTTACTCCAATTTGAACGTTCAAATTGACGCGTTCAGGATTTTTTCAGCCTGTCCCATTCCATTTTGACGGACTGGAAGCAATCGTCGCACAGGCAGAAATTAGCCGTGCTACTGACAGTGCCCCGTGCGTTAATGTGCGTGACGGAAATTTCCCACGGGAAGAAATTTTCCGACGTGTCGGGAATCGGAAAGCGTTCGCCGCAAAGGTCGCAGGGTCGCGTGAGAATTTCGGGCGACGCAATCACGATTTTTTCTTGCGGCATTTTTTCGCCTCCTTGGGAATGACGGGTACCTCGTACACCTCCATGAGACCGGACGGGAACGCCGCTTCCTCTCCGAAGGAAAATTTTCCCTCCATGGGCGGGAACGGCGTTACAATGCCCATGAAATTCCCGTATTGCGTCGCGGTGTACACAAGCATACGCCCCGATTGCTCGTGCAATTTGGCAAGCTGATACATGACGTAATCAGGCGCAAGCCCAGATTCCGCCTTTACCAACAAGCCACGGGAAAATACGTGCGTTACAGCTTTCATGTAGTGTCCTCCTTAGGTTGCAAATACTACAAGGGGACGGGGAACGGTTGCGGGTTCCGTTCCCCGTGCGCCCGTTGCGCCTTATTCGTCGAACAGGGGTTCCGGGTCGTCGTTACCCGGTTCGGGCGCGGGATACGCGCTTTCCAGTTCTTCCGGGGTGAAGAGACCCGGAATTTTCATGGACTTGTGCCCCGTGATGAACACGTCATAGCATTCAATCACATTCTGAAAGCCCTCGAAAACACGGGTTTCCTTGCGGGTGATAACCTGATATTCCGACGCCGACAGGGTTTCCCACAAGTCCCGCATTCCGTCGCGGTTCGTGCGGGAATTGTACCTTGCAACGCGCTTGTAACTGTCCGTTTCCCCGTTGTACTGGTAGAGGGAAACAACAGTTTCCTTGAAAGTGATACGTTTCATTGCCTGTTCCTCTCTTTCGGTTCGGGATTCAATTTGAACGTTCAAATTGAATCGGGTTTATCTTTCCTTGCCCCGTCAATTTGAACGTTCAAATTGACGGGGCGGCTTTCGGTTACTTGCTTTCGGGTTCGGCGTCCGCTTTCGGCGCGGGTTCGGCGTCCGCTTTCGGCGCGGGTTCGGCGTCCGCTTTCGGCGCATACTTTGCGCGAATTTGACGCGCCTTTTGCATGTCGAAAGATACCACGTCGGCAAGGTTCGGCACGGCGTCGGGCTTGTTCACGAGTTCATACATTACAGCAAAGGCATAATGCCCCTTAACGCCATTGAGAACTAACACGTTCTTGTAGCTCGTGAACACGTCGCGGATAGATTGCTTGAAATCGTCAATCGTCTGGACGGGGAAACTTATGGGTTCGTCCCCGTTATTGAACCACACGGACGGAATGACATATTGAACGGCTTGCGGGTTCGTCGCGGGGACGGGTTCCGCTTTCGGCGCGGGTTCGGCGTCCGCTTTCGGCGGGTTCGTCGCGCTTTTCGCGCCGCTTTTGCGTCCTTTTGTCGTGCGTTTCGTCGCGGGTTTGGCGTCGCCGTTTGTCGCGGCGTCGCCGTTTGTCGCGGCGTCCGCTTGCGGTTCGGCGGGTTCGTCCGACATAATGTCTTGACGCGCTTCTAACCGCCGCGCAAGTTCTTTCGCCGCTTTCACAGTGATTTTCGCGGCGTCATATTTGGCGGGTTCGTCCGGCTTTTCGGACGGCGGGTTAAAAGCCTCTAACAGTTTCGGCATTGCGTCTGTCCCCCCAAACGGGATGAACTGAATCAACGCCGAAACCGACGCGCCCTTGAACACGTCATATCTGTTGTCGCCGTCAATGGCGGGAAGGTAGAAGAACTTCCCGACGCTCGACAACTGATTTATAAACGCATAGGAAAGCGGAGACCCCTTTTCATTTACCATGTGACGCCCGAAACTTTCGCTTGCGCAAAGTTCCTTGAAATCCTTAAAGGGCTTTCCGGTCTCCGGGTTCACCAGATTCCCGTACAAGCCCTTTTCAGAGGCTTTCGCGGCAAGGACAGCAAGTTTATAATAACCGCTGTCAATTCCGCGAACCGTCGCGGCAAACGCGCCGATAACGTCCATAGTCTCCGCTTTCGCGTCGTTCGACACGCCGTCAACAAATTCAAGATTTGTCGCGGCGAAAGTGTCCTTTACGTCACGAGCGGATACCTTAACGACACTGGACAATTTAATGTTAGCAAGTTCTTTCATTTCAGATAACCTCTTTCCGTTTAGTGTCGGGCTTTAGTACCCGCCGCGCCTTGCTTGCGCTTACTGTGTAAGTTTGGCTTACACTCCGATAGGTTTACGGGGTTCGGCTTTCCCCTCTGCCCTGTCAATTTGAACGTTCAAATTGACAGGTACTCGAACCTATGCCTTTGTTGCCTGTCGGGCTGTCCTTATTCATGCGCCCTTGCTTCTATGATTGCACGTCCTTTGCGCCCCCGTGCAATGGGGTATCTTGCTTGTAGTGCTTCCCCGTCCATGGATAGCGCGTATACTCCGGTTTGTACCATACCCGCGCCCGTCCACTGTTAGGTATTCACTTTTCAAGGTACACGCCGCATTTGTTCCGGTTCGGCTTCCGACGCAATACCCGCTTTCGCGTCCGCTTGCACGTTGCGCCCGTGCTGTCATGTTTCGATTGCCTGTCCCCTTGCGGCTTTCCCGCGCCCCCGTGTTTCCTTCCTTCCTTAACTCTGCCGTCATTATAACACGGGGTTGCAAAAAATGCAAGAAACAAATTATTACAATCAGGTAACAAATTGTAACTTTTACAATACCATGTGATATGGCGATTTGAACGCTCAAATTACGGGCTTATATCGTGTAATGTGATAGTAAATATCTGGACTTGCATTTTTTACAATCACTTCATGCTTTATTTTGGTTTTGCAG
>JAZQGK010000020.1:0-2438 GCA_045539975.1 Candidatus Scatosoma sp. | reverse complement strand
CGTTGAAATATTTTCCGAAATTCATTGCGGTATTGAGCCCGTCGATAACGAGCGTGCGGATTTTTGACTGCTTGTCGGGGTTGCCGATTTTGTCAATCCAGTTGATGATTGTTGGAATATCGTCAAGCGGGTAGAAATTTTTCTTGTCCTGCCCGAAGAATTTTTTCCAGCCGCGCCACGGCAAAGCGTTTTTTGTGTCGGCGTCGATAATGCAAGTTGATTCGGGATCAAGATTGCGGAGCGCGTAAGTTTTACCGCTTGCCGGCTGTCCGTAAACGAGAATCACGCGTGCCATAATTAACCCTCCATAGCCGCGAAAACTTCTTCCCACCAATCGGATTTTTCGTCACTGAGAATGGCAAGTTGCTTTTCGATTTTGTTGCGTTCGTCACTGAGAATGACAAGCTGCGCTTCGATTGTTTTTTGTTCGTACTGAGCCTCATAAATTTTTTGGCGCAAGTGACGAATAATTTCTTCGACGCGTGCAAGCTCGCGGAAAAGCGGTTCAGCGCGGGCGTTAATGTCATCTCCGCGCTTGCGTTGTTCGTCGGTCAAGTGTGATCACTCCTTCGATATTAATCCGAGAAAATCAGCAGAATAATCGCCGCGACGAACGCGACGGCAGAAAATGTTGCGTTCCGACGAATATGCCGCGAAATGTGAATCGAAACTTTTTTAGGCGGCGTGTCGGTTTTGTTATTCGGTCGTGATGGTCGTTTAGGTCGTGTCCACATTTGATTACTCACCGAGAAAAATTTTCGACATTCCGTAAAGGTACAAATGTTGCAGGTCGACAAAAATCAGTTTCTGTTCGCCTTCCAGGATAGTGAAATTTCCGACGGCGAGAAAACACATGACTTGCTTGACAACGGCAATGTCCTCGTGCTTGAACAGAATCAGATAATCGTAGAAATTGCCATTGCCTGTGGGCGTCTTCGCCATCAACAAGAAATTTTTTTCGTCGGTGTTTTCATCTTTGGTAATAACAAAGAATTGAATTTTGTCGTAGGCAATAGCTTTCAAGCCGTCTTGCGAAATAAGCGTAACCGTCATGTTAAGCCTCCAACGCCGCCCGAATTTTGAGCGACAGATTTTGTTGCACCATTTCCAGAATGTTTCTTTGGTCGATTGCGTAATCGGACATTTGGCAGAAAAATCTTTGATCGCCGTCGGTGGGAACGAAATATTTGTTGTCAAGAAATTTGTCGCAACGTCGTCTGAGTTCGCTTAAAGTTTCCATGATGAGCGTCATGTTGATGTCTTTCATCAATAGCGCGACGAGTTCGGGGCGGTCTTTGCTCAAATGATCACACAAGGCGACTAAATCCTTGCCGGTCAAGCTGAATCACTCCTTCGCAATTTTTCTTAGTTGTTTGAGGCGGCGGGAAATTCGCTCGCAGTCCGATTGCGCCCGCCGAAATTTTTTGTCGTAGTAGTCCTTAACATTTTGGTCGAAAGCGTCATCGCGTCGTTCCTCGTAATGAGCGCAGTCCGCCGCGATAATCGAAAGCAATTCTTCAAGTTGGCTGATGATTGTCCGATTGTCGACCATAACGATAATCCTTTCTACGCCGTGACTGTCTCGGTTTCCGGGGCAGTTTTTTCGCGCTCGCCTTCCGTCGCCGTCATGTTTTGAAGAAAAACAAGCCACTCGACGCCGTTCGCAAGTTTTTCGCGAGTCTCCTCGCTGAGCTTGTTGTAGTTGTCGACAAGTTTTCGCGACTGTTCCATTTCCTGTTCGTAAGACATAGTCTCACCTCCTCAAGACTGAAGCTTATTATAAAATGACTGATTCTTGAAGTCAACGAAAACTTGACTTAGTCTTATCTGGCAGATAAAATTTAAGCGTGAAAAGGGGGTGTTACTCGTGACGATAGGCGAAAGAATAGCAATGATTATCGAAAACAAGGGGGCGAAAAAGATTGAGTTTGCGGCGGCGTTAAATATTCATCAGTCATATGTGTCAAAACTCGTTAGGGGTGAAAGTATCCCCAGCGAACGATTGATTGAGGATATTTGTCGCAAATTCGGGGTGAATCGTGATTGGCTCGAACGTGGTGAAGGCGAAATGCTTGTCCGACGGAGCGCGGCGATTATTGAGCAACTGGCGAAGGAATATAACCTTGACGGGCAGGCGCGCCGGCTTGTCGAAAACTTTTTGTCGCTGACGCCCGAAAATCGCGCAATGGTTATCGCGGCGTTTGAAAATGCGGTAATGCTGATGACGCGCAAACCTGATTCGGAAAAAACGCCTGAGGAAATGCACGCCGAACTTGATGCTGAAATTGCGGCAAGGGACGCGGCACGAAAAAGGGGAGCGGAAACGTCGTTAGCTTTCACTACTACAAGTGGGTCGAAAGAAAAATTTGGGATTAAGTCTTGAAAGTCTCCAAAGCAAAGAATAAAATCCCGTCAAGAAATATTTGGCGGGATTTTTG
>JAZQGK010000019.1:0-13740 GCA_045539975.1 Candidatus Scatosoma sp. | reverse complement strand
GTATATTGTATCAAAGGAACAATAAAAAAGCAAGGATTTAAGCAGCATAAATGCATTATTTTTATATTTCCTCCGTATTTATAAAAAAATACGGAAAAGGAATCGCTATAATCCATTTTCCGTATTATATGTATTATTTTTATTTTGTGCTACATTAATCTTCTTCCAGCATGATACTAATAATTTCTTTGTCCGTTTCTCTCATGCCTTTATGCGCCAAACGGGAAATACTTTTAATTGTGTTTTCCACTCCTTTTTTGACAATACCGTCCCCTGCGAAAAATTGATTGCCGTTATAGTACATATTCAAGCCCAACAGCCCACTTTCCACTGCCGTAGCAATCTTTGCCGCACAGCTTGCTTTCGCGCCGTCGCAAATAATTCCTGAATCGATAGCCAACGCGTTAACAAGAGTATGCGTAATTTCCGTCTTTCTTCCGCCCAGCAGATACGAAACGCCGCAAGCCGCACCTGCCCCTGCCGAAACAACGCCACAATACGCCGATAATGCGCCAATCCCGTCTTTTAAGTGAATGGTAATTAAATTGGATACGCAAAGAGCACGGTAAAGTTTTTCTTTCGATACGTGCATACCGCGCGCATAAACAATCACGGGAACGCACGCCGTAATCCCTTGGTTGCCGCTGCCTGAATTGATAATAACGGGTAGTTCACAACCATTCATTCGAGCATCGCTTGCCGCCGCCGCATATGCTTTTGCCGTAATTTTTATATCCGGTTGATAGGTGCGCAATAAAACCTTACCGATATTAGCGCCGTATTCTTTTTTTAATCCCTCTTCGGCTATCGCCATATTATAGGAAACTTGTCTTTCCAAAATAGCTTCTACGTCTTCAATCTTGACCTCATCCGCAAAAGCAACAATGTCTTCCACGTTTAGACAGCTTCTATCCGCTCGTTCCTCGTCTTTGGGCAAGTTTTCATACAATGTCTCCCCATCCAACTTGATAGAAACAATGTTTGTATGCGCATCGGCAATACGCACGTGCGCCACGTGCCGTTCTGAACGCAAAGTAACGCCTATATCAAACACTCTTGCATTTTCAGGCGTAGACACTTCCACGTCAAAGTTTTCCTTAACCCTTTGAATCTCTTGAATTTGTTCTTGAGAAACGTTCGCGATAACTTCAAGCTCCGCCCCGGCGTCCCCGGCAACCAACCCTGCGGCAAACGCAGACTTTATTCCGCGCATACCACCCGTATGCGGTACGGTTACACTTTTGGCATTTTTAATTATATTGCCGCTAACTTCCACCTTTGCTGAAATGGGCGTTTCACTCAATACCGCCCTCGCACGCGCCGTTGCATAAGCTATCGAAATGGGTTCTGTGCATCCCATTGCCGGAACAAGTTCTTCCTTTAAAATTTTGACGTATTGTCCATAGTTTTCTTTTGTAAGCATAATACTAAGCACCTTTATCTTGCATTATCTCGCTTCGGAAACTGTTTCTTCTGCTTTTTCCTTTGCAACTTTCAAAAAGTGAATTGCTGCGCTTTCTCGCATGTCAATCGTATAAGTAGGAACAAGTTCTTTTACCCATTCTTTCATCTTGTCCGTCTCATTATGAGCCTCAATATTAAGTTGGCTTAACGTTTCCCAGAACCGTTCTTCATCAACGGGAATGGGTTGAGCGATATTAATGAGCCCATTGGCGGTCTTTTGCATACCCTCTTCCGCCATCAAGCGTTCTTCGAACAATTTTTCTCCGGGGCGCAAGCCTGTACACTGAATTTCAATATCTACGTTTGGTTCAAATCCAGAAAGCTTGATTAAATTATATGCAAGGTCATAAATTTTCACAGGTTCGCCCATGTCCAATACAAATATTTGGCCACCCTGCGCGTATGCCCCAGCCTGCAATACAAGCGAAACCGCTTCGGGAATCGTCATGAAATACCGGATAATATCCTTATGCGTAATCGTGACCGGACCGCCCTCTTCAATTTGTTTTTTAAACAACGGAATAACAGAACCGTTAGACCCAAGCACATTACCAAAACGAACCGCTACAAATTTGGTGTTTTGACTATGTCTGCCAATCGTCTGAATAATCATTTCGCAAATACGTTTGGTTGCGCCCATAATATTCGTCGGATTTACTGCCTTATCGGTGGAAATTTGCACAAATACTTCCACCCCGAAATCGTTAGCAGCTCTCGCTACGTTTAACGTGCCGAAAACATTATTTTTGACGGCCTCATTAGGGCTTGTCTCCATCAACGGCACGTGCTTGTGTGCCGCTGCGTTAAATACAATTTGCGGTCTATACTTACTAAAAACGTCGCGAATTTTCACCTCATCGCGAATACTTGCAATCAACGTCAACAAATTGAGTTCGGGATGATGCCGACGTAATTCCTGCTCAATTTCATACGCATTATTTTCATAAATATCGAGAATGATAAGAGCCTTGGGATTATGCAATGCAATCTGTCTGCAAAGTTCGCTTCCGATAGAGCCGCCGCCACCGGTAACCAAAACGATTTTCCCTTCTATGTAGCTCATAACCTCATCGAGATTTACCCCGATTTGTTCGCGGCCTAAAAGGTCGGAAATGCTTACGGGACGCAAGTGGGACATAGAAAATTTCTCTTTATCTAAGCCTGCCACTTCCGTCAGCAAACGCACCGGACAGCCGCAAGCACTACAACGTTGAATAGCTTCTCGTTGCGCTGCCTTTTTAGAGGACGGTATTGCAATAAAAATCTCTTGCGCATTATATTTTTTGACAACCGACTTCGCTTCATACGTAGTTCCCACTACACGAACGTCATATATTCGTTTACCGAGATAGCGCTCATCATCCTCCAAAAGCCCCACGGCGCGATAACGGCTGTTTTTGTCAAACGCCATGCTACGAATCAACGTAAACGCATCATCATCGTAGCCAACAATTAAAATTCTCTTTTTGTTCGTAAACGCATTTCGCCATTGCGAACGAAGTGCGATATACCCTCTTTTTAAGAAACGACTGAACCCCAACCATCCAAGCAAAAGCAAAGCATACAGCAACACCGTAGCCAAACCGCTTGTATAGGATTCTGAAAAATCACGGCCCATAATCAACACAAAAATCCCGTTGATAATGCCTACGATTCCCGTCACACAAATAATACGAAATGCCTCGGGGAAACCAACGGAAGCAAAAATGATATTATACAACCCAAATATAAGTAATAACCCAACTACCACAACAACGTTGCCTATCATCCAAAATGCTAACGGAGCAGTAAAGGAATAGCCTGTTGCGGCCCAAGAATCCACCATAAAATAGGAACCCACCGTCGCAATCAAAACCCAAAGTATATCAGCTAATCCCAATAGCCATGTAAATATCGTCCGTTTTTTTGCTTCATTTTTATTGAGCGCCATTTCTTCCTCTTTTCCACGCCTCGCGCGGTGATTGTTTTCCATAGTGATGATAATCACACCAAAATATTATACCACTTAATCAAATTTTTGTCAAGGTCTTTTATGATTTTCTTATCAAACGTTCATTATGCATTTGCTATCATTGTTTGATAAATATATTCCGCATACCTTTTTGCGACGTTAATTCCCGTTGTTTTTTCCAATCCCTCAAAAAACGCATTAGAGTTTACTTCGCAAACCACTGGGCCTTTTGCTGCTTCCAACAAATCGACGCCGCAATAGTCAAGCCCTATCATATGCGCTACCCGCTCCGCGGCTTCTGTATACTCTTTCGCAAGTTCTACTCTTCTTCCTTCACCGCCGAGCTCTACGTTGGAGCGGAATTCCCCATCTTTTGCCACTCGCTCCATGGCAGCTACTGCTTTCCCTCCGATTACAATAACACGAATATCTCGCCCACAAGATTCCGCGATATATTGCTGATAAAAATGCGGCGCATATAAAAACTCCACGGCTTTTTCGTATAGCTGTTGCCTATTTTGCACCAATGCAACGCCTGCGCCAAACGAGCCATAGCTCTTTTTAATAACCAGCGGAAAACCAAGCTCTGCCTCCACGAGTCCTAAAAACGCAGAATCGGGCTTCGCGTTAGGAGTATAACACAAGGGCGCAGGAATTATTTTTGCTAATCTCACCCCCGAGCTTTGCAGCGCAAAATACGTCGTTACCTTGTCGTCGCAGGTTTCTATCGCCGAAGCATTATTAAACAAACGCATTCCCGCCGCCTGCATGGCTTTCCCTAAATACTTATCTTTATCCAAATAGACAACAAAATCGTATTTTTTTGGAGCTTTAATATCCATACCGCCCATTTCATCGATGACGGAAAAAACCTCCCCGTTTCGCAGGATATCCACTTCTACGCCTAAATTGCGCAGTTCTTCCCCAATGCGTTCACCTTGGCGTAAAAATTTTTCCCCGTTGGGGTATGCATTTATCAGGACAAGTCCTCTCATTTTGTTCTCCTTTACAGAAAAAAGAGCGAGTATCTTGCTCGCTCTAATTAGTTTTTAAGATTCTACGCGAATAACAGCTTCTGCCGTTGCATAATCCGATTCATTGATTTTCTGCACAGCTTTTTTCGCTGCGTTTTCATTCGTTTTATGCGTAATAATAATAAGCGGTACGCGTGTTTCGCCTTCTTCTTGGGGCTTTTGAGAAATCTCCACAATCGAAATGCCCTGCTTTGCAAAGATGCTGCTAATTTTTGAAAGCACCCCTGCTTTATCCTCAACCGACAAACGGAAATAATACGCGCTGGAAAAATCCGAAACAAACTTTGTTCCCTTTTCCGCCGTCGCCTTGTTTTTAAACGTGGAATATTTAATATCCGAATGCGTTGCCGCATAAATAACGTCGGAAACGACTGCACTTGCCGTAGGCAATGCCCCAGCACCTCGTCCATAAAGCATTATGTCATCCACAGCATCGCCCGTTAAGTATACCGCATTAAACGAATCGTTTACACTCGCCAAAGGATGCGTACTGGGAATAAACGTCGGATGCACGCGCACTTCGATACCTTTTTCCGTATTCTTGCCGATTGCAAGCAGTTTTAATGTGTATCCAAGTTCCTTACCGTTGGAAATATCTTTACAGTTGATTTTGCTGATTCCTTCACGGAAAATGTGCGTATAAGGCACTTTGGTGTGAAACGCCATAGACGATAAAATGGATAATTTATAAGTAGAATCAAAACCTTCGACGTCGTTGGTAGGATCAAATTCGGCATACCCCAAGCGCTGCGCTTCTTTCAGCGTTTCCGCATAATCAGCACCCTCTTCTGACATTTTCGTCAAAATGTAGTTGGTTGTTCCGTTGACAATCCCCATCATTTTTTGAATGTGGTTTGCCTGCATACCGTCTAACAACGTGCGGATAATGGGCACACCGCCAACACAGCTTGCCTCGTAATATAACCCGCAACCCGTACGCTTTGCAACTTCTTCCAACTCGTGCGAGTATTTGCAAATCAGCTCTTTATTGGACGTAACGACAGTCTTTCCCTCACGAAGAGCTGCAAGAACAAAAGCTTTGGCAACGCCAATACCGCCAATGGTTTCCACGACAATATCTACCGCAGGATTCGCAATTACTTCTTCAATGCTTCCTGCGCGAAGTTCTTGGGGAATCGCCAACGCATCTAAGCGTTCCGTGGATTTATCCAAAACCATTTCCACAGTCAAATCAATCTGCTGTGTTTTTAAATAGAAATCGTGGTGATCAACGATTGTCTGATACGTACCGCCGCCTACGACGCCGAGTCCCAATATCGCTACGCCTACTTTTTTAACCATAATATTCTCCTTGCTGCAAAAGCACTTTTCTTTTGCCGTCCTATTCTCTCATAAATGCTCGCTTGGCGATGCATGCATGAATCCTACTCTTTTATTCCTTTGTATTCAAATCATACAAATATTTCAAGCCTTTCAACGTCAACAGCTTGTCCACAACGTCAATCCCTTCTATTTCCTTAGAAATAACGTTACTAAACCCACCCGTCGCTATCGTTTTCACTTTCTTGGCTTTCAATTCTTTCTTTATGCGTTTTACAATATATTCCGTTAAACCTGCAAAGCCAAACACAATACCGGCTTGCATGTTCGTAACCGTATTTTTCGCGATAATACTCTTGGGGGCTTCAATTTCCACCCTAGGCAACTTCGCCGTACCGTTTACCAATGAATCTAACGATCCTTTAATCCCCGGAGCGATTACCCCACCGATGAATTCGTTATTTTCACTGATTATATTAAACGTTGTTGCCGTCCCAAAATCCACAACAATCATAGGAGTTCCATCGCCGTATTCGACAATCGCGGACACACAATTCACAATTCGATCCGCCCCTACTTCACGTGCGTCGTCGCAACGGATATTTAACCCCGATTTTAAACCGGGTGCGATATGCAAGGGCGAAATATGCAAATACAAATCGCACATTTTATCAATCGTATAGTCAAGCGAAGGAACAACGGAAGAAACGATACCGCCTTCCAAATCCTCTACTTTTATACCCTGCGCCATCAGCATGCCGTTCAGCTGAGCCCCGTATTCATCCGAAGTTTTCTTAAAATCCGTCGCTACACGGAAAGAAACTTTCAGTTCGTCCCGATCGTAAATCGCATATTTAATGTTTGTATTACCGATATCTATACAAATGACCATTATTTGCCTCTTTATTTTCCATTTCGTAAAGGAATCACGTCCGGTGTTCCCGTATATTTTTTCATAACGCGAATCAATATAGGCGTTAAAAGAATTGCACAAACAAATTCCGAAATAAAGTTCACACCGATAATCGTCTGCCAGACGGTATTAAAAAATGCACCGCCCGCAGCGAAAATTTCCATTGCGCCAAGCACCAAAACCGTGTGTAAAATTACAGTAAGAGCCGCAGAAACGGCGCGAATGACGTCTTTGGCTTTGCCTTTTGTAATAACGGATAATCCATGCAAAATGAAATACCCTATCACACCTGTTATCGTTCGAGGCAACACAGAGATAAGCGGATTATAAAACACCGTATACCCCACCACAAACGAAAGAACGAAAGAACAACACCCGAACACCGTACCGCCGATAAAGCTACGTTTCCAATCCCCGTACATACTAAGCGCTATAAACAGCGGAATGGATAAAAACGCCGGGGAGGGTTTGATAAAGTAAATGAAAACGTACGTTTCCAAAGTGAGTACAACAGCCATCAAAGCCGTCATGATGCCTATAAAGGCAACCGTATGCGCTACATCGCGTTTCATATAAGCCTCCATCGAGTTCCTATTATTAAGATACCCGTAGAAAAATTGTATTTATCCATCTAATACGCCTTTGCGGTCAAGCCGCCCGAGCGTGCTTGCCAACGTATAGATAGACATATTCTTATTATAACGCATTTTTTTATTTCTGGCAAGAAAATGAAGTGCAAAAATCCTTGTTTTTATGCTTTTTTTTCAGAAGTCACCCACTTTTACACGCACAAAAGGTATTTTATAAGAATACTATGTAATAGAAACACAAAACCGCAGGCTTTTTATCCTTACATATCCCCTGCGGCGAAACACAGGAGGTTTTTTATGACTTGTTGCAATCAGGGTAATTCTACCCTTTGGATTCTCATCGCTTTACTTGTACTCGGCTCGAAAGACGGCATTCTTTGCTCGAACGTTTTTAGCGGCTGTACATTGCCCATCATCATCGCTTTGTTGTTCTGCCTTTACAAAAACGGCACGCTTTCCGCTATTTTAGCGCCGTCTTGTAACTGCGGCTGTACCTGCTGATTTTTCTCCTTATTCTCCTTTATTCGCTTTTTTTCAAAGACGGAGTCGGGTTTTATCCCGACTCCGTTCTCGTTTTATTTTTTTGAAAGCAGATATGCTTGTAATGCCATGATTGTTTTACTGTCGTGCAATTCCCCGTTTTTAAGCATTTCCACCGCTTTTGAAATCGGCAAATATTCCACGTCTAAAAACTCACCCTCATCTAAGTGCGCAGATACTTTTTCGCAATCATATGCCCGATAAATATATATCTTTTCGTTGGTATATCCAGGCGTTGGATATTCCACAAAAAGCAACTCTAAACGGCCTGCTTTTAATCCTGCCTCTTCCTCCAGTTCTCTCGCCGCTGCTGCCATAGGGTCTTCGCCAGCATCTAATTTCCCTGCAGGGATTTCATACACGCTTTCCCCGTACGCATAACGGTATTGACGAACTAAAAGGATTTTTTCGTCCTCCACGTATAAAACGCAAGCTCCACCCGGGTGTTCGATAATCTCGCGTTTACAAGGTTTACCGTCGGCCGTCAACGCATCGTCACAGCGAACCGTCAACAACTTCCCTTTAAACACATAATTTTTTGAAACTGTTTTTTCTGTATAATCCATAATTCCACCTCGTATTGTAAGTCAAAATACACAACTTTTCAACGCTTTGTTATCATTATAGCACAAATTGCCAAAATAACCAATATTTTTTCGCAAAATATCTTGATTTTTTCCTTTTTTTTCGGTATAATACAGGCACTTAACGTTTTTTGAGGAGTTTTCTATGCAAATTCAAGGAGAAATGTCCGTCAATAAATTAATAGTGCTTTTCGTCTTTGATAAAATGGAAAGTGCTCTTTCGGAACGCACCGTTGTCGAAATGTGTACAGCGGGCAATAATTGGCTCAATTATATGGACTGCGTAGAACTTCTGCCAAAATTGGTCGACGACGGATTTTTATGTCGCATCTCCTCCCCTGAGGAAGAACCTCTTTATACGCTTACCAGCGACGGTAGAGAGAGCTTGAACAGCTTTTATATCACTATTCCCAAAAGCATTCGCGACGAAATTTCCGTTTTTATTAAAAAGAATAGCGGCGTGCTGCGCAACAGGCAAGAGTGTAAATCCGATTACTATCAAAACGTAGACGGAACGTACACCGTATTTTTAAAAATCCTTGCCCCGGTGCAACCGATGTTAGAACTTAAATTTGTCGTTCCCGACAAAAAAACAGCACAAAATATCTATAAAAATTGGGAGTGCAAAGCTTCGGATTTGTACTCTGCTATCTACGAAACTTTGGTAGATTAAAATTTGCAAAAAAAGGAGAGATAAATTATGTTTACTTATACTGCAAAAGGCACTTGTTCCAGACAAATTCTGTTTGACGTAGATTCGGAAAACAAAATGCACAACGTACGCTTTATCGGTGGTTGCGGCGGCAATTTACAAGGAATTGCACGCCTCGTTGAAGGCAAAGACATCGACGAAATCGAACGTTTGCTTGCAGGGATTCGTTGCAAAGGCAACACCTCTTGTCCCGACCAGCTTTCGAAAGCGATTGGCGAATATAAAGCAAGCCGCGCACTGGAAAGTAAATAATCCCTTTTTTAGGATATAAAACGGAGTTTCCCCTCTTAGGAGAAACCCCGTTTTTTGTTGTTTAATTTTTATTCTTCACTTGTGTTTTGCGAGGAAGTTTCAGCGGCAAGAAGACTCTTAAAGCGTTCTTTTTCTTCCTCCGATAGTTTATCATAATCGCGAAGAAGTTCGTACAAATCCTTATCCGAATCCTTTTCGTCCCCTGCCTGCTCGCTAATCATATCCTCGAACCCCGTTGCAATAATTGCCGTGGGAACACCAAACATACACCCACCAAGCAGCAACATTAAAATAGATAGAGCTCTTCCAATTGGCGTCACCAGAGCAATTTCCGTATCGCTGTCAATCATCGTTTGAATACTGTACCAAATACCGCTAAACGCATTATTGAAAACCTCGGGTTGTTCTTTATTTTCAAAGGAATAAATAAGCACCGAGCAAATCATGATAATGATGGAAATTGCTATAATAGACATCAAAATCTGCTTTTTCTTCTTTTGTATTGCTTTGCCGAAATTCGCTATCCCGTTTAAATAACGGCTCGCCTTGACCAAACGCAATATCTTGCAGAGTTTGAAAATCTTTAAAATACCCGATGCGGTAGGCAAATCTGCCACAAAAACGGGAATAATGGATAATAAATCAATTAAGGACATAAACGAGAAAATATAGCACATTCTCGCTTTGTCAGGGCGCAATTCGGGATATTCTAACGGTGCAGTCCATACGCGCAATACGTATTCGAGCGCAAAAATGCTTGCAATAACAACCTCTAATATAAATAACGCTTCGTGTAACCATTGCGGAATTGCAAAGGTTTCTATCAAAATTACACTGACGGAAACAAGGATTAACACAACGGAAACAACGTCGTAAATTTTCGAAACCACGTCCCCTTCCTTGCCCTTATCAATTATTTCATTCACTCTGCGTTGGATTTTCGCCAAGCGAGCCTCGCTGGTCTTCGAGGTCTTTATGTAATCTGCCATCTTGACAAGACGAACCAGTTTGACAAGCTTTATCATGCGCAAAATCGCGAACTCTTTGGGGATTTCGTTGAAGAGTATCGACACGATTGACAATAAGTCGATTAATGAATCAAACGAAGTGATAAATTCCCAAATCGCAGCAAACTTATTTTTACATTCGGGGTATTGCAAATCGCACACCCACAAGCGAATAAAATATTCCAAAATAAACAATCCGACAGTCACGTATTCAAAGATTTCCAACCCGTGACGAATTGTTTCAGATTGCACGAACAGTTCGACAATTACAGTCAAGCAGGACAGTAAAACCAAACTGCAAAGCAATATATCAAATACCGTCGAAGCGCGATCTCCGGGCTGAGTAGGACCTATAATTTCATAGACTCTCTTTTTAACTCTTTTGTATTTTGTCATTCGCGCACCTCCTTTCTCATTATAGCATATTTTCTATGTTTGTCAACCTTTTAAAAAAAGAACGCACTACAATGGGTCGAGCACGTTCTTTTCTTTAATTATCTATCTTATTTTAGTGTTTAAAATGTCTATCGCCAACAAAAATCATCGCAATCCCCGCCGCATCGCAGGCGTCAATAGAAAGTTGGTCTTTGGTGCTGCCGCCGGGCTGAATAATTGCGGTTATCCCTGCTTTTACACATTCCTCCACGCAATCGGGGAACGGGAAGAACGCATCGCTTGCCATGACGGAGCCTTTCACTTCTTCACCTGCGTGTGCAATGGCTTGCTGCGCCGCCCAAATACGATTGGTTTGCCCCATACCGATACCCGTAGTTCTATCCGCTTTCCCCACGACAATCGCGTTGGATTTCGTATGTTTTACCACTTTCCAGTTAAACAGCAAAGCTTGCATTTCCGCTTCAGTGGGAGCTCTTTTCGTTACCACTTTCAAGTTTTCAGGCGCAAATAAAGTATTGTCATAATCTTGTATAAGCAAGCCGCCGTATACCTTTTTCATATCATACGCACTTGCTTCTCTCTTAGCTTTGATATCAGGCAATTCCAAAAGACGAATATTCTTTTTCGCTTTTAAAATTTCCAACGCACCCTCGGTAAATGCTTCCGCGATGACAATTTCAATGAAAATCTTATTAATTTCGGCTGCCGTCGCTTCATCCACCATACCGTTGATAGCCAAAATCCCCCCAAAAACCGATACGGGGTCCGACTCGTACGCTTTCATGTATGCCTCGTAAATCGTCTTACCCGTACCAACGCCGCAAGGATTTGCGTGCTTACATGCTACAACACAAGGTTCATCAAACTCTTTTACCAGTTCTAATGCGCCGTTTGCGTCATTGATATTATTGTAAGACAATTCTTTGCCCCAAAGCTGTTTTGCCTTGGAAAGAGAACCTGCACGAATAAATTCTTCGCTATAATAGCTTGCGCCCTGATGAGGGTTTTCCCCATAGCGCATGTCTTGCGTTTTTTCATAAGCAAACGTAATGCTGTCAGGGAAACGAATATCAAGCTGTTGCGCTAAATAATTAGAAATCATGCTATCGTAAACAGCCGTGTGCGCAAAAACCTTGTATTGCAAATACTTTTTGGTTTCCAAGGCAATTTCACCGATTTCTAATTCAGAAAGAACCCTTTCGTAGTCCTTAGGGTCTACCACAACTGCAACGTCTTGATAATTTTTCGCGGCAGCACGGAGCATGGTAGGGCCGCCAATGTCAATATTTTCAACGGCGTCCGCAAAAGTTACGTCGGGCTTGGAAATCGTAGCCTTGAAAGGATATAAATTGACTGCAACAACGTCAATCGTATTAATTTGGAGTTTCTTTAACTGTTCCATGTGCTCAGGGTTGGAACGCATCGCCAAAAGGCCTGCATGCACGACAGGATGAAGCGTTTTTACTCTACCGTCAAGACATTCGGGAAAACCCGTCAAATCGCTTATCCCGATTACGGGAAGACCTGCATCTTTAAGGGCTTTTGCCGTGCCGCCCGTGGAAATAATTTCATAACCGCAAGCAATTAATCTTTGACAAAATTCCACGATGCCCGTCTTATCCGAAACACTTACCAACGCTCTCTTTTTCATTATAGTAGCTCCTTTGTTATTTTTTTATATTTTTTTGGCCATACTATCCGTATGGTGCTTTTATACATTTTACTGATTGCTTATATCGTAGCAATTAATTTTTATGCATTTTTATTAGTCAAATCCCTGCGCGATAAAGAACAAGAAAACGAAGTATTACGCCAAGGCGAACCATTGACCTCAAACGAGCGTCAAACGCAGTCGCAAAACGTCCCGACCGCCCTTCCGCAACGAAATTTAGGGAAATTATGTATTACGGGCGCACTTGGCGGCGCTATCACAATCTACGTTTGCATGTTTATATTTAAATACAAACGCTCCGATTTATTATTGATGGTGGTAATGCCTCTTTTGGGCGTATTAAACGTATACCTTTGGGTTCTTTTGTTCCGTTCTGGGTTTTCGTTTTTTGTCATTCGCTAACGATATGTTTATTATAGCACATTTTTTTATTTTCGACAACCGTTATCAAAAATTCTCCCTTTTTTATTGAATAAGTTAAAAAGTAACATTTTTTTGTTAGTTTTGTCTCACAAAACGAATAATTTAATTTTTTTAATTTTTTTTCCAAAAAGGCGCGAAAAATATTTGACAATTCTTTGGAATAATGCTATTATATACAAGCGTTGTCGATACAGCGGTGAAGTGCGACGGATGCGGGTGTAGTTCAATGGTAGAATTCCAGCCTTCCAAGCTGGCCGCGTGGGTCCGATTCCCATCACCCGCTCCACTTTTTTAGAGGCGTGTCGAATGCGCCTGTAGCTCAGTTGGATAGAGCAACGGCCTTCTAAGCCGTGTGTCAGGAGTTCGAATCTCTTCAGGCGCACCAAAATATGGCGGGCATAGCTCAGTTGGTTAGAGCGCCAGATTGTGGCCCTGGAGGTCGTGAGTTCGATTCTCTCTGCCCGCCCCACTTATTTTATTCCACACTGGGGTGTCGCCAAGTGGTTAAGGCACCGGATTTTGATTCCGGCATTCGTAGGTTCAAATCCTGCCACCCCAGCCATAGGTGGCAAAAACTACATAAAATTGCCCACTTAAACGGCCCATTAGCTCAGTAGGTAGAGCACTTGATTTTTAATCAAGGTGTCCGGAGTTCGAGCCTCCGATGGACCACCAACGTGTGGATGATTAGCTCAGTTGGTAGAGCAACTGACTCTTAATCAGTGGGCCCAGGGTTCGAGTCCCTGATCGTCCACCAGCGGAAAGACATGCTTCGCGCATGTCTTTTTTGCTACACTTTTTTCAGGGACGAGAACCCTACATGGGTTCGGAAAACCGTAGGTTTTTTTTGAGCGCAGCGAAAGCCCCCTGATCGTCCACCAGCGGAAAGACATGCTTCGTGCATGTCTTTTTTGCTACACT
>JAZQGK010000018.1:0-2943 GCA_045539975.1 Candidatus Scatosoma sp. | reverse complement strand
GTTTATTTGCCATAAATATAAGGGCGGTATGAATGAGTTGTATATTTTGCAATCCGACGTAAATATATTGCAGGATTTCATACAGGCAAGTGAAAATTGTGTAAAAATTGTTACATATGCACCTGAGCTTGATTCGGATGGAACTTTTTTGAAGGCTTTGATGGATAGCGATATTGTAGCATCTGCGGGGCATTCGAACGCCACTTACGCGCAAATGCAAGAAGCCGTAGCGCATGGCTTAAAGAACGTTACGCATACTTATAATGCGCAAAGTCCCTTACATCATCGAGAGATAGGGGTTGTAGGTAGTGCATTGTTATTAGATGAGTTGTACACGGAATTGATTGCGGATGAAATTCACGTATCCGTACCCGCAATGCAAGTATTGTTAAAGAACAAGCCGAAGAATAAAGTTATTCTTGTCACGGACAGTATGCGCGCCAAAGGGGTAGAAGAAGGCATTAGCGAAATTGGCGGACAAAAGGTAATTGTAAAAAACGGCGAAGCGCGTCTTGAAAACGGAACACTTGCAGGTAGTGTTTTAAAGATGAATATTGCAATTAAAAATCTTGTTGAGGATTTGGGGGTATCATTAACGGATGCTATTGATTATGCGACCATAAATCCTGCGAAGGCATTAGGTGTTGAAAAGGATTTAGGTAGTATTGCAGTTGGAAAAAAGGCATCGTTTACCGTATTAGATAAAAAATATAATGTAGTTATGACGATTGTTAATGGAAATATTGTCTATAAAAAAGAGGATTAAATTATGAAAACAACCGTATTAGATAAAAACTTTTATCCTATGATAAAAGCATTAAATGATTTTGATGTAATAGTTGAAAAAAGCGGTAAGGGTATTGAGGTAACCTTCGTCGCAGAGCGAACGGGGGGCTATAATTACGTCTATACGTATAAAGCCTTGCCTGATGGATTTAATGATTCGCTCAATTTGCGCATAGCTGACCGTTTGGCAAAAACGATTCTTTGGGTTGTTGGTGGGTTTAAGTTGTCGGTGTTGGGGAGTGAGTCTATTTATAAGTACTTAAAAGAAACGTACTCCTTGTCTGGAGCGCGTGCTTTTGATGCGGAATATATGGAAAAGTATTACGAGAAACCATTGCAGGTTGAATGGATAGAAAAGGAAAATATCCCTACGCAGAAGAATGCTAATATTATGATAGGGGGATATTTAAATGGTTGCCGCATCGGTTTTGATGCAGGTGGTTCGGATAGAAAAGTAAGTGCTGTAGTTAATGGTGAGGTTATATATAGCGAAGAAGTTGTTTGGAATCCTAAGACAACGGAAGATCCGACCTATCATTATGCCGAGATTTTGACTGCGATGAAAACGGCGGCTTCAAAAATGTCCACAGTAGATGCGATTGGTGTTTCTACGGCAGGGGTTGTCGTAGATAATAAAATGATGGATGCATCTTTGTTTATTAAGGTCGATAAGAAAAAATACGGTGATTATGTAAAAAATATTTATATTAACGTAGCAAAAGAGATAGGTGAAGAATACGAGAAGGAAATTCCTTTGGCTGTAGCGAATGACGGCGACGTGACGGCGTTGGCTGGGGCGATTGATCTTGAGGACAATGGCGTGTTGGGCATTGCTATGGGGACAAGCGAGGCTGTTGGTTATATCAATAAAAATGGCGGTATCAATGGCTGGCTTTCAGAGCTTGCGTTTGCTCCTGTTGATTTCAATGAAAACGCTATGCAAGATGAGTGGAGCGGAGACATTGGCGTTGGTTGTAAATATTTTTCCCAAGATGCAGTTATCAAGCTCGCGGAATACGGCGGTTTTAAGTTTGAGGAAGGATTAACGCCTGCACAAAAATTGAAAGTTGTACAAGCTTTAATGGAAAAGGGCGATTCTCTTGCAAGGCAAATCTACGAAGATATTGGTGTATATTTGGGGCATACGATTCCATTTTATGCGAAATTCTATGATATTAAACATATGTTATTGCTCGGTCGCGTAATGGGTGGAAAAGGCGGTGATATCATCCTTGCGACGTGCAAACAGGTCCTTGCGGAAGACTATCCTGAGTTTGCGACATTGGATATTGGCTTGCCGGATGAAAACAGTCGTCGTGTAGGCCAAAGCATAGCGGCTGCTTCATTACCTAAGGCATAGAAATCACGGAATTTTTATCAGATTAGATAGTCCCGTGACTGCAACTTATGAGTTTGTGTCCTCCAACCCTGAAATCGCAACTGTATCTGAGGAAGGTATTGTGACTGGGGTGAAAATAGGTAGCGCAACCATTACAGTTACGGCAAACGGCGAAGGTAGTGTGACCTTTGGAAGATAAGGTAGGTATTTAGAAGAATATTTGGAGGCGGGTTTTCTCGCCTCCAAAATTATCAAAGAAAAGGGTATAATGAACATAAATGCCACGTTAGACGGTCTGTTCTCTGCGTACAGAGGTGTTTAGAGACGTTCTTGTAGAGTTGTTTGATTTTGGTTGATTGTATTTTTTGAAATAAAAAAGCCCAAGAGAACAGGGCGTTTTCTTGGGCTTAGATATAGGGTAAGTTTTTGCGAATTTAGTGTTTTTAGAAAGATTTTTCCGCTTAGCAATTAATAAAAATTGTTAAAATTAAAAGCGGTAAAATTATGCTTCTGGACGCCTAGCCCCCTAAGTAAATTCTAGTGGTGAACAAACGCTGAAAGCCTTATAAATAAAGGGATTTAGAGAGACTTAAAAGGCTTCGAGTCTCGTACGGGATAAGGTAAGGATTTTACTCTTAGAATACTGAAAAAAATGTATAAAATAAAAGAAAAATTTGCTTGGGGCATAGTTGGGGCACAGTCGTGAATCCCTTTAAAGTAAAGGGCTGTAGAAGGCGGAAGTGCTTCGAATCCACCTCTACTTATAATTAAAACGATAAAAGTCACAAAAGTAATACAGTAAGGAGAATAAAAATTGC
>JAZQGK010000017.1:0-4815 GCA_045539975.1 Candidatus Scatosoma sp. | reverse complement strand
AGTGGGGGATATTTACTTTTATTTTGAAGGTACAATTTCTATCACTCAAAAGAATGTCTTTAACGAATTAACTTGACAGGCTTCTTTTTAGAAATTTTTATAATCGGCAAAACGGCAGAAGCCACCGCCGTCAAGAGGCTCAAGCCTAACATAATAAGCACTTGCCGCCACTCAAAAATCGCAAAAGCAACGGGAATATTCATTGTCCCCATAATATAGGAATTAACAAATACGCAACCCAACACGCACAGCAGGTTCGCAAAAAGCCCATTTATCAAGCCTATCAGTAAGCTCTCAAACAAAAAGGTCAGTAAAATATCCTTCCCGCCTGCGCCAAGCGCCCTTAAAACACCAACGCTGCGACGCTTACTTGCAATACTTGTACTGATATAGTTGTAGAGCATAAAAACGGAAAACGCTGCAAGCGCCAACGACACGTACAAGAATAAATCCGCTGCTTGACGAATGATAGGCTCGTTTTCTTGGATTATCGTCAACACCTCATTTTGATACCAAGTAAACGAAATCCCTGTTTCGCTTATCATATATTGCACGATTTTATCCGCGCCGCTACGCAAGCTTTGCTGTGAAAAAAGCACTTTCGCATAATCCCCTTGCTCGGGATAAATCGACAATGCGCGCATCAAAGAAGGATTTATCATTAGCTTGAACTCCGACGCAGACGAAACGTTATTGCCGTCCACGCCGAAATAGAACCCAACGATTTTGACCTGCATAGAGAAAGCTTCGTCCGCTTTGGATGTGATTGTAGCCATACAGGGGTCAACCGACTCTTTCCTCAAAATTTGCAATGCCCTGCTGAACTCTGCGCGAACGTTGTCCATACTGCCGTTTTCAAGCTTACGGAAAATCGAACGCACGCTTTGCCTATCCGCCTCGCTATACAGCGTGGCAATTTCTCTTGTGAACACAGCATCGAGATTTAGACAGTTTACCAAAACTTCATCGTCTGAAAGCGTAATTTTTCCGTCCGCGGAATAGTCACCGCTGAATAGAAGCACGTTCTTCTCATCGAAATACTCGCTATTGTATACGTAGTCGGTCAGTGATTTTTTCGCGGTAGAGTTCCCCACCGAAAACATTCGATCCGTATCGCCTGCGTAAAAAATATCAGCCGAATTCGTCTTTTGGTTTATGGCGTTTCGAAATCCTCTTGCTACAAACAGGCACTTCTGCGCACCTGAGTTGATGAATACGTTATAATCATCAAACAATGCATTCAATTCATCGTTGCGAGGGGCGGAATATTTTATCGGATCGTATTTATCGGGAATTTCTCCACAGTCAATAATCCCAACAATTGTGTATTTCTTGTCCGCAACGGAAATGGTATGCCCAAGCAAGCTCTCTGCGTTCTCAACATACTCGCCACCAATCTGTCTTCCGTTCAAATAATAGACGATAGAATCGGCAAGATAGGTAGAAATTGCAACGTTATACAAGGATTCCTCGGTCACCCTGCCATCATCGTCACACTGAAGGTATGGATACGTACCTGCCACCAACGAATAGCCGAAGTTCTTAAACGTACCGTCCGCGTTTATTTCCCTCAAATCGTCAAACTCAATAAAGCCGTTAATGGAATTGGTGTAGTAGCGTTTGCCGACGAGTAGCCCCGTTTCGGTGAGCTCCCCAATTGTATGGGTGTGGGACAATCGCCCCGTAAGATTATCGCGGAAGTCGAATATTCCCTTTACAGTCCCCCCTGTTTCCTGTGTCAAATTCTCTATCGTATCATCGGAAAGCTTGAGGTTGTATTTTTCTTCATAGCCGTCTTGCCCTATATAGTCCACAGTGGCAACCATCGTAGAGGATGTTTCATGTAAACGATTGAGTAGCCCCTTCTGCACCGTAAAGTTTGCAACGGCATCGAATAACCCAAACACCGCAAATGCAAATGCGGAAATTAATACGGTAATGAGCAGGCGAATCGGCTTGACTGTCACGGATTTCCACCCTAAATACGCCGGCGTTTTCAATTTCATGCTACTCTTCTTGAAGGTGATGGGTTGCGTATTTTTCGTAACCACCTCACCCGTCTTCGCTTTGTCTCGGAAGCATAATCTTTCGGTTAGTTCAATGCGCTTTCTCTCTTTGACTGCCTTCGCCAAAAGCTCTTTCTCATCAAAGGACAAGTCCGCACCCTCTTTGACAATCACGGCATCCTCTCGTTCGCTAACGTTAGCATGCAGCTCCCTTTCCTTAAAGCTAACGTCCTCCACAACCTTACCATCTACCAGACGAATGATACGATCCGCATACTTTTCCGCAAATTCATTGTCATGTGAAACAACAATCACAAGCTTGTCCTTCGACAGCCTTTTTAAGGTATCAAGCACCTGCGCGCCTGTTGCGCTATCAAGTGCGCCCGTCGGTTCATCCGCCATAATGATATGGGGCGATTTTACAAGAGCGCGCGCAATTGCCACACGTTGCCGTTGTCCACCCGAAAGCTCGGAGGGTTTGCGGTTTCGCAAGCTCTCAATTTCAAACTCCTTTAATAACCCGTCAACCTTTTCTTCATCTGTGGGAACACCTTGCAGTTCCATGGCGATTTTGATATTGTATTCCACCGTATATTCCGACAACAGGTTGTATTCTTGAAAAATAAACCCAACCACCGTATTACGGTAGCTGTCATATTCCTTCGCGGAAAAAGCAGAAAACTTCTTGTCTTGGATGAAAATTTCCCCTTCGTCAATCCCATCCAAGCCCCCGATAACGTTCAGAAGCGTTGTTTTCCCGCTTCCGCTCTTGCCCAAAATAAAAATCAAGCCCGACGAAGGAAACGTCAAGGAAACACCATCCAATGCATTGACCATGCCCGCTTTTGTAGGATAAAATTTTCTAACGTTTTTTAATTCTAACACTTTTTCCTCGCTTAGTCATCCGATAACGTTTCTTTTGTTTTTCCATAAAATTGAGCGAATGCTACCGAATAATATTATATCATAACCCAATAACGGAATGCAATAAAAAAATGAACATTTAAAAAATAATAAAATAAATAATAAATACATTAGTTGACAAGTAAAAAAATGAAAACTCCGAGAGTTTCTCTCGGAGTTTTTTTATACGTTTTCACCTCATTCTTCTCATTCTTCTAAATCCGAACGAATCGCCCAGCGCATTTTTGTGGATTTCGCACGGCTGTTTTTTACGCACTCTTCCGCGGACGGACGAATGACGTCGCGCGCCACTTCACTATATATCCCAAGTCGGTTAAACGCCTGAAACGCCTTCTTCACCAACCTATCTTCCCCCGAATGGAAAGTGAGAATCGCCACCCTGCCGTTCGGTTTCAAAACGGTAGGCAGCTTTTCCAAAAAGGCGTATAACACTTCAAATTCGCTGTTGATATCAATACGAATCGCCTGAAAACAGCGTTGGCAGGACTTTTTCACACTTTCTTTTTGCTCGTGCTTGGGCAGGAAAGACAACGCCTCGGCGATGCAATCGCGAAGATTCGTCGTCGTTTCAATCGGTTTGCACATGTACCGCCATTTCATAATATTCGCGGCGATTTGCTCCGCGTACGGCTCGTCTGCATTCTCAATGAGCATATGCTCGATTTCCTTGCGGTTCAATTCCAACAAACGCTCTGCGCCGCTCACCCCCTTTTCAGGATTCAAACGCAAATCCAAGGGCCCTTCTACCTTATAGGAAAACCCGCGCTTGGGATTGTCAATTTGCATGGAGCTAACGCCGAGGTCCGCCAGCACGAAATCGAATTTTTTGCCCGTATCGGCAACGACCTTGTCTATATCGGCGAAATTTTGCAACCGAACGGTGAGAATATCCTCGCAAAAGCCCGCCTCGCGCAAGCGTTTTTCCGTTTTTGCGGACTCGATGGGGTCTACGTCGAGCCCAAAAATATGCCCTTCCCCTTCGAGTTTTTCAAGCATAGCGCGCGTATGTCCGCCATAGCCAAGCGTTGCGTCCAAGCCGATTTGCCTGGGCTGAATCTGCAAAAAGTCGAGGATTTCCTGCACCATAATCGAGATATGCATACCTGCGGGGGTATGTCCTTTCTCGATGATATGTTGCACGTCCGCGGCGTATTTTTCGGGGTTCAATTCCTTATATTTTTCCTCAAAGCGTTTGGGATGCGTACCGGAATAGCGAACTCTGCGTTTATGCGGAGCAGGAGTATTTTCCATAGTATCCATGCGTAACTTCCTTTTTTGATTTTATAACTTCATTATTATACTGTTAATTTTTGATACATTTTCATAAGCTCGGCAACGCACTCATTTTCTGCTTTGATTTTGCCCCAAAATCCGTATGCCTGCATTACTGCTTTGTCGTTTGCTTGGTGGGCTTTGCGAAGTTCGGGGGGGCATAGCAACTTCATCGTACAAATCTGCAAGGGAAGAATCGGGATAGAGCGCACGCGCGTCCAAAATTGCTTGCGCTGTTTCTTCAATTTTCGCTTTTTGTTCGGCGGTAGGCTCACACCACGGGAAATTGTTGTAAACAATATCTTTTGAGTATCTATATCGGGTTTCAAGCCGTCCGCATACAGCTCTCATTCACGCCATATGTACATTACTCGATTTGAACCAACTATCTCGAACCCACGTCCGCGAAGTCAGCACTTTCACCGCCCAATCGTCAATCTTGTATTGAAAGCCTATACTGTTAGGTTTTGTCTGCCTTCAAAATAATAATATATAGTCGTTAACTAAATTTTTTTAGTTGACTATAAGGGTTCAGGTTTTTAAGTTTCTTGTATCAATATAGGTATAAGCTTACACCTATTTTTATACATTTTAGTTTTCATTTGATAAACAG
>JAZQGK010000016.1:0-2975 GCA_045539975.1 Candidatus Scatosoma sp. | reverse complement strand
TGGTACAACGAGCATCGTTCCCACGATTTCCGCAGGCGAATTTGAAACGATGAAGCAAGCGGTAATCAATATTCATGAGGCGAAGGGCAAGACAAAAGGAAACATCCTTGGCGCGCATTTGGAAGGGCCGTATCTTTCGCCCAAGCAAGCAGGTGCGCAATGTCCTGTGTTTATAACTCCCCCCAAGAAAGCGGATTACGAAAGCCTTATTGAAGAATACGGCGAGAGTATTGCTCGGTGGACGTATGCGCCAGAAAATGATGAAAACGGCGCGTTTTGCAAATACCTTACCGAACACAATATTATAGCGTCAGCAGGACATACGGACGCGGTGAACGCGGACATGGTACGGGCGATTGAGAACGGATGCAATTTAATTACGCATTTGTATAGCTGTACTTCGACGGTCACGCGCAATCATGGTTTCCGTTCGTTAGGAGTAATTGAAAGCGCGTATTTACACGATGAATTATACGTGGAAATCATTGCAGACGGAAAGCATCTTCCCCCCGAATTGATTAAAATGATTATTAAAATTAAGGGAACTGATAAAGTGGCTTTGATTACGGACAGCCTTGAAATTGCAGGGACAGAGATAAAAGAAGGCGTAATGAGCGGTACGGAGTTTATCGTCGAGGACGGAGTGTGTAAGTTGAAGGATAGAAGTGCTTTTGCAGGAAGCGTGGCGACGGCGGATAAATTGATAAAAACACTTGTAAGCGATTGCGGTTACAGAGTGCCTACGGCGGTAAAAATGTTGACGGAAGTACCTGCAAAGATACTGAAAGTCAACAAAGGTGTGATAGCGGCGGGCTATGATGCGGATATTATTGTATTTGACGAAGAGATAAAAGTTGCTGATATATTTATCGCAGGGAGAAAAATAGTATGACGTTTCAAGAAATCGACTGGAGAGGTTTTAAGGGGTACGAATTCGACTTTGAGGGGTTGCAGGCAAAGCTTATTAAACCCAACTGTAAACCGAACGGAAAGTGGCTGTTAAAGACGGAATATTTCGACGCGTTTCCTGAAACGGAAATCGAGCTGTTAAATCGCGGATGGCATTTGGCGTACAACCAAAACCACAATCGTTGGGCAGAAGATTTGGATTTGCAAAGAAAATCTAATTTTTTGCAATATATCCCTGAAACGTTTGGGTTAGATAAAAAATGCGTTTTGGTCGGCATGAGTTGTGGTGGATTGTATTCGGTAAAACTTACGGCATTAAACCCCGAACGCGTGCAAGGTATTTATTTGGATGCGCCCGTCATGAATTTACTCAGTTGCCCCGGGAATTTGGGCAAGGGAAACGGCGTTCCGTTTGAAGAATATACGCATTTTACGGGCAGAACGCTCGTGGATATGCTCAGTTATCGCGAACACCCTATCGATAAAATGCATATTTTGGCGGAATATAAAATTCCTATCGTAATGGTGGCGGGCGATAGCGATACGGTTGTGCCGTATGACGAAAACGGAGCTTTGCTTGAAAAGTATTATAAACAATGCGGTTTGCCCATCGATGTGTTTATTAAAAAAGGCGCAGACCATCATCCGCACGGTTTAAAAAATCCTTGCGTAGTGGCAGATATTATTGAGAAATTTTAAGGAGAATATACTATGCAAATGACGTTCCGTTGGTACGGTGAGGGAAACGACCGTATCAAATTATCGGACATCAAGCAAATCCCAGGTGTAAAAGGTATTGTTTGGGCTTTGCACGATAAAATGCCCGGCGAAATTTGGGAAGAACACGAAATTGCGGAAGTGAAAAGACAGTGCGATGAGTACGGTTTTAATATCGACGTCGTAGAATCGGTCAACGTTCATGACGACATCAAAATCGGCTTGTCTACGCGCGATATGTATATCGAGAATTACAAACAAACCATTCGCAACCTTTCCAAGTTTGGCGTCAAGGTAATTTGTTATAACTTTATGCCCATTTTCGACTGGACGAGAAGTAATTTGTTCCACGAGGTTGGCGACGGCTCGACGGCTCTTTTCTACGAAAAGAACATGATTCAAGACGATTACAACGCGATGGCAAAGTACATCTTGGACTTCACAGAAAAATATAATATGACGTTCCCTGGTTGGGAGCCTGAGCGTATGGCGAAGTTGGACGAATTGTTCAAGGCATACGCGCCCGTAACCAAAGAAAAACTTTGGGAAAACCTCAAATATTTCTTGGAAGCGATTATGCCCACTTGTAGAGAGTGCGATATCAAAATGGCAATTCACATGGACGATCCACCTTGGGATATTTTCGGTTTGCCTAGACTGCTCGTTGACGAGCCGAGTATTGACCGTTTCTTGAAGATGGTAGACGATGAATATAACTGCCTTACGCTTTGTTCGGGCAGTTTGAATGCCAACCCTGAAAACAACGTTGCTGAAATTGTTAGAAAGCATTGTGATAGAATCGCGTTTGCGCATATTCGCAACGTAAAGCATTTTGAAAACGGCGATTTCTCCGAAGCAAGTCACCGTGATTGTGACGGGGATACGGGGATCCTTGAAATCCTCAAAGCATACCACGATTGTGGGTTCAAAGGATACGTTCGTCCCGACCACGGCAGACATTTGTGGGACGAAGGCCCTGGCAAGGTAAGACCTGGGTACGGTTTGTACGATAGAGCGCTTGGCATTATGTACATGCTTGGCGTTTGGGATATATTAGATAAGTTGGAGGAACGGAAATGAAATTACAAGATAAAGTAATTGCGATTACGGGCGCAGGCGGTATTATATGTAGTGAATTTGCAAAAGCACTCGCAGAAGAAGGTGCAAAGGTTGCGCTTCTTGATATCAACTACGACGCGGCGAAACAGTACGCGGACGAAATCGGGGATAATGCAATCGCCATTCGTTGTAATTGCTTGGATAAGGAAAGCATTATTCAGGCGAAAAAGGAAATCAACGACAGCTTTGGTGCGGTGAACTTCCTTATCAACGGCGCAGGCGGAAACAAT
>JAZQGK010000015.1:0-1533 GCA_045539975.1 Candidatus Scatosoma sp. | reverse complement strand
ACTGCTGCTGTCAGTGCTTTCGGTCGATTCGGACTGCTGGCTGTCGCTGTTTCCATTTGCATTATTAGAGCTTTGACCGCAGCCTGCAATACTGAATATTGTCGCCAAAAAAAACAAAAGAGTAATAATAACTTTTTTCATTGACGTGCTCCTTATAAAAAAATATAAGAATATTTTAGCACACGGCGAATATAATTGCAATTATTCCATAGCCGATTTTGAAATTTTTTGCATCTTTTATGCGAAAAAAGCGTGGATTCCTTTTTAGGAGTCTTGACAAAGTCAAACTTGTCGATTATAATACGAATAATGAACGAATTGAGGTGAACTATGATTGCAAAAACGTACTCGTTTATAAAGGATGGAAAAACCAACGAGGTATATACGCTTTCCAACGCCAACGGTTATGAGGCGGATATTTTGACGTATGGAGCAAGAATTACACGCATTTGGGCACCTGATAAAAACGGGCAGTTTGACGATTTGATTGTCGGGTGTAAAAGGGTGGAAGATTATTACGAGGAGAACCCTTATTTTGGTGCAACGATAGGTAGATACGGCAATCGTATCGAAGGCGCAAAATTTACCTTAAATGGACGCGAGTATCCTATCGAACCCAATGAAAAGGGAAACACCTTACACGGTGGGTACTCTTCTAATTTTGACCGTGTGATTTGGCAAGCGGATATCGACGGCGACAAGCTCGTTTTATCGCATATTTCCCCAGATGGAGCAGGGGGCTTTCCCGGTGAATTAAAAGTAAAAGTCGTCTTTAGTTTGTCAGATAAAAACGAGTTAAAAATCGAATATTTTGCAACGACGGACAAGGATACCGTTTGTAATTTGACCAACCATTCGTATTTTAATATCGGTGGGCAAGACAGAGTGCTTGGTCATGAATTGATGATTAAATCGCATAGGGTAACAAAGATAGATAAAGACCTCATTCCGCACGGGGAATACGAGGAAATTGACGGAACGCCGTATTCGTTTTATCCTGCAAAATTACTGGGCAAGGATATGTTCTCCGATGCGGAAATGATAAAACATTGCAACGGTTTTGACTTCAACTATTGTATCGATAGGGATACGGAGCATGGGCTGGAGCTTTGCGCAACCGTTTATGACCCCGAAAGCGGAAGAAAGATGGATTGTTACACGACGCTTCCGGGGGTACAGCTTTATACCGCGTGCAGTACGGGCGGTTTCAAGGGCAAGAAAGACTACGTCAATCATTGCGCGTTGTGCTTGGAAACGCAGAGGTATCCCAATTCTCCAAATTGTCCTAAATACCCGTCTACGGTGTTAAAAGCAGAGGAAACGTATCACGAGATTACCGTTTATACGTTTTCGGTTGTTTGAGAAAAAGGAAGTCTGACAAGGCAGATAACGCAACGAAAAGAGGAGCATGGCGCTCCTCTTTTTTACGGGATTTTTTTAGAAAAGGTTGACAATACGCGCGATGCGTGGTATAGTAAAACAGTAAAAGTATAAAAATCCGTTAAGGAGTGCTTTCTATGAACCCCAAAAAAG
>JAZQGK010000014.1:0-17835 GCA_045539975.1 Candidatus Scatosoma sp. | reverse complement strand
ACACCAAAACCTAAGCGCCGCAGGCGCGCGCTCGTATAGTCAAGGTGTCGTCTTATGCTCCCATGTAAATAAAGGTTGCGTTAGTTAGTGCTTATGGGAAAATGGAAATTGTGGAAAATCAATCAATAAAAGCAAAATGGTTGATTTAATTTCACAGGTAAAAAAATAAGGGAAATATTGATGGTTAAGTAAAGACCATATATAACAGTATCGATAAAACGATTTTATGCAAAAGTTTTTTATAATAAAAACTTTTATTTGAGTATTTTATTTTTCGTTCTGTATTCTGTTGGTGTAATACCATAGAAATCCTTAAACACGTGATTGAAATGGCTTAAAGAGTCAAAACCGATTCTTGTACAAATATCCAAGGTGTTGTAGTCGGTAGTGAGTAAAAGATTCTTTGCATAAGTCATTTTCAATTTTCTTAAATATCGTACGGGCGTGATATTTAAATAATCTTTAAAGGTTTTAATAACGATGGGACTGGAATAAGGACAAAGCTTATATAAGTCGTTTACGTTTTTGTCAATGAAATACGGTTTGGAAATTTCCGTAAGCAGAGACGCAAACCACGTTGGATACGTCTTTTTCTGATTGCTAAACATATTAAAAAAAGACAGCATGTTAAAAAGAATTAAATTCAGGCTGGTTTTTCGTTGGATAACGTCGTCTGTCGGGATGGTATTGATAAGCTTTTTTAAGTGATTGAGGTATTGAAACTGTTCTTCCGATAAATGAATGAGGATATAATCGTTGACGCTGTCAATTTTTTCTTTCAGATTTGGGGAAAGGAACGAAGCAAAATAGTTAAAATAATCGCAATCAACAGCCAAGTTCAAATGTTGGATAGACTTATCGTTTTTCGAGGGGAAAAACCGATGTTTATCGGAGGGGCGGACGATAGACATATCCATGGTTTTTAAGGTCATCATTTCGCCGTTTATTAGATATTGTATCGGTCCTTTCGTTACCAAAAAAAGCTCGTAATAATCCTTATGCGAGTGGAGAGATGTTTCAAGATATTTCCAAATATGGAAATCTAAATCGCTGTTTTTATCATCAAAAGATGAATTTTTCTCAAATATTTCTATTTTCATGGCTTTTATTATAAGGCAAAGATATATACTTGTCAAGACGTTTTTTTTAAATTTTTTCTTGAACGTGCTTAAAAAAATAACAAAAAAATATAAAAAAATAACAAGATTTTGTATTGACATAATTGTATAATGAATATGGAATATGACGGATAGTGGGTTTTTTTATTAAAAAAAATCAACTTATTCTCGGAGGTTTTTATGGAAAAAGAAATGGTTAAAATGCGCGTAAATATAGCGCCTGAACCGCGAATGCCTTCGCGTAAGCCAAAAGCAAGGAAAGGGAAGACGCTGTTTATCGTCTGCATATTGGCGATTCCCATTTTGAATTGGCTTGTTTTTTGGTTTTGGGTAAACATACAATCCATTTTATTGGCGTTTCAAATTGAAACCGTAGACGGCATATCGTTTGGTTTTACGCACTTTGCTGATTTTTGGGAAGCAATCGTAAAAGAGAACGGCGATTTGGGGCTTTCGATGAAAAACACGGCGCTGTACTTTTTAAGTTCGGCATTGATTACTATGCCGTTGTCTTTGCTTATAAGCTACTTTTTATCCAAGAAAATTTTAGGGTATCAATTTTTTAGAATTGTTTTATACCTGCCTTGCATTCTCAGTCCGATTATTTTGACCTCGATTTACGATCAATTTTTATCGCCGAGAGGTCCGCTTGGGGTATTGTGTCAAAATCTCAACATCAGCTATCCGCTGAACGGTCCGTTGAAGACACCCGAATCGATGTTGCCCACCTTCACCATTATCATTTATACCATTTTGACAGGGTTTGGCGGCGATATGCTGATTTTCAGCGGTGCGATGTCGCGTATTCCCACAGAGATTTATGAATCGGCAAAGTTGGACGGTTGCGGACCGCTTAGAGAAGTGGTTGCTATTGTTGTGCCGTTGGTATGGTCGACGATTTCCACAAAGATAGTATTGCTTCTTTCGGGGATATTTTCAGCCAGCGGACCGATTTTGTTGTTGGTCACGGGTAAGTATAACACTTCCACAGTATCCTTTTGGATATACAACATCGTACAAAAGGATGGGGATTACGGCATTGTTGCGGCGGCAGGGTTATGCTTTACCGCAGTCATGATTCCTTTGATTTTAGGCGTGCGGGCTTTGATGGAAAAGGCCTCCGACGTGGAATATTGAGGAGGGCGTTATGGGACAAAGTATTTCTTTAAAAATGAGAGCAAAAGAAAGCTCTTTATTATACAAACGCTCTAAAGGGGAAAAGGTTGTATTCATCATAGCATTCGTATTGTTTATGTTGTATACCGTTGTTATGGTATTCCCGTTTATTTGGTTGTTTTACAATTCCTTGAAAAGCTCGTATCAATACGATACCGACGTGCAGTATTATCAGATTATGTCTTTGCCCAAGACATGGATGTGGTCAAATTACAAAGACGCCTTTATCGAACTAAAATATGAAGATACTTATCTGCTCGGTATGTTTTGGAACAGCATTTGGTACACGGCGGTTGTCGTGGCGGAAGGTGTGTTTTTCAGTGCTTGTACGGGCTATTGCTTGTCAAAGTACGAATTTAAGGCAAGAGGGCTGATTTATTTCTTGGCAATCTTTTCTATGACGATTCCCATTGTCGGGTCGTTGCCTGCAAGCTTTAAGCTGAGTGCGGGATTGGGGATTTTGGATACGCCCTTACAGCCCATTCTTTCTTGCGCGGGCGGATTTGGTTTCAATTTCCTAATTATGTACGCCTTTTATAAGAATATGCCTTGGAGCTATGCTGAGGCGGTGTTTATCGACGGCGGTAACGATTTTATTGCATTTTTCAAAATTATGTTGCCCATGGCGAAAGCACCGATGATTACGCTTTCCATTATCTCGGCAATTTCTTGTTGGAACGATTATACGTCGATTATTTTGTTTATGCCCAGTTATCCAACGGTGGCGGCAGGGCTGTATCACGTATATTTGGATTTGTTTAAGGATTTCCCGACCGTGTATTACGCAGCGCTGTTCCTTTCGATGATTCCCATATTGATTGTCTTTGCAATCTTCTCTGAACAAATTATGCAAAATATGTCAGTCGGTGGGTTGAAAGGCTGATAGGATAAAATAAAAAATACAAGTTTTTAGGAGGAAATAATCCATGAAAAAATTTTTAACAGTAGCGATGGCGTCTTGCTTGGCGTTGTCTGCGGTTACGATGGCAGCCTGCAATGGTGACAAAAATGAGGGGGCAAGTACCCTGAAAGTATACGTATTAAATGCAGGATACGACGTGGATTGGTTGGACGGTATCAAGGATGCTTTCGTGGCTGAATCTTGGGTGAAGGAAAAATACGGTAAAGTTAACATCGACGTTGATGAAAACGGCGAAGATACGTACGCGGCTGATAAAATCAAGTCTGGTGAAAGATCCAATAAATACGACGTATTATTTGGTATGAACTTGCAGGATTTATACGGTAAATCGGGTAGCAATAAGAAATACTACCTTGCGGATTTGAAGGACGTATACGAAGCGACGGTTCCCGGTGAAAGCGTTACGGTAAAGGATAAGATGATTGGTAGCGCCGTCAGCGCAAACCTTTACACAAACGCAAAAGGGGAATCTTCTTGGTATGCAATGCCTTGGGCTGGCGGTTATAACGGAATCCTTTACAACGCAGAAAAGCTGTCTGCTGACAAAGTACCCGTAACGACCGATGAGCTGTTGGCGATTATGGCGGATGAAACGGCGAAAAACGGATATGCCGTTATGCAGTCTTTGGATGACGGTGCGACCTATTGGGAACACTTGATGCCGACGTGGTGGGCGCAGTATGAAGGCTACGAAGCCTACACCAAATTCTGGGAAGGTAAGGCATACAACAAGGAAAGCGGTCAGTATGAGTATTCCAAGGAAATCTTCGCGCAGCAAGGTAGATTGGAAACGCTGACGGTTTTGGAAAACGTGTTGAGAAACAACCTTTACAAAGAAGCGCCCTCTACCGATTATATGACGGCGCAAAGAATGTTCTTGACGGGCGAAGGTTTGTTTATGGCTTGCGGCGACTGGTTCGATATGGAAATGGCGCAAAAGAAAGCGGATATGAATGCGGCAAACCAAAAGGTTTACAACGTTCAAATGATGAAGACGCCCGTTGTCAGCGCAATCATCAACAAGCTGTCCACGGTAAAAGACGACGCTACTTTGGCGGCGGTTGTTCGCGCGGTAGATAAGGGTGAAACGAGCTACGAAGGCGTTAGCGAGGAAGATTTCAAAGCGATTAAAGAAGCGCGCAATATCTTGTACTCGGTTGGGAACTACCACACCGCGGTGATTCCTTCCTATGCGAAGAATATGGATTTGGCGAAAGACTTCTTGAAATATTTGGCAACGGATAAGGCGAACGAAATTTACACCGAAAAGACGGATGGTTCGGGTATGTTCTATAAATACGACGTAAAGACAAAGAATCCTACGTTGTATAACAGCCTTTCCAACACAGCAAAGCTGCGTATTGATTGCTTTAACAATCCAGATTCGTTGGTTTTGCCTATTCCTAACAACTACAATATGTTTATCTACGGTAAAGTACGTAACTTTGAAGGGGTTACGTATCCCTATGAATATTTATTCACGCAGACGAAGGCGACGGCAAAGAGCATTTATGACCAGGATATTGCTTACTACGAAAATAAATGGGATACCGTTTTGGCACAAATGGGAGTTATATAATGAACGCTAAAAAAACAACAAGCTTATTATTTGTCGCGCTGTTTGCCGCCTCTGCCTTTTCTTCGTGCAGTTTTTCGGGCGGCGACAGTGAAAGCTCGGTAAAAACGGACGCTGTGACTTTGTGGAGTGCGGAAAACACAATCAGTTATATGATTGACGATGAAATCCCCGCAAACGCGGCGTTGGATTTATCGATGGAAGCGTTAAAAGGAGAAACGGAATCGATACAGCTTATGATTACGGCGAAAGAAGACGTTTCCGCTTTTAACGTGTCGGTTGGCGATTTGGTTTCTTCGGAGAATAAAACGATTTCTAGCAAGAATATCGAAATTTTTGCGGAAAAATACATTGAAACGAAAAAGCCTTCCGTGGAAAATCCTAGAACGGCGAATATGTACATCGGTTTTTATCCCGATGCGTTGATTCCCATCGACAGATGCGTTAAGAAAAAAGAAAATAAAATTCAATCGGGTAATAATCAGGGGATTTGGTTTAACGTAAACGTGCCTGAAGATGCGGCAAGCGGCGACTATGAAGCGAAGGTCACCTTGACCGTGAATGGGGAAGAAACGGAAATTCCTTTAAAGCTGCACGTGTATAACGTCAATATGCCCGAAGAAATGCACAACGTGAATTCGTTCGGGCTTTGGTATCATTACATCAAGTACGGCGAAGGAGATAAAATTACGGAAGATACGTACAGCGATTATTATTGGTATCTTGCCAATAAACGCATCACGCCCGCATATATACCTTTCGAGGGGTGCGATTTGGGTATCGCATATTGTCCTAATGACACCGATGCGTATGCAACGGCTTTGGTCGAGTATGCAAACAACGGCATTGTATCTGGATATGCTTTGCCTTGCAACCCCGTTACGGCGAAGGGCGAAGAATACAGCATTATCGATGAAGATATGCTTGTGCAGCTTTTGACGTCAATGGCAAATAAAAATATTGCTTTGCGAGAAAATGGCGATACGGCAACGGACCTTTTCAAGAAAGCGTATATCTATGCAGGCAATATCATTGACGAGCCGCGCGATGAGCAAGCAGAACAGGTAAAATTGTGCGATAAAGCGATTATCGACGCGAAAAACCAAGTAAAGGATTTATTGAACGCTTATCCCGATTTACAAGAAAGCTTGGTGGCGTTGAAGCACGTTGTTACAATTACCCCTAAGGTGACTGAATCCTTGTTTGAAGGGGACGATACGACAGGCGGCATACAAACGTGGTGTCCGTATATCAGTGAATTTCATTCGCAAAACTTCCTCGATTGGACGCAGGAGCGTTTAGAAAGCACGGGTAGAATGAACAGAGAGGATTTCTGGTGGTATAACTGTGTCGAGCCTGAAAATCCTTTCCCGTCCTATCAGCTTGACGACAATTTGATTTCCACGCGTGTGATGGAATGGATGAAGTACGATTACAACATCTCTGGACATATTTATTGGTCTGTGAATTTCTGGTATAAGTGCCTTAGCTTTTCGGGCGGCGGCAAATACACGATAAGAGATATTTGGAATGACCCCAACACCTTTGAAAAGGCAAACGGCGACGGACATTTGATTTATCCCGGTAGCGCGTACGCATTGAAAACGCCTATTTCCACGTTGAGATTGGAATCGATTAGAGAGGGCAACGAGGATTACGAATACTTATGGCTTTTTGAACAAAAGCTTGCGCAGTTGAACGAGGAAAAAGGTACTTCGTATGACTGTGACAAGATTTTGGAAAGCTTTTATTCGAGACTGTATAATGGCATAGTACCCAAAACCGATACAAACGAATTTAAGGCGGTGCGATCGGAAGTATTGCAACTATTAGATAAACTTTACAATGATCTCGACGGCGCAGTAGAATCGTTGAACAAAATAAAATAATCAAAAAGGGAAAAAAGATGAAAAGAATTAAAACGATAGTTTTCACATTACTGTTAATGGTATCGACTCTTTGTTTTGCGTCTTGTAAACTTTCTAATTGTGGTGACGGCAAAGAAGGAACGACGGAAATTGTTTTTGTGGACGATTATGATATTCCCGCAGTACGGATCGGCGTAGAATACAATTTTGAGCCGTATTTTACCAAGGAAAAAGGTACGACCTATACGATGACGGCAAAGTATTTGGACGACGAATTGAATGAAATTGATTTGGACGTCAACGGCTTTACGTTTGTACAAAACGAATTTTCCGACGTATTTGTAACGATTACCGCAACGAAGGGGAAGACTGTTTATACGGGTGAAGTAACCATTCCCATGGATACCACGTACGATCCTACCGATTATTGGGTGGTAGACAGCTTGTACGCGGATCCTGCGATGACGAAGAGCTTGAATTATTTGCCTACCTATAGAACGTCGATGGATTCGCTGACGTCTGTAAAATTCTCCTATAGAGGAAATGCGAAAAAGGATTCTCCCGTGTCCGCAATTTCTTTGATGGATTGGCCTAATAACTCTCGTTTGACGGTTAGTGATTGGTCGAATGCCGTAATCACGCTCGACGTATATAACACGTCGGAAAAAGATATCGCGCTTGGTTTTATCATGAACCACAGCTCCGGTATTTCGTACAGCTTTGACCAGTGTGAAAAATTCATCTGTAAACCCAACGAATGGACGCATATTGACTATTCGTTGAAAGCACTCAATTTGACGGAAGAATTTGTATTCAACGCCGATTGGGATTTGAGTGATAGAATTATCATCCAAACCGTTTATGACGGTGCAAAGGAAGATGCAATTTATTCGTACAGCTTCTACGTAGATAACGTGGATATTTGCGATTACAGCGAGGAAAAATTCCCTAATTTGGATACGACGACGTATAAAGAATACGAGGATTTCTTCACAAAAGATCCGAACTTGTCGGGCGTTGTAAACAACGATTATGAAAACAAAAAGGAAGCCGCTGATTTGCACAATACAACGGAATTGGTAGAATACAGTAATCGCTCTATCAAATTTGTGCTTTCGGAAGACGGCAGTGAGGCAAGCGGTTTCTTGCATTCGTTTATCGGTGGTCATCCTACAGGTTGGATGCCTATGGATATTACGGACGCTACGCTGTCCTTCTATATCCGCACGGTCAATGCAGATAATACGTTTGCATTGAAATTTGAATCGGATTACAACGTTTTCGCAGATCCTATCGTGATTGACTTGACGAAAGACAGCGGCGAAGGTTGGACGGTCACGGAAGAAAACGGTTGGTATAAGGTTGTGATTGACGTTGCTCAAACGAACGTTGAAACAGCGCTTGTAAGGATGGATTTCATCCGTACCATGCGTTTGTATTTTAGCAATACGGCTGCGCAGGCGGGCAGTGAATCGGCTATTTACTTAGACACCTTAAAGTTAGAAGGCTGGAAAGTAACGGAAGTTTACGGCGATGAGGAAATTGAATGGGATACCAAATCTCCTTACACCGCCGCAGAAGATCATGATATGTTCTCTACGGATGAGAATTTGGTATTTAACGTTAATTATGAAAGGGTAGATACTCTGTCCACGGCAGACATCAACGAACGCATGGACAACAGTAGCTATTCGTATAAATTGACGCTTTCCGCAAACGGTGACAATGCAACGGCAACGGTAGATTCCTTCTTTACTGGCAAGCCTATGGATTGGACGATTATGGATATCACCAATGCAACGGTTTCCTTTGGCGTGAAGAACGTGAACGTCGATAACGTATTCTACGTTTCGTTTGCTTCTGACTATAACGAAAACGGATTGATTTTAGGGGCAAAGGTTACGATTGATTTGTCGCAAGCAAGCGGTGAAGGCTGGACGGTTACGCAGTTAGAAAACGGCTGGTGTTTGGTTACGTTGGATATCAAAAATGCCGATATTACAGATGAAGTACTTGGTGTTACCAAAGATTTCATCAAGATTATGCATATCGAATTTAGTAATACGACGGCTACGGCAGGTAGCGAATCGGCTGTATATCTCGATAACTTGAATGTGGTTGGCGCAGTACCTACGTCGGCGGCGTTGGACGAAGAAAATCCTTGGGAAACGAAATCTCCTTACGTGAATTACGTAATCACGTTTGAAAATTCTGACGGTACGGTCATTTCCCAGAAGACGTATCATTACGGCGAAACGGTGGAAGAGCCTGAGGCTCCTTCGATGGGTGATTTGGATAAAGAAGGAACGTTTACGTTTGAGGGTTGGTCGTCTGAAATCGAAACGGTTACGCAAAACGCAACCTATAAGGCAATTGTCAGCGGCTCATTTGCGGACTTGATCAATACGGGCGTCAACCAAGAAACTATGGACAGCGTGGGTTACGACAGCGAAATTAAGCGCGAAAATAGCAACCGTTCGCTGAAAGTAACGACGGCGTGGACGGAAGTTGAAAACGTCTTCCCTTACCTCAGCATCACGTTGGATCAATATTATGATTTGAGCAATCAGTACGTAGTATTCGACCTTTACAAGAACAATTACGATAGCTGGTTTGCACTGGATTTCGTCAACAACGATGCAAAAATCGGGGTTTGGAAGTCTGTAAGCTTTAACGCAGATAGCAACGAAGCAACGCATAAGTGTGAAGACCTTGGCGAGGGTTGGATTAGAGTATACGTCAACGTTCCTGCAATGATGGATAACAATGACGTATCCAACGTAAACAAGATTTATTTGACCATTCACAGCAGTAAGGCGGAAGCAAGCGGTAACATAGAATTCTACGTGGATAATCTTCATTTTGAAGAATTGCCTATGTTCACGGTAACGTTTAAAGATTATGACGGTGACGTGATTTCCAGTGAAAGCTACAAAGCAGGCTCGGCGGTAAACGTACCTGCAAATCCTACGCGCGAGGCGATTGCAGGAGAATGCTCTTACGTATTCGCTGGATGGGATTATGAGGTAACGGCAGCAAACTGCGATGCGACCTATACGGCAGTATATACGGTAACGGATATCATCGACTTGATTAATACTACGGTTGATAAAGACACAATCGACAGCGTAGCGTACGACGTGAACGTTGTAAGGGGTAACAGCACGCATTCGTTAAAAGTAACGGGCGAATGGAACAAGGCGGATAATCAGTTCCCTTATTTCAACGTAACGTTGGATAAATATTATGATTTGTCCGATAAGTACGTAGTATTTGACATTTACAAGAATAATTATGCAAGCTGGTTCTGTCTTGACTTTGTGAACAACGACGTGAAGATGGGCTTGTGGAATACGCTTGGTTTTAATGCAGATAGCAATGAAGCGACGCATAAGTGTGAAGACCTTGGCGAAGGCTGGTTGAGAGTATACGTAAACGTATCGGCATTGGCAAACGGTGCAGACGTTACGAACGTGAATAAATTCTACGTAACGGTCAACAACGGCAACGAAGGCGCAGAAGGGAATTTGGAATTCTACGTGGATAATCTTCATTTTGAAGAATTGCCTATGTTCACGGTAACGTTTAAAGATTATGACGGCGACGTGATTTCCAGTGAAAGCTACAAAGCAGGCTCGGCGGTAAACGTACCTGCAGATCCTACGCGCGAGGCAATTGCAGGAGAATGCTCCTACGTATTCGCTGGATGGGATTATGAGGTAACGGCAGCAAACTGCGATGCGACCTATACGGCAACGTATACCTTGGCGAACGTACTCGACTTGTGGAACGGTAACGTTGAAAACGGCGGCATCGACAGCATCACAAACGATACGGCAGAAAGAAGCGAAAACAGCGCGCATTCCTTGAATATCGTAGAATCCATTGCAGGTGGTAATCTGCCTTACTTTGCGATTACGCTTGATAAGAATTATGACTTAACGGGCAAATACATTGTATTTGACTTTAAGCTCATTGAGAGAAGCGGCTGGCTTGTCGTATTTGATTTTGTGAATGATGACGGTAAACTTGGCTTGTGGAATATGCTCAGCTTGAACAGTGGTATAAACGAAGCAACGCACAAGTGTGAAGATTTGGGCAATGGTTGGTTGAAGGTTTACGTAGACGCAGACGTTTTGAGCGGCTCGTTGAACAATGTAAGCAAGATTTACATAACGTTGAACGCTTCTGACGGTAGCGGTGCGTTGAATTTGCATTTCGACAATCTTCATTTTGAAGAAAAACCTGAAATACCTACGTATACAATCACGTTTAAGGATTATGACGGTAGAGTGATTTCCAGCGCGGAATACGATGAGGGCGCAACGGTAGTTGTACCTGAAAATCCTACGAGAGATGGCGCAGGGGAATGCACCTACACGTTTGCAGGTTGGGATTACGAAGTAACGGCAGTAAATTGTGATGCGACCTACACGGCAACGTATACGGTGGCAAACGTACTCGACTTGTGGAATTGCAATGTTGAAAACAGCGGTATCGACAGCATTACAAACGATACGGCAGAAAGAAGCGAAAACAGCGCGCATTCCTTGAAGATTGTAGAAGCGATTTCTTCGGGCAATCTTCCTTACTTTGCCCTTACCTTGGATAAGACCTACGACTTGACGGGTAAATACATGGTATTTGACGCAAATATCAGTAAAGACGGTTGGCTTGTGGTGTTTGATTTTGTAAACAATGGCACAAAGCTTGGTTTATGGAATATGCTCACCCTCAAGAGTGGCACGGCAGAAAGCACGCACAAGTGCGAAGATTTGGGTAACGGTTGGATTAGAGTTTACGTGGACGCAGACGTTTTGAGCGGCTCGTTGAACAGCGTAAGCAAGATTTACGTAACGTTGAACGCATCTGACGGCAGCGGAACATTAACAGTGAACTTTGATAATCTCCATTTTGAAAATAAACCTACGACGCCTACGCCTGAAGAACCTGAAACGCCTAATCCCGAAGAACCCGAAGTTCCTGGCGATACCCTTACGGAAACGGACGATAGCATCGGGGCTTGCGGTTTGGTCGCAGTAAACGGCGGCTCGGCAAGCATTGTGACGGACACGGTAAGCAGCAATTCTGAAAAATCCGCGAAATTCAACGTTCCCGCAAACAACAGCGGCGTTTGGTGGAATTATGACGTGGACGTAACGTCCGTACTTGGCGGTGGCTTAAACTTGGTAGGCAAGACGATTACTTTCGACGTGAAAATCATTGGCAATATGACTTGGGTAGGCTTTACGGTAGCGGACGGCAACGGCACGTATGCAACGCCGAACGGCGAAGGCTACGCATGGATGAACCTTTCTAACGGTTGGTCGGGCTTTGGTATGTCTATCACGGCAATCGAGAACGGTTGGTTTAGGGTTTCGCTTACCCCTGATACCTCGTTTGGTGGCGCAAGCGGCAACCTTACAAAGCTTCGTTTCTTGGTAAATCCTCAAGACGCTAACGAAGCAAGCATGTACGTGGATAATCTCTATCTTGGCGATGCGGAAAAGTATCAAGAACCTACGCGCAGTGAAGCGGACGATGTAATCGGCGCTTGTGGCTTGGTAGCGGTAAACGGCGGTACAATTGCACTGGATACGAGCGTTGTCAGCGTCAATTCTGAAAAGTCGGTTAAATGCACCGTACCTGCAGGCAATAGCGGCGTTTGGTGGAATTATGACATTAGTTTGGTAGAAGTTAACGGCGGTGCTGTAAATCTTAGCGGTAAAACCATCACGTTTGATTTGAAAATTGTAGGAAGTATGTCTTTGGTCGGCTTTACGGTAGAGGGCAACGGCGCGTATGCACAACCCGACGGAGAAGGTTACGTTTGGACGAACCTCACGGATGGTTGGGGCGCAGATAAAGGCTGGGTGGTTACGGCTATGGACAACGGTTGGTTTAGGGTTTCTTTTACGGCGGACACTAAATTTAGCGGTTGTAGCGGCAACATTACAAAACTTCGTTTCTTGGTAAATCCTTCTACGGCAGACGAAGCAAGCATGTATATTGACAATTTGTATCTTGTATAAGCATTAAAATAAACACTTAAGGTTTCATTGAAAGGAGAATGTTCATGAACAAAATTTATGAAGAACCAAACTTGACAATTTTACTTTTGCAAGATGAAATTGTCATGGGGTCCGCGGAAAAAGACCCGTTTGACGACAACTACCAAGATTTTGGTGACGGTAATTAAGGAGGTGTGGTATGAAAAAGTTATTGAAAAGAATTTTAACGACCACAAGTATTGCATTTTTATGTACTGCGGCATCCGTTATCGGTGTGCAAGCATACGATTCCATTGTTGCAAACGCAGAAACGCTGGGTACATACGAGATTAGTTTAAATAGAAACGAGTATGATTTCCGTGACAACGGCGTAGCAACGGAAAAAGGCGAGAAGTATTTATATTTTAGCATTGAAGGGGGAGAATCCATTCCGTACAGCGACGATTGGAGCGTTTCTTATACCTCGGAGACTGCCGTGAAGGTAAACGGCGAAACAATGCAAGGGGCAATGATTAAAACGGACGAAAAACGCGTGGCATTCCCTTTGAAGAACAGTGCGTTAGATTACGGCGACTTGCAGGCAGGCTCTACCATTACGATTGACGGTACGTTTACCAATGCGGAAAAAGGTTCGTTTACGGTAAACGAAGCGACGTTTATCTACGACGGCTATACGTGGGTAGAAGAAAACGATGGCTACGAATTGCAGTATTCTGGAACGGAAAACGGTGCGCCTCAAAGCGGTTTATATGCGTCTATGGCGCAGAACGATATTCCTTTCGATGCGGAGTGGAGCTTTTGGTTTAATCCTATTCGTGACAATCAATTTGTTTTGACAAGCGGCGGAACCAACACGGAGTTTAGAGGCGGTTTGTATAAATACGGCGCGGCGGATTGGTACGTAACGTTTAACAGCGATAATAATGGGCTTTATAATAGCGCACAAGATACTCCGTCGGAAGGGGACGTAGTGACCTTTGGCGGCTGGTTCTATCGCGGAACAGATTTTATTTATATCGAGAACGCACAGTACCAATTTACAAGTGGCGCTTGGACAATCGTAACGCCGACCATTGACGTACAGTTGAATGGTGAAGAGGTAGAAGGAAATATTATTTCCGTTATGCCTAACACGGAGACAAGCGTTGTTACGGCAAGCTCTTCAAACGGTAATGTGGCTACCATGTACGAAACGAATGCTGTTTCGGATGGGAAATTCGTGCTTCGTAGCGGAGAAGGCATTTCGCAATATCGCGCGAACTTTAGCGTGGAAAAAGATTGCGGCGTGAGAAAATACTATTTCATGAAAGAAATGGTAATTCGCGTCGGGTTTGAAGATTTCGTTATGGAAGAGGGTGCGTCGGTACGTGTAAGCGGCGACGAAGTGAACGGGCTTCGTTTCACTGCGGAAATGTCGGCGGAAACCTATCAAAGTCTTTCCGCACAAGACGCAAGCTTTGGTATGGTTATTATCCCCAAGGATTATATCACGGACGGGTACGAGCTGACGGTTGCAAATTTGTTCGGCGCGAATGCGAAATATTCGGAAACGGCAGTAGCAGGTGCTAACCAAGCGGTTCGTAAAATGTTGCATTTGGCAAACCTTACCCCTGCCGATCACGATAAAGACGGAAAATATGAGGTGTGCGGTGCGATTACGGATATTTTAACAAACAACCTCACCCGTGAGTTTGTCGGTATTGCGTACGTACAATTGGACGGCGAATACATTTTGGCAAGTTATTTTGCCGATGAAATGAATAACAACGCGCGTTCGATTTATTATGTTGCGCAAAAAGCGATTGACGCAAACGATCACGCAAGCGCAGTACAGACGAAATATATCGACGCATTTGACAAGTACGTAAGCGATGCAGGCAAAACGTACAATAGAACGTATACCGTCAACTATATTACGACTGTCAACGGTAAGAGCACGGTAGAAACGGAAACGATTACCGCTCCGCTTAACTCCGCAATCAATCTTACGGCGAAAGAGATTAGTGGCTTTACGCTTGCATCGGCGTCAACGATTACGAGCAAGATTTATGCAAATAAGGACAACGTCTTCAATTTCTATTATACGGTAGTAGGCGCGCCTGTATTTGACAGCGTAGCTTGGTATCATCCTGAACTTGATGGTTCGAATAATTACGACAATACGCATAACGATACCGTAGCGCAAACGATGAAAGAAGCGGGTTTCACGACGGTGGTGCTTGGCGGTGGCGATTACGGCGTAAAACTCAACAGTGAAGCAAATATCGAGGTAACAAGAACAATCATTGATATGTTCTATCGCAACGGTATCAAATCTATCGTATGGACGGGCAACTGGTCGGATACGGAAGAATATGCTTTTGATACGTTGCCTGACTTCTCTAATCATGAAGGCTTTGCAGGATTCTTTACGTGGGATGAACCCAAGCCCACGACGGCTGCGATGAATGCCGTAGCAGAATATGCGGATTGGTATAAGAATACATACGGTGAGGAAGCGGCTCCGTTTAAGGTAAACTTATTGCCCTCGTATTCTTATTTCAAGGAGGGCGATTACACATCCTATTCCGCTTACGTAAAAGCATATTGTGATATCGTACTTTCCAAATTCGACGGTACGGAATATACAAAATATCTTTCCGTGGACAGCTATCCAATCAAAAATGATGGAACGCTGAGAGATACCTTCCTTTACGATTGGGCGGTATTGAAGGCATACGCTATGCAATACGGTGCGGAAATGCACGCCGTTTTGCAAGGCTGCGGATTTGAAGATGAAAGCAACGGCACGGACTACAACAAAGCGCCTACGGAAGAACAGATGCGCTTACAGCTTTATACGGCGCTTGCTTTTGGTGCAGACTCCATTTCTTGGTGGTCGTATTATCCCTTGAACGTTGTTGTAGACGGAGCTTTGAATGCAGACGGTACGACGACGGAAGTTTACAACGATATGAAGACGGTCAACAACGAATTGTCGACCTTCGGTTCCTTGTATAAGAATTACGACTGGAAGGGCGTAATTATGAGCAGCCCCGACAGTGGTTTCTTTGGCATCGGCGCAGATGCGCAGTACAAGGCGTATAAGAAAGTAAAAGACGAAAGCTTGTTCTCGCAATATCTGCTTTCGGCAAGCCACACCTCGTCCTTCTCGTCCATTGCAGGTTCGGGCAGTAACCATATCGTTAGCGTTATGGAAGACGCGGACGGCAACGAAGCGTTCGTAGCGGTAAACTATGCTGCGGTAAAGGATAACAAGACGCTCAGCATTATCTTTACGGGAAATACCATCGGACAGTACGTTATTTATAAAAACGGTGAAATGCAAACGGTAACCATCGGTACGGACGGCTATACCTTGACCCTTGCCCCTGGTGAAGGCGCGTTCATCGTAGAAGCGAACAGCGAACACACCGTAACGTTCAAGAACTGGGACGGCAGTGTATTGCAAGAAGAAACGTTGACGTTTGGTAGCGTTCCCGAATATAAGGGAGCAACGCCTACGAGAGAAGGGCACGCGTTTACAGGTTGGACGCCTGAAATCGGTGCAATCAGCGGTGACACCGTTTACACGGCGTTGTTTGAAGAATTGCCTAAGTATACGATTACCTTCAAGAACGATGACGAAACTGTTATTTCGAGCGAGCAATATTATCAGGGCGCAACGGTTGTAGAACCTGCAACGCCTACCAAAGCACCCGTTGAGGGCGAATACAGCTACACGTTTGCAGGTTGGGATTATCCCGTAACGACTGTTGGCTGTGATGCAACGTACCGTGCAACGTATACGAAGGTACCTATCGACTTAACCAACTGTGAGATTGAAAACGGCGGTATTGACAGTCTCACGAACGATACGAATATGAAGAGCCAAGGAAGCACGCATTCCTTGAACATTGTTGAATCAATTTCGTCGGGCAATCTTCCTTACTTTGCGCTTACGCTGGATAAGAGTTATGATTTGACGGATAAATACATGGTATTTGATTACCATGCCGTCAATGTGAATGGGTGGATTGTCGTATTCGACTTTGTAAACAACAATACAAAGCTTGGCTTATGGAATATGTTTAGCTTGAATGCGAACGTAAGTGAAAGCACCCATTACTGCGAGGATATCGGCGACGGTTGGATTAGAGTTTACGTAGACTTGAATTCTTTTGGCGCGTCGTTGGATAACGTAAGCAGAATTTATGCAACGCTCAATGCGGCGGATGGCAGCGGTGAACGCAATCTCCATTTCGATAACTTGCATTTTGTAACCACGCCTACGCATACGATTACGTTCAAGGATTGGGACGGCAGCGTGATTTCGAGTGCGGAATACGCGCTTGGCGCAACGGTGAACGTACCTAATAATCCTACGAGAGAGGCAGACGCTGGCGAATGTTCGTACGTGTTCGCAGGTTGGGATTACAGTGTAACGAATGTACAAAGAAATGCAACGTATACGGCTACGTATACCAAAACGGATATCGTTGACTTGTGGAACGGCTCCGTTGAAAACGGCGGCATCGATACAATTACGAACGATACGGCGGACAGAAGCGAAAACAGCACGTATTCCTTGAATATTGTTGAATCGATTTCGTCGGGCAACTTGCCTTACTTTGCGATTACGTTGGATAAGACCTATGACTTGACGAATAGCTATATGGTATTCGATACGACGATTAACAAAGACGGTTGGAGTGTTGTATTCGACTTCGTGAACAATGGCGGCAAGCTTGGGCTTTGGAATATGCTTACGTTGAAGAGCGGTACAAATGAAAGCACGCATTATTGCGTTGGTTTAGGCAACGGCTGGTTGAGAGTATACGTGGATTTAGACGTCTTGAATAGCTCGCTCAGCGGGGTAAGTAAGATTTACGCAACGCTTAATGCATCTGACGACAGCGGAACGCTTAACATCAATTTCGATAACTTGCATTTTGAAAAGAAACGCATATACACCGAAGTGGACGATGCAATCAGCGTTTGCGGTTTAGTGGCTGTAAATGGCGGCTCGGCTACGATTGATACCGTCGAGGTCAGCAGTAATTCTGTGAAATCTGCGAAGTTTAACGTTCCCGAAAACAACCAAGGTAACCATTGGAACTACGACGTGGATTTAACGAAACTCACGGGCAGTGCGCTTAATATGAGCGGCAAGACGATTACGTTT
>JAZQGK010000013.1:0-15100 GCA_045539975.1 Candidatus Scatosoma sp. | reverse complement strand
TTCCGATTAACCGTCACACTGGTGAGGATCTGACCTTCATCCGAAATTACGATACAGTCGTAACCATCCTTTGCCAACGTCGAGAAATCAAAGGCTTCGCCTTCGGCTACCGTCACCGTTTCTTCCGAAGTCACCGCGCCCATAGACACGATTTTTACCTCGTATACTTTCGTTTTAAGTGCTTTTATAGTAATATCACCACTGATTGCCGTCGCGAAGTCAAATGCTTGCCCGCCTACCGTCCAACCATAACCTTCACCTGCCTCAAAAGGCGCGTTCACCGTTTCACCGATGCCGATCGTTTTAACCACTCTTGTTACACCAAACTTTTCAAACGTAACAAAGGCATAATTTGCGTAATTGTCTTCATCCGCGAAGGTATTATATACAGGAAGGTCTACTTTTTCCTTGCCCGTCATAATGTTTCGAATCGAATCGATTTCCGCTTGCGACATACCGCACTTGGAAATCAAATAGTTCGCTGCTCTATCCGCCAAAGTCTCTCCCTCAAAGGAATTCAGATAGTTCAAGACGTTCATAATCATCGCTTGATTGGTGTGGGTAACCGACTTTTCCCACGCGCCCGTCGTTGCAAACATCGAAGTGAAATAATCATTGATGATATCGTTTTCCGCAAAACCGATGAGAGACTTGAGCAACGCAACGATAGTACCCGTTCTGTCACGACCTACCGCACAGTGAACGTCAATCGGGTAGTTCGCTTTGTTCGCAAATACCGTCATGATATTTTTAACGTTTTCATAATGAATAGGTGCGTCCAACCCCAACTCGCCCGCCAACGCGTACTGCGGCGTTACGTAGAGATAATAATTTTCAAGCTCAGCGGGATTTTCTCTATTGAGAGCGGAGTTTGCTTCCGATTTCCCACGAAGGTCCAAATCGGTTTTTACACCAAGCTCCGTCTTTAAGGTATGAAGCCCGTCTTTGGTGATCGATTCCAGTCTCGCGGAACGATAAACAAGCCCTTGCTGCACGTAGCCGTAAGCGGTTTCGTAGCCGCCAAGGTCACGAGTGTTGGATACACCATCCACCGTTACCGTACGCATCGTGTCCGCAGTCGTAAAGTCGAAAATAGGCGAATATACTTTCTTGCCCCCACCCATGGTCGCAATTACTTGCCAGTAATAGTCCGTACCGACAAGGGGATTTTCAAGAACAACCCCCTCCTTGATACTTGCATTTTCTACCTTCATTACGCATTGCGTAAACTTGTTATCATAAGCAACTCTTACCGTGTAAGATTTTACGTTTTCTAACGTGGATTGCCATGTCAAAACATTGTTGACAGGATTAAATACGTCCGTTTGACGATAGATATCCACCAACTCTTCATTGCTCGAACCTACGGCGCTCAAAAATTCTTTGTGCATTCCGCTATATTCATACAAGCCGTTCAAATAATCGGCATCGAATTGCTCGCTTTCCGTCCAAAGTTTTACGTCTTCAGGCAGTATCGTTACTTCTTCGCCGTGCGCATGGCTTACGGCGGTGATTTCCGAAGAAAACTCGATAGGATTATTTTCTGCCACGCCTAACTTCATTGTAGCGAAGCTTGTTACCCCCACCAGCGTAGCGCAAGCCATAATCATACTTATGAAAGCACTAATTTTCTTTACTTTTTTCGTTTTCATATTACTTGCCCTCCTTTTTCGAGAATTTTCTCGCGAAGATGAATGCCGAAGCCACCAAAGTTAAGAGCATGCCCGCCATACAGCCGTTTATGCTTCCGCGGCAACCCGATTTTTTCTTTGGCGTAGAGTCAACTGGACTCGATTCAACAGGTGTAGATACGTCCGAACCCGGCTCGTCAGAGCTCGAGGATTCCGAAGAATCGCTGCTGGAATCAGAATCAATTATATCAGCTGTATAAACGACAGTGATTTGCAACTCACCATCTACGGTAATCTGGTCGATTTCTTGACCGCCGCTCATCAACTTATAGGTATAGCCGTCGCGTTCAAAGATGCTTGTGTCAAGCGTGCTGCCATAGAGAAGCTTGAAGGTATAAGTATAACCAGCTTCAAGCCCTTCACTGACAACCGTCACCGTATATTCCGCATATTCCTTATATTCCACGGTAAATACAGCTACGAGTTCCATATCTTCGAAAGCGTAATCGTTTGCGAAATCCCATTTCTTATCGCCCAAATACCAACCGTCGAAAATATAATTTACAAGCTCATCGCCCTCTTTCGTGGGATCAGCAGGTTTCGCAAGCAAAGCGCCCTTTGCACTGATCACATAGGAGGTTTCGCCCTCTACCTGTAAGGTTACGGTAATTTCATAAGGATTCGTTACCAAAGCAGTGATGCTATAATAAGCAACGTTCCCTGCTTTATCGCTAACGGAGAAAGTTACCAGCCATTCGCCTTTTTGCAATTTGCCGTCTTTAATCGCCCCGTCCTGCCAAGTAACAATAATATCTTCCGCACCGAAATTAGCCTTATCATAGTTATCGCTAACGCTAATCACCTGCGCAAATCTACCATCAGCGGGTTTCACCTCGCCAACCGAGAATCTATAAACGTTCTTACCTTGCCAGTAAATCGTAGGGCTCTTGATGTCCCCCGTTCTAAAATCGGCAAAGCTCAAATCGCCATAAGCTTTTTTAAGTTTGATTTCCTCGCCGAGGATGCCATCGCATTCAGTTTCCGCGTGTACAACTTCAATACCGTCTACTGCGACAGAAACGTTGATGTTGCCGTTTTGTACAAGAATCGCAATTCGAATTGCGTACCATTCATTTTCCATGAAAGCGGCTTGTTTCGAGCCTTGCAACGCACCGTTTACGTACACGTTGAAGCCCTGCGTCGATTCGCCAAGGTTGCGGTAAATGGTTACGCGCACACCGCCGAAATCATCCGTCGCACCTGTAAACAAGCTGTAATCAAAGTCAATTGCGCTCGATTTATATAAGAAATTATAAATCACGCCGCTATTCGCTACTTTTGCCGAGGATACGATTTCCGCATTATCATCCGCATCCGTCAGTTTGTATACGCCGTTTGCATAATAACCGCCAGATGCGCCGCCAAACAAATCGCTTGCCGTTAAATACGTACCCGCTTTGTCGTTATTCACCGTCGTAGGAGGTTCAGTCTGCCATTGACCGTCTACCAAGTACAAAGTCACTTCGCTCAAAACCGATTTCTTGAATACGGTATTTGCCTCGATATGCAAAACTACGCACTTGTAATCGTCGTTGGGGCAAAGCTCGTACGCGGGCACGGAAATATACAGCAAGCTGTAACCGTGTGCATAGGAAACGGTAATACCGCTGATATCCTTCACGGGCACACCGTTGATGGTCATCTTCGTTGCAATTTGCTCGGACGAGATAGCCGCAAGGTTGGTCGCGTCCGCACGAGATATCGTACCGTTGTCTTCACCAAGATAATCGCCCAAGTAGCTATTGTTGCTGGGATCGAACTCATATTTACCGAACTGCAAAATGGTATCTATATTCGCACCGTTTTGCATACAGTTCCAACCATAAGGAATCCCGCCGTAAACCAAAGGCTCTGGATTGAATCCGTCAGCGTTCATCCAAACTTTATCAAAGCAAATCATCGTCAATGCAGGCAATTTCCAGTCCATAAACACCGTACCGTCTTCAATTTCGATGGTATGATATTCATAGCCGTTTTCAGGTTGCCCGTCAAGATACAATGCGGGAATTTGGAAGGTAAAATATTTACCGCCCGACATATATCCGATATAGAAACGAGGGTCTTCTTGATAAAGCTCATAGAAGGACTTACCATTCAATGTCACCTTCGTCGCCACTTCATAGTCGGCGCTCGATGCCATATTCGTTGCATCGTTTACACCATCGTTGCCACCAAGCACAAAGTATTCACTAAACGAAAGTACCGTATGATAAATTTCGTGTGCAGGTCTGTTGTTATTGCCATACACACCGATACCCGTCAACGTATTGTACGATTGCGGCTTTAATTCCCAACCCGTTTCCGTACTATACGCGACTACCTCAGGGATACGAACGCCTGCAATATCGCCGCCGTTCGTAATTTGGATTTTCGAATAGTTACCTACTACTCTCACCGTCACCGTCTTCTTGTCGGGATCAGCCGTAACACTGCCGCCGTCTTCTTCAAGCGTCGTAACGCCATCAAAAAGCACGTGCGCCGCAAGCGTTCCTTCGCTTGCGCTCCATACGAAATCGTCTTCAAACGTAAACACGACCGCGTTGTTCGTAGTAGACGCATCAATCGAAGCAAAATTCGTAGGTTCTAACACTTCATACCCTTCGGGCATTTCCGTCGTCCAAGCCCCGTCTACAAGATATAACGTCAATGCCTTAAAGGTAAACAATTTACCGCTATCATTGATAATCGTTGCGCCTTCCGCAATTTTTAAGGTTGCATGCGAATACATGTTATAACCAGGTTCGCAGTATTCCTTCTTCATCCAGAAAAGCAATTGATTACCGCCCCAAAGCGCAACAGCTTGCGATTCGCCATTCAAAGTAAAGCCGTCCCAGCTTTCCGCCATGATTTGTTGATCGCTCGTAAAGCCCGTCGTGTCGAACACCAAGGACAAGCCCCACAGCGTATCGTGATCGTAATGATTTAACGAACCGATTTTTACGAAATCAGGATTATAGTTCGTCGTATCGATAACAACAACCGTGTAATCCGCGGGTTGTTCCGTCGTCCAAACTCCGTCCACCAAGTACATGGTCAATTCGCTCAAGGTGAATTCCTCACCGTTTTCGTTGACAATTTTTGCGCCATCCGCAATCTTCAAGGTCGCGTGCGAGTAGCCGTTGTAGCCCGCTTCGCATTTCGCCATCCCAAGCCAGAACAACAATTGTTCCCCGCCCCAAAGCGCAGGTCTAACTTCGTCGCCGTTTAACGTGAAGCCGGACGAGCTTGCGGGCATAATTTGCTGACCCGCCACCGTAAAGCCTACCGTATCAAAAACCAACGACAAACCATACGCTTGCAAGGTTTCGTTTTCCATATGATTCAATTCACCGATCGAAACAAAGCTAGGATTATAATTGATTACGACTTCTTCCTTTGGAAGTTGCCATGCTCCGTCCTTATAAATCAAGGTCGTTTCGGGCAAATAGTTGCCAGCGTAGAACGGAGTACCATTCACAATTTCAAGCGTAGGATATTCGTAACCGTTCCCTGCAACAAGTGCCGAAGTCGGTACGGAGAATGCAAAGAATCCAAGCTGTGCATTCAATCTATAACCGTCGTCCGCTTGGTACAATTCATAAAAGCTTACGCCGTTGAGCGTGATCGACAACGAAGTAACACTCTCTGTTGCCGCCAAGTTATCGCTACCCGACATTGCCCAGTCCGCAACAATCGTATAACCGTAGTTCGCATCTTTAATAACCGCAGTGTTATCCGTTGCATGGTTCCAACCCCACGCGCCTACGTACGATTCCGTAGCCGCACTAAAAGTAGGTTCGCCATAAGTCATATCCACAAAGCTTTCCCAAATCCCTGCCGAAGCATTATATTTGAGAGTTACTTTCGGTAAATACTGGTTCATGAACGGCGTGCCTTCTTCAATTTCAAAGGTCGCACCGTCTACCAAGTCCGTTTCAGGAATGGAGAAGAAGAAATAATTATGTCCGTGCGCGTAAGAAATCATGTACTTCGCACGGTTTGCATTTTCTACGTTTGCAAAATGTTCCGCAAAGCTCTTGCCGTTGTATTTTACCATCAGCGACGTAGCGTTGATCGTAGATGCAAGGTTGGTTGCATCCGCGGCATTGCCAAGAGGATTCGCTTCAAATTTCAAAATCGTTTGGCCTGCGCCTTCGTTTTTGGCATTGTTCCAACCGCCTGCCATACCCGTATAGCTCGTCGTAGCCGCTTGAGGACCATTCGATACCCAACAGCCGTGTACTTTCGAAAGCTTGAGCCCGGGGATTACCACACCACCGAACGTACCGCCGGATGCGATTTCAACTACGTCGTATCCCGCCAAGGCACGCAAAACAATCCATCTTTGACCTTCCCAACCCACAAGGTTGACGTCGCTCGCCGGAACGCTTTCACCCGTTTGCGTGTTCTTCAACGTGATTTTGGAGACTAAATCACCCATATCGGCGTAATTCCATTCCGATGCGGAGGAATATTGCAACAACACGGTTTGTTCGCAGTTGAAGTCACCTGCCTCACCCCAAACGCCAACGAACGTTGCCATTTCACCCGAAGCAGGCTTTGAGGATACCGTCCAAACGGTACCGTCAAATTGCAAATAAACGTCCTCCGTGATTTCATAGAGGTTCGTATCCGAACCGCCGATATTGAAGGTTGCACCCGCGGACAACGTCAGTACCGAACCTGCTGCGGGATTCGTTGCAACGCGCATAATGATACCGCCGTCTGCGCCGATCCAGTTCGGGCAGTAGAACGAGTAGATACTGCTATCTACCGCTGCGTCGTTTAACGTCATCTTGGACAACAAATCGCTGAAATCCGCATCCAAGTTACCATTTCCGCTGATTCCACCGTCAAACATCAAGTATGTACAATTCGCATTATCGTAAGGATAGTTATTCCACAAACTATGAAGTTGATTAAAGGTTACTTTCGTGGTCGACTTCATGTTTACGGTGATACTATCGATGTAAAAATACTGAGAAATCGTACCCTTGTCGCGAAGCCCGAGAATGATGCTGGTCAAATAGCCGTTTTCATCCGTCATTTGGGATATCGTCGTTGCTTTCAAGGGGATATCGCACCAAGTAGACATATCGTACGCGCCAGCGCCATATTGCACAAGCGTACTCGTCAAGCTAGTCGTTCTAAATTCGTCATCCGCCGTATAATCGGGGGAGTATGCTCTCACCATTATGCTCGCAACCTCGGACGCCAAAATTTGCATTCCGCTGAAATCTACGGTCACGTATGCCGCGCCGCCTGAGCTGACAACACGCAGAACCGCGCCGTCGTAACCCGCAGGCAAGCCTTCACTAGCCCCGTCCACGAACTCATATGCAACCGTACTATATTGACTGATGGAAAACTGACCTTCGTTTGTAAATTCCGTTTCCAGCGTTGCAGCGTCCGCTTGCACCTCGCTTAAACGAGAAATTGCCGTACCCGACAAGAAACAAGCCGAACCAAGCAAGGTCAAACCGATTAAACAAATGCGTTTTTTGAAGTTTCTCATATCCAACTCCTTATCCTATTAGATTCTTTATTTGGAATATTTGGTCTCAAACCAAGTAAAATCGCCATAGTGCGAACTACCCGAATTACCGAAATATTCAGCTAGACGCTTTGCCGCAGGTTTTGCTTTACCACCGTTGACGGGGTCGTCTTGGTTGTAAAACATACCGTAATTTTCTTCCGTCTTATTGTTGCTGGCTTTTTGATATACAAGCGTCGTCGCTCGGAAACAGAACACCGTTTCCACCCAAGGCATACGCTCTTTGATAATATCCAACGCAATCACGTAATTCTCCGCGATTTGCTGTTGCAAGTTGCCATTATATTCCGCGCCGATGTCGGTGTAGCCGAATTCCGAGAAATACGCAGGTTTTTCCGCATCGCCGTGCTTTGCTGCAATTTCGTGGATCTCTATCTGCGTTTCCGCCCATTCGTCCCACATTTCCTCAGGGAAATTCAAGTAGTAAGGTGCACCGAATTTATCCGCGTTCATGTACGGGTGCCAGTCCAAAATATCAAAATAATTATCAGGATCGACGTCACTAAATTCTTGTCCGAAGGGCGCAGTTCTCGATTCGACAACCTCGTAAATAGTTTCAAAGAAACTATGTTCTACGTCGTAATAAAGCGAAAGCCCAGGCAATGCCACTCGGTTTTCCTCGCTCACCGCTTTTACTTCCTTGCGCACGTACCACGAAAGATCGCAAATAATTTCAGCAATCTCTCTGTCCGTATAGATAAACGGTTTACTAGTCGTAATATCCCCCGTATAACCGTGCTTATGCATACCGCTACCATTCAAATCGGGCTCGTTCCCTGTTTCCCAGTTCTTGATTTCGGGGAATTCCTTTGCCAGCATCCCGTACGCTTTTGCGTTGAGTTTGATAAATTCGAGGTATTCCTCGGCATCCTCTTTTACGTCGGGAACATCATAGCCGCTCATCGGTGAACCGTAGGGATGAAGATACCCCGTGTTCAAGAAGAGGAAATTTTTGACACCGCCGCGCTTTAAGTTGTCAACGTAATCGTGCACTTTCGCCAAATAGCCATAGTTGAAGGACAACTCATTATTTTTATCAACGGCGAACATACCGCCCACAGATGCATCTATGCTCACCCACAAACGGAAGGACTGCACGCCCATTACGTCCGCAACGTCGCCAAGCCATTCGTTGGTAATCGCCTTGTCTACGCCGCCGCCCAAAGAACCGGACGGATCGCAAAGGCCAAACATATAATCGTAATTAAACTCGTACTTTTCCTCACCACAACTCGCAAGCGAGATACAAGACGTACTCATAATGCAAGCAAGAATAAGAGAAAGAAATCCTTTTCTTTTCATTTTAAACATTGTCTTTCCCCCTTTTCTTTTTCAAAGCCGTTACCGCTAAGCCACCAAGTACGATCAATGCATATGCGCCGCCGTTTACCGAGCCTGCACAGCCCTTTTCATCATCTTGGATGGCCGGTTTTTCCGTTCTTACATTTTGAGGTACGTAGATTTTTGATTCAATATCCACGTTGGAATCAAGATTGAATACGGACAATTCCTTCACACTCGCAAGATAGGGCGTTACAATAGAAATTCCCGTAGCCGTTAAATCATTTTTCACCGTGAACTCGTACACGCTACCCATAATTGCGGCAATCGGCTTATCGCCCGATATAATGGATACCGCAATCTTGCCAAGCGTTTCCTCTACCTGTAACAACGCGTTTTGATAAACAAAATTCTCTTCCAAGGCAATTGCGTGCTCTGTTACACCATCGGAAACAATCAGTTCATTGTTCGCCTCGTCCAAGCTAACCGTGATATTTCCGTGCTTGTAGGACGCACTCGCTTCTACGTTTGCAAAACGGATTCTCGTAATATTTGCACCGAATTTCCCAACGGTCGAAATCCCGCTCGTGGCGCGAACGATTTCCATCGTCTTATCCTTCTTGAACGTTCCGCCCGTCACCGCCGCAAAATCTTGCGCGCTCGTGCCTTGCGTGAAATCGTAACGGAAGGTTTCGTTTTCCTTGTCTTCCCCGCCAAAATACTCGTAATCAAGGTTGGTAACAGAAAAGTTGTCCATTCTCAAGCTCACAGTATGAGCAAACATCGCAACGTAGCCGTCCGTCGGCACGTCAACGAATCTTGCACGCTCGTAAGCCAAAATGCTTTCATCTTCGTTTACGTTCTTGGCAAACAATTTAATCGTACCGTTTTCTACGATCGCCATGAAATTATACGTTTCGCCTTGCACGAAGAAGTTTTCCGCAACGCCGCTTTGGGAAGTCACGATATCCCTTGAAAGTCCCGATTCGCTAACGCATTTATTCGTTACGTAATAAGTTTGTTCGCTCTGGTTTTGGAACCCAACGTATACGGAGTTTGACGAGCTCTCGGAAATGTCGTTTTTACCGACCTGAATCCCAAACGTGCTACCATTTTTCACGTTATCGAACGTAACATCAAATCTTACGATAAAGTTGTTAAATTTCTTCTTGGGCGCAAAGCATTGATAGTCGCCTGCGTTCGAGAAGATAAGGCTTCCATTATCCCCAACAACGATAGGGAAAGTTAAACCATTTGCTTTATACCAAGCACTGGTGGGACAGTAATAATCGTATACCGTCATCCCCATAATGTCCGTACCGATGGTATCGTCGAAGTTCACCTTCGCATCGTCCGCCGTTCTATTTACGTATTGATTGTTGGAATACTCAAAATCATCCACGTAGGCACCCGAGTGCTCCCCGTCGCCACAAGCGTACGTTTTGACCCCAAAATACCCGTCCGTTTTATCCGCGAAAAATACATATTTATCCTTGCCGATTGCAATCTCTACGCTGTTGTCGTAATAGACCTTTACACACGCGCCGATCACTGCATCGGAATAGTATTCCGTTCCAAATTCAGCTTCCGATTCATTGCCAAGCGTATAGGAAACCACTCTTGCATTTCCGCTCTCTTTCCGCAACCCTACGAACGTACCGCCATTGCCGTTTTCGTCTGCGCCAACGATAAATCCAGAGTCAGCATACCCCATCGTTTCCACGTAAAAGTCCGCCGACATCGAATACAACAAATAGAGTTTATTGCTCTCATCTCTCTCAACAGGCTTAGCATACACCGCGCCGCTACCAGCTGTTGTAATATCAAGCTTGCCGATCACACCGCCGATTAAATTCTCTTTATTCCAAATACTCGACGCGTGCCACGTTGGATTGTCTACTGATTCCAATGCATAGGAAACGGCAGGCGTTTTAAAATCATCGGAAAAAGCGGGCTTTGTATTGCCGTCTTCGTAGATATTAAACTCGAAAATATCCATTCTCGTTCTCGAAGTATTAAAGCCGAAAAACCCGTCTTCAATTCTTACTGAGCCAAGCTCTTCGCTGAAATTGTACACCGAGAGTTTGTCCCCGCTTTCCGCATCATAGCAAGCCGCCGATACGTTGTATTTCTTATTCTCCGCGGTTTTCTCAAACGTGATTGCTACCTTGACTTTTTTGCCATGAAAAATATCAAAATTACAATCCTTCGTACCCGCAAGTACACCCGAAGAGGAAGCAAACAACTGCGACAATTTTGCACGAGTAAACACGAGCGCGCCCGAAGCATACGGGAAATCGTGCGTGACGTCTTCCGTACCGTATGAGAACGCAAACCAGTCCCCGTTTTCGTCCACTTCTTTCATCACGAGTTCTACGGTGCAAGAGGTTGCAATCTTGTCGTATTCAAGTTTGTATTTTCCGTTGACGACGTGGCTGTTCCACTCATAGTTTTCAGAGTTGAATCGAAGGGCGTTATAATCAGCTTTCACTGCCGCACCACCAAACTCGCTCCACTGCTCCGAAAGCACGCCTTTTTCGCTGTCAAACGTGTCAGTGTACGCCACTTGACCGACAACGGCGGCCTTCGCGTTGTTCGTTCCGTTTGCCAGTACGCCGACAGAACCCAAAAGAAGCCCGCTCATAGCCACTACCGCTAAATTTTTAATATACTGTTTTGTCTTTAACATACTTCACCTTAAAATGAAACGTCTGGGGTAAACTTATTACACAGCCAACGTACTACCGAAACAATCGGTAATACGATGATGGAAAGTACAATACCAAGCGTTGCCGCGCCAGGAATAGTCGCCTTTGCCGCGCCGTTTTGCACTTGGTCGAACACCGCCCAAGGGATGGTATAAAATTTACTGTCTGTACCCTTTGCCCCTTCCGTAAGCAACATAGGCTGCATTACGAAACCAAATACGGACGTTAGTATCATCGTGATCCAAGTCGTAATCGTTGGCATAATCAAGGGCAGTGTAATCGTGAACAGCTCTCTATAATATCCGCAACCATCAAGCTCTGCCGCCTCGGTAATCGAAGAGGGAATTCTCAACATCGCGCTGCTCATCAAAATAACGTTCGTGCCAAGTCCGGCAATAATACTAAACGCATAGATAAGTGGCCACATCGTATTGCCCTCTGCGCCCACGGATAACCATTGCGGCGCAAAGCCAAATAACCTGAAAAACCGATTATACGGACCGTAAAACTCCTCGCCGTTATAGGTATACGTCTTAAACATCGCAAGGAACGCGGAACACTGCACGACTATTGAAATAATAGACGGCAGGTAGAAAATTACTCTAAACGCTTTCTCTGCGTACACTTTTTTATAAAATGCGTAAGCTGTCAAAATTGCGATAGGTAAAATAATCACGTTAATCGTTATTGCTCTAAACGTATTCCAAAACGTATTCCAATCCGATGCTCTGCGTTCAATGAAAGTATGCCTTATCATATCGGCATAATTTTTCAAACCAGTAAAAACGTAGTCGTTCTTTATTTCGTCAAATCTAAAAAACGTAAGTCTTACGGTATCAAAATTTACGTATACCCAAAAAATCGCAAAATGCAAAAAGGATATAGACAGCATTATTGCTATAAAAAGGTATAATTTCAGTTTTGACATTTTTTTGTTTTTTGCAATCATAGGTCTTCCCTTTTTAAAGTTTTCAAGATTTAGTCTATGCTTTTAATCATGTAAGGTCCGTAAGAAACCTCAAGTTCTTTATAGTATTCCAAATAGTAATTGTAAAGGCTGTCCGCATTCGTCAAAACAAGCTGTTCTATCGTGTTCGTTCTCAACTTATCCAAAAGCGTAGGATAATCGTTGGTGAGCGCTCTTGCCTGCTTGTAGGTGTAGATCATAGAAGGTTCTGCATTTTCCCCTCTGCGCTTATAATTTCTCGGGAATGCAAGTACCAAATCTTCGCAATCAAAATACAAATCGAAGGTGGATTTTTCAAAATCGCCCCAGTCCTTTGCTTCAAGGTACTTCGCTTTCGTCGTTGCCTTTTGTTCCGCAGTATTGCTACCGAAAGGTCTAATTGCACCCGTCAATTCGGTGAATCTTACAAGATGTTCTTCATCGTTGATAAAGGCAAGGAATTCTTTTGCCATTTCTTTGTTCTTCGCATTGTTAGGAACGTACATACACGACGTCGTGTTCAAGAACGTATAGTTTTCGTTATGTTCGTTATCGTATGCAGGTACGGGCATCAACTTTATATTTACTTTATCCTTGTTGCTTTCGAGGATTTCTCTATATTCCTTCGCGAAGAAGTCGCCCGTCAAGCAGAATACCATCTCACCACGCGCAAATGCGGGTTGCACGTCCTTAATCGTCTTCGACGTCGGATCGTCGTAAACGTTCGCAAACTGACCGTCCTTCGTAATCATTTCTTGTACGTGTTCCAAAGCCTTTACGATACCGTCCTGTTTATACTTTTCAGCGGTATCAAGGTTAAAGAAATCGTAAAATGCGTTTTGACCTGCAATCTTCGAATCGTCAAGGCCCTGGTACTGTGCCCACCAAATATAAATGAGCGATTCAAACCACAACGTACCGTCCTTTAAAGAGAACCCAAACGCGGAAATCTTATTACCGTCCACGGTATCCTGTGCTTTAATATCCGCAAAACAGGTCATAAGTTCTTCAAACGTAGTGGGTGCTTTTACCCAGTATCCGTTTTCAACGCAATCGCCAACGTTGCCTTCGGTCGTATGTTGGATTTTTTGCAACAACGTTTCATTGTAAGCAATCGAAAGAGGAATCGCTGCCCAAGGAACTGCCCACTGGCCTTGCATACCGCCAACTCGGATAGAACGAGTAAAGGTCATTCTGCTTTCCGGCATAATATAGTCTTTAATTGCTAACTTGCCAGAGGAGGTTTCCACTTCGGTATTATAAACGTCCGTAAGTTCCGCAACCAAACCGTCGGAAATATCCTGGTTTTCGATGCTGTTTGCCAAAATAAGGTCGGGACAGCTCTTGGATTTTAAAATAATAGTCGAGGCAGACCCTACGTCTTCACGTGCCGTCAATTTGTAATCGGAAGAAGTTACCTTGGAAACGTCGCCGCCGTATTTTTTCTCGGCTACAAATTCCTTCACGAATTCTTCCAACCAGTCAGAGCCATACCCACCGGGATAGTAAACAACCGTAAACGCGCTGCCGCCCGAAGTATTCGTCGTCCCGCCACAAGCAGCTAAGCACAAGGTAGTAAAGCTCAAAATGAAAGTCATAATAAGCGCCGCAAGTTTTTTAATCATTATTTTTCTCCTTATAACAAGTATTGTTTTTTATTCTTTAATGCCCCCACCGAGGCTGATTTTCATAATTTGTTTTTGGAAGCACAGGAAGAGTACTACCATCGGAATCACGGTAACGATAACCGTCGCATAATACATAGGATAGTTGTTTACGTATTGCGGATCAGCCGTTTGCGTTACTTGAATGTACAGGTATTGAAGCCCCGTTGCAATCGTCGCGTATTCAGGTTCAATCCCAAGGAAGAGTCTCGCCGAAGCGTAATCGTTCCACTGCCCGATAAAGCCCATAATCCACAGCGTTCCGACAAGCCCCATCGCATGCGGGAGCATTACCTCGAAAAAGATGGTGAAGTAGCCCGCCCCATCAATTTCCGCCGCTTCCATGTACGTATTGGATACGTTTACGAAAAGCGAATGGATAAGCAGGAAATTCATACCCGTACCGCCGCAGGAAATCAGCATGAGCGATGCATAATTTCCGATCAAGTTCCAACTGTCAAGCAACGTATACGTAGACATCGTCGTGCCGCAAATGGATATAACCATAGGCAAAATGTACAAGGTGTAAATGGTCTTTTTCCCCTTGAAGCTGTACTTCGCCATAACGTACCCTGCCGTAACCGTGGAAATGGACGACAGCGTCGGACAAACCAAACAAAGTATAAACGAGTTTGAAAACATCCGTATTACGCTGAAATCTTCCAACTTGAAAATGGCAAGGTAATTATCAAAGATAATGCGCTTGGGCATCCCCAAAGGATTCATAATAAATTCCTCGTAACCGTTTTTAAAGGAATTCATTAAAATCCAAAGATACGGGAAAAGTATTAAAAAAGCATAGAAACAGAAAAATATAAAAAACGCAATCAGATGCGGTTTATGCAAACTGTTACGCCTTGCTAGCTCACCTGCCTCCGTTGGCACTGTTCTCTTTTTCTTATTAATTCTTATCATCATCCATTCAATCGCTCCATCACATTATAGAATTTTGATTCCCGAGAACGATAAACCTCCTTATTGATTATTACAATATCTTGCACTTTTTTTTTAACACCGCCCTTACCGTTTTTTCTTCCTTCAAAGGCGCTTGACTGCTTACCGCTTAGATTATATCTAAGTATACACAATGTCACTATACATTTTAAACGAAATGATTTGTTTTTGCAATAAAATTTTTTGCTCAATAATATAAAAAATTTGACCTGCTATCACCCTTTTTTTTACTCTTTATCCACATATTTCCAAACGCGATTTTTTATCAAAATAAAAGCGGTAAACCGCAAAAGATTTACCGCTCTATAACTCTAATTTATAGC
>JAZQGK010000012.1:0-13024 GCA_045539975.1 Candidatus Scatosoma sp. | reverse complement strand
CATGGCTACGATCCGACTTCATGCGCAAAGCGAAACTTGACGAAATACGTCAAGCCGCTGCGTAAACGAAATTATTTCGATTCTTTGTGTTCCGTGTGTTTCTTGCAGAAAGGGCAGTATTTGGAAAGAACCAATCTATCGGGATCGTTCTTTTTATTCTTAATACTGTCGTAGTTTCTATGCTTGCATTCCGTACATTCAAACGTAATTTTCGCTCTAGCGGTTTTAACTGCCATAATAAAAACTCCATACAAAAAATTACACCCCTCGTCGGGTGCGTAAAGACAGTTTACCATACTTTCGAGGGGTTGTCAATCTTTTTTGATTGATTTTCAAACTTTTTTTATAATTTTATCAAATTATTTTTTTACACTTTTTCGACGCCGTCTCGCGCGCGTACACATAAATATATACCTAAATATATAACGCATATTTAGCGCATTTGCGCGGCGTATTTTTTATACCTTGTCCTGTTTTCTTTATTTTTCCTCCACGACAATGCGGAACTGCTGTCCTCCCGCAAGCGTAAATACAATCTCGTTTTTCTCCGCTTGTGCGAAACCTACCAATTCCTCACGCATGATTTGTGCAAGCTTTGCCGCCAAAGCCTCCGCCGTTGCCCTTTCTTCCCATACGATTTTCTTGTTTTCCTGCATTCCTTTGTCACTCCTTCGTTTTTTTCGACGACTTCCGTCATTCTTCTACCAATATTATAGCATGTTTTTGTCATATTTTCTATAATTTTGTAAAGAAATGCCCTGTCTACTTTTGTCAAAACCGCACTACTTTTGTCGATTTTTGTCGAATGTGATAAAAGCAAGAAAAAATTATTCTCACCCATCCTTTTAAACAAATCCCCTATCCGTTGATAGAGGATTTGTTTGTAATATATTCTCCTAAAAAATTAATACTATTAAAATGGGCACAACAATAGCAGTCCCAACCAACACGATTTCTTTTTCTAAGGCTTTTGCAAGCGGTAACTCTTCCCCTTTATCTCCATACTCGTTTATAAAATATTTTTTGGTATGCTTCATTGTCCCCGCCATAACGCACAGCAATATAAAACACGCCGCCGCCAAAATAAACCCCACGACATTTGTCAAGCAGGACAACACAATCCCACCAGCAGACAAAACAAGCCCGCTCACGCGCAAAATTACGCTTGCTTTTGCTGCCGTTTTCGCCTTCTGCTCTACAGCTTTCGACATCGGATATTCAAAATATCCGTCCCCGTTATGCATATTTACTACGGCTTGATATTTTTTGCCCTTGTAGGTAAAATCTACAATCGCCATGGGTACAAATATTACCGTGACCGACCAACGGTTTAACAAACATTGCGCATATTCGTCTGGGCTTTTCCCCGCCGCGTACTTTTTAATAGCCGACTCCAACCCCGATTGACTATACACGCAGGCTTCGTTATAAATTTGCCCATTGAGATCGGCAACGTGGCTCAACTTGTAAAATCTTTCATCGTTTCTTCCAACATACTCGTTTGGATGACAACTCGTATGAATACTCCTAAAAAATTCGTATTCAAACGTTTCCTTGTTTGTATGATGCGTCGTTGTATCCACCGAGTAGCCCGATTTATACTCCGTCGTTTCCTCGTCCCAAGTATAGGTTACCGTGGCATTTACAGTATATACGGGGTAAAATGCCTTACGCACGGAAAAAGCAGACTCTTCACGTGCGCAAACGTCTTTAATAAATCCGCCATCTGCTCCTTTAAAAGACCGAAGCTTATCCTTTACGATATTGCAACACTCCGAAAAATTACAGTATTCCCGAAGCCTCAGTAACTGGTTGCACCAGTCGAATCTTAAATCGGTTTTCGCAATCGCCATTCTTCTCCCCGCCTTTGATTAGTTGTTTTCGCTAACTTTTTTTACTTTTGCTAACTTTATAGAATACCGAACAATTTCAATAATTGCGTCAACAATACTGAACACCAAAACAACAGGCCCAAACAACAACGAAATAAAAATGGATACAATCAACCCGATAATAGCTCCTCTGATAGGATGATTATCCACCGAAACGCCTGACGAACTTGCCGATACCGTGTATTGATGCGACCCTTCAATCGCACCCTCTCTCGTGGATTTATAGGCGTTGCGAATAATCGTCCAAATTTGAGGAAGTGCGCAAAAAGCACCCCACATCATCCACATACCAAAACAAGTGTCATCAATAAACACGTACATACCACATCCGTACATCAGCAAGGCAAACGCCAGCCAAATACTTTTAAACACCAAACCGCCTACCGAATTGATAGGCTTTCTCTTTTTCGCCATAATTTTACCCTCCAAGACATTTTTTAGCAATTTTTGCTAATCTATTATATATTATATACATACATTTTGCTAATGTCAAATATTTTTTAGCGATTTTTGCTATTTTTTAAGTGCATAGGGGGGATTTAGAATGTTGAGAATACAAGAATTAAGAGCAGCAGCTGGTTTAACACAGCGGGCTTTGGCTGAAAAAATTGGAGTAAAGAACTATACGGTTGCCAACTGGGAACAAGGCCGAACAGAACCCAGTATTAAAGACTTGACCGACCTTGCAAACTTTTTCAAATGTAGCGTCGATTATATCTTGGGACGTGAAAACGACTTTGGTCAGGTTGTGATTTTTAACAGCGAAAATAAAGAACACGGTGAATTTTTAGCCCTTTTTGAAAGTTTATCCCCAGAACGCAAACAAATGATTTTGACTCTTATCAAATCTTTAAAAATATAAAAAGAAGCAAATATAAAAAAGTCAACCTGCGAGGTTGACTTTTTTACTTTTCAATTATATCAATCCGTACTCTTTCGCAAGTTCCTTAAACAGCGGCAAAGCGCGTTCTATGCGCTCGGTCTGCACGCAGTACGCAATACGAACCCAACCTTTCGCTCCGAAATCCGCGCCGTTGACCAACAATAATTCGTACTTTTTCGCCCGTTCGCAGAACGCCGCGGCGTCCTCTTCCGCCGCCTTTAAAAACAGATAAAACGCCCCGTCGGGATAGACGCAAGTAAAACCGCAATCCCGCAGTCCGTTATACAACAAATCGCGGTTACGCTTGTACACGCTAAGGTCCGCCGTCAGCCCGTCGCAAGCCGCCGCCACGCGTTGAAAAAGTGCCGGCGCGCACACAAATCCGAGCGACCGTCCCGCGCCGCACACCGACGCGTACACCGCTTTTGCAAGGCTTGCTTTAGGGTTCACCGCAATATACCCGATGCGTTCCCCGGGCATGGACAACGATTTGGAATAGGAATAGCAAACCACCGTATCGTCGTAATAAGCCATCGGCGAGGGCACGACCGTCTCTTTGTCGTACACCAGTTCGCGATAGGGTTCGTCGGAAATCAAATACACGGGCGCGCCGTATTTTGCCGAAGCGTTCTTTAAAATCTCCGCAATTCCGCGCAAGGTTTTGTCCGTGTACACCGCGCCGGACGGGTTGTTGGGCGAATTGATTAACACCCCTTTCACCCGTTCGCTCATTGCCTCTTCCAAAACTTTGAGGTCGGGCTGCATATCCGCCGTAGAGGGCAACACGGTCAGCTTCGCGCCTGCGTTCGCCACGAATACCGCGTATTCGGGGAAGAAGGGCGCAAACACGATAAATTCGTCCCCCTCGCAAGTGAGCGCTTTCAGCGTGATGGTCAGGCTTGCCGCCGCGCCGCAAGTCATGTATAAATCGTCACCCGTAAGCGGCACGCCAAAACGTCGCGAGTAGTTATCCGCGATGGTATCGCGCACTGTCTTGTCCCCTTGCGCGGAAGTATACTCGTGCAATTTCACGGGGTCGGTTTCGCGCAGAATACGCTCTATCGCTTCCCCCACTTCTTTGGGAGCAGGCACGGACGGGTTTCCGATGGAAAAATCGAACACGTTTTCCGCGCCGATTTCCGCGCTGCGTTTTTTGGCATATTCAAATATCTCTCGAATGGTAGAACGCTTGCTGCCAAGCTGATACATCTGCTGATTGTACATGGTTCGCCTCCATAGCGATTAGTATAGCACAATCGCCTAAATTTGTCAATAAAAGGCATAAACTTACCGAAATATCCAGCCTATGATTTTTTGAAAAATATTGACAAACCCTTTTTTTAGTGCTATAATTATGTAAAAGTATTACTTTTGACACTTTTCCCCGCTCTTGGGGAATAAAATAAAAGGAGAAAAACAGGAGGTCCTTATGAAAATTTTTAAGAAGATTACAGCGTCTTTGCTGGCCTTGTTGATGAGCTTTTCTTTCTTCGCATGCGACGGCATGGGCACGGATGACAGCTCTTCCATCTTCAACGGCGATTCTTCCAACTCGCAACCGGATAGCAGCTCTGGAAACGAAGACGTCGGCACAACGGGCGAAGGGGAAAAATACCTCGAAGGTATCGTAAATTCCATCCGTTCCGCACAGACGATTACCATGAACATCACGATGTCCACCACCGATACGTTCCAAGACAACGATTACGGTTCGGAGGAGGATACTTTCAACGATTCGCATTCCGATACTGTCAGCCTTAGCGGTTCGGTCGTCCTCTCGCAAACGAGCGACGGTTATAACATGATGTTCGAGCTGGAAAGCAAGGAAACCTACGTCGATTTCGACGATAATCCCGACAACTATGAATATTCGGACACGGTGACCGGTTATATCGTGGACGGGTTCATTTATGGCTTCAACGAAGATATGGAAAGATGGGAAAAAATCGACATCGAAGCTTTGTTGGAATACAAAGAAAATGCAGACGAGAGCGAATCGGCTTCTTTTGCCCTTATTACCGCATTCGAATCCATGGCAGAACTCTACAATATGTTCATGACGGGCGATTTCACGGAAATGTATAAAGCGCTCGGCCCTATTTTCGAACAGACGATTGTGGTAGAAAACAACGCGTTTGTGTTTGAATTAGATATTGTAGAAGAAGTGAAAGACGCTATCGATTACATTAAGAATATCGATTACAAACAGACGATTGAAACGTATGTAAACAGCATCCTTGCAAGCCTCGGTGCAGAAGTTACCATTGCGGATATCCTTGCGGAAATCGCTACTTACGGCGACTACACCGTCGGCCAGGCATACGACGCTATCAGTGCTCTTATTAGGGAAGAAACGGGCTTGACGATGAACGAATTCAAGAACAAGCTCATTGAAGAACTCGACCTTTCGATGTTGGAAGGCTACCTTTCCGAAGAAGAATATCAAATGGTTATCAGCTCCATCCAAAGCTTTAAGGCAGTTGACCTTGACGAAATGGTGAACCCTTACAGAGAAATGACGGTAAACGATATCCTTAACATGATGTTCGCTGGCCCTAATACGGAAGGCGGCATGGAATACATGACGGTTATGGAAGAACCTGCGATAACGTTGGAATACCTCATTGCTCAAATCAGCGAAATGATTAAAACGATGACGTTGGAAGACGTGGTAACCTCTATCGGTCTTACCGTGGAAATGATTATCACGGAATTGTCCTATCTTTCCATTGACAAACTCGCAAGCGGCGTTTCGCTCCGTTTCAACGGCTATGCAATCAGCAGTATCGAGCTCACGGAAAACTGGCAGTTCTCTTACAACAACCCCACGTCCTATTCGGAAAGCATTACCCTTGCAAGCAGCGTGAAGATATCGTTGAGCAACGAAACGACGACGATTACCCCTCCTGCAGATGCAGTTTTGGTTAATCCTTACGAATAAGGTTACTCTTACAAATGAAAAAAGCCCGAAACAATTCGGGCTTTTTTTGTTTGCATTTTATCTTTATTCTTGCGATTGTTTTGCTTCATCTATACGTTTTTGCGCGGCTGCCGTTCTTGCTTTTGCTTCTGCAATTTGCGCCTCGCGCTCCTTTTGCATCTTTTCCTGACGAGCCTTAGGCGACATTTTCGCCTCTTCCCATTGTGCTTTGGATTCCGTCTTCGCCGCCTCAAAATTCGCCTTGTCTACTTCATGTTGTTGCTTAGCGCTTTTCTTCATGTCCGAAAACGCATTTTTGAAAAACTGGATAAGTCCCATTTTATCTTCCCACTTTTTCTATTTTTACTGGGGCAAAAGTTCGCCGCTGAGCGTCAAAACTTGGTTTGCGTATTTTTTCTTACGCGAATGGAGCATTTTTTTATAGATAAAATAGTTGCTTGTCACCATCGCGATACCGACCAAGCCCACGCCGATGCCCATAGGCATTGCAAAAGAAAGACCTGCGCCGATCACTTTCATGGCAAAACACATCCCCGTGCCAAGCACCAGCGAACCAACCGTACCGAACGTATACGCAAAGATTTGCGCAGGACGGCGCACCTTTTTATCAAGGGCTTTCAATTCGTCCAACTTCGTGGGCTGTTCTTCCATATAGTTAGCTCTAATTCTTTCAATCGTTCTCATTTCGTTAATAGACATTTTATTTTTCCTCCGTGTCGTTTGTTTGTACCCTTATTATACGCCGCGGTTGTTTGCAAAACGCTAAAAATGTATTTCCGTTTTGTAAACGATTGTAAACGTTTTGTAAAAAAAGAGCAACCGCGCGTCGTTGCGATAGCTCTTTTTCGTTTTATCTTTTTAATAGTTCGTCCGAAAGACGTATGATTTCCGCACTGTATTTGCGTTTCCCCCTCGCAAAAAGCCAATGGTGCGCAGGATACGCAAACGCCATCGGAATACACCCGACAACCATCAGTACTATCCCCCAAGTCCATTGATTCCATTCCAAAATCATCGTCAAGCCAAGCCCAAACGTCAAACAGCCGACAATTCCCAATATCAATGAAACGCAGATTGCCGTGTTTTTGACTTTTGCGTCCAACGCTTTTATCCGCGCGAATGCGTCCTCTCCGCACTCCTTAGTTTCCTCGTACTGCTTGCGTATGCTTAATATCTGTTTTTTCTCCCGTTCCGTAGGTGCGGAATAGGTAAATTCAAAAGTATTTTTTTCGTTTTGCCCGTTCTTCTCGCTCATAATTCTTCCCTCGTGTTCTGTATGGCCTGTTTATTTTGTCGAATTTGTTTTTGCGCGTTGACAATCATAAGCACGCCCAGCGCAATCGTCAAGATACACACCGCGCCGCCCGTGGCAACGTTCGCAAACGCATAATTTCCCCCCTCTGCAAATGCAAATAACAATGCCGTTTGCAAGGAAAAGATAGACACCAAAGCGTCCGCAAACCCAACGCAACGCACCGCTTGCACGGTAAAATCCGTTTGTTTGCGCGATTTGATGATATTGTAACTCGCCATGATAATCTTATAGAACGCATACGCGGCAAACGCAAACACCGTCCAACCCATATGCACAAACGCTTGGTCTAAAAAGATAATCTGCAAAATGGGAATGACCAAGCACAGCGGTATTACCGTCAGTAATATCCCGCACGTGCGGTATTTATGCAACTCCGTGCGCCGTTGCAAAGCCTCGTCATTGCCCCCTTTTTTGTATTTTTTGCGTTGGTAGAGCACGATGCCGCCTCGAAGCGCGACCAGCATACCGTAATAAGCCGCCAACGAACCGTACCAGAACGGTCTGTCGATTGCCGCAAGGACGATATGGAACACGACGTACGCGATGTTCAGCACCGTTGAAAAACCTGCGAACAATACCGTTCGAAATCCGTAATTTTCCAGCAATCTTCTGCCGATGGCAAACTTTTTAATCCACGCCGTAATGCTTTGTTTCATCGTCGGCGCGTAAATGACGATTGTATACACCGAAAAACCGAGCGTTATCGCCGCCACTCCGTAAAAGACGTACGAAAAAATTTCAAGCGCGACGTGTTTCGCGCCAAGCACCGCAAACGTGATTGCGCCTGCGCAAGCCAAAACCGTGAAAAAATATAGAAGAAAAAGTCCCCAACCTCTCGGTCTTTTCAGCTTTTGTAAAACGTTCAGCCAAAATTCTTTCATGCCTTGTTTATGCCTCGTAATCCTTTAAAGTCACGGTAAAAGCGCTGCCTTTGCCAAGCTCGCTCTTGACGGAAATTTCTCCGCCTATCAAATCAATGACCTTCTTCACAAGCGCCAAGCCCAAACCGTTGCCCTCGCCTGCGTGCGAAGTATCCCCTTGATAAAATTTATCGAAAATATGCGCACCCGACTCCGCCGAGATTCCGCAACCCGTGTCACGCACGCACACCACGGCAGTCTTTCCTACTTTTTTCAGCGAAACGGAAATCGTACCGCCTTGTTCTGTGAATTTCACGGCGTTGGAAAGCAAATTATTCCAAACAATTTCCAAATACCCTCGCGCCGAACAAAGCTCCACTTCCTCAAAATCGCATTCTAACTCAATTTGTTTGCGTTCGTAAGCGTCCTCAAACTGCAAAACCGCTTCCGCCAGCATATCGTGCAAATTGATGTTTTCATATTCAATGCTCAGTTCTTGATTTTCCAGTTTGTTGAGTTTTAAAATGTTGGAAACCAAATCGCTTAACCGTTCGGTTGCCTGGGTTATCGTTTGGATATATTTTCGCCTTGTTTCTGCGTCCACGTCGCTACGCAACAGAGATACGTAGTTACGAATCACGGCAAGCGGCGTCTTGATTTCGTGGGACACGTTGGAAATAAAATCCGTATTCAGAGCCTCGTTTTTCTCCAAAGCCGCCGCCATGGTGTTGATATTTTCCATAATCAAATCGTAATCATTGTATTTTTCATACACGTGCCGAGTTTCCAAACGCACGGAAAAATCCCCTGCGGCTATCTTCTCCGTTGCCCGTAAAATTTCCTGTGCGGTACGTTCTACCATAATTTTTCGCCGCACCACGTCCCCAACGGCAACGAGCATCGACAGCATCACCATCGTAATGACCATCACGCTTACCACCGCGACGGTGTTCCCGTTTGACACTCGGCTCACTTGCACAAAAATCACCAAAGCAACCGTCACAATGACAAACACTGTCAAAAACGGGATAATCATCCCCAAAAGGGACGAACCTAACCCTTTTCTTCTCATTTTAATACCGCCTTATAGCCCAAACCGTGCACGGTAAGAATTTCAAAACCGTCGCAATCCGCCGTCTTTTCACGGATTTTTGCCATGTACACGTCTACCGTTCTCGACGTCGCCGAGGAATCGTAATCCCAAAACTCTTCCATGAGCGCCGAACGGGTAAACGTCTTTTTGGGAAAGGACAACAGCTTGAATAAGAGGTCGAATTCACGCACGGTCAAGGCGAGCTCTGCCCCGTCCACCGTAGCGGTGCGTTCTTCCGCATTCATCGTGAAGTTGCCGATAGTAATAAGGCGTTCGGTTTCAATCTTTGCGCGGCGCAGCAATGCCGCGATTTTCATCATCAGCACGTCCATATCAAAGGGCTTGGTGACGTAATCGTCGATGCCCAGTTTATACCCGTACAGTTTCGAGGGTTTGTCGTCCTTTGCAGACATGAAAATAATGGGCGTGGTCTTCTCCGTCAGGCGCACGTTTTCCGCCAACTCGAACCCGTCCATGTTCGGCATCATAATATCACTGATAATCAAGGAATACGAACTTTCCTGCAAAGCCGCCAAAGCCTCTTGCCCGTCGCGGCAGGATTTGACCTCGTATCCGTTGTCGCGCAAAGACATGCTGACGAAACCGTTCATTGCCTTGTCGTCTTCCACTACCAAAATCTTTACCATGGCGCACTCCTCCTTGTATCTTAGTTATTGTAACGCAGCCGTATTTGCAAAGTGTTTATAATTTGTTAAAAAATTGTAAAAATACGAATTTTACCGTTCTTTTCTTCCTTAAATTATATAATATTATATAGCATTTTTCTAAAAAAAGCAAGGTATATCCGTCATTTACGCCGTCGTAAGGACAAAAAAGCGGTCTCCGAATTTTCGGAAACCGCCTTTTATTATCTTTTCAATTATTTCTTGAAGATGCCCTTGATTTTGTCAACAACTTTTTCTACTTTGCCGCTGAAACTTCTGGGTTTCTTGATGTTCGCCTGTGCCGCTGCCAATCTTGCGATGGGAACACGATAAGGCGAGCAGGAAACGTAGGAAAGACCGATGTCGTGGCAGAATTCAATGGAAGAAGGATCGCCGCCGTGTTCACCACAAATACCGAGGTGCATGTTGGGACGAACTGACTTACCGCCGTCTACCGCCATCTTCATAAGCTTACCAACGCCCGTCGTATCCAATCTTGCGAAAGGATCGAATTCGTAAATCTTGTTTGCATAGTATGCAGGCAAGAACTTACCAGCGTCGTCACGGGAGAAACCAAACGTCATCTGCGTCAAGTCGTTCGTACCGAAGCAGAAGAATTCAGCTTCTTTTGCGATGTCTTCCGCCGTCAAGCAAGCTCTGGGGATTTCGATCATCGTACCAACTTCGTATTTAAGGTTTACGTCAGCCGCTTTGATTTCTGCGTCAGCCGTCTTAACAACGATGTCTTTTACGAACTTCAATTCTTTCGTTTCGCCAGTCAAAGGAATCATGATTTCAGGAACAAGTTTCCAGTTGGGGTGACGTTTTACAACGTTGATAGCCGCCTTGATAACCGCCTTCGTCTGCATTACTGCGATTTCGGGATAGGTTACGGTCAAACGGCAACCACGGTGACCCATCATGGGGTTGAATTCGTGAAGGCCCTGAATGATGTCCTTAATCTCGGATACTTTCTTGTTCTGTGCGTTTGCAAGAACTTCGATTTCGTATTCGCTGGTAGGAACGAATTCGTGAAGAGGAGGATCGAGGAAACGGATGGTTACAGGGTAACCGCCAAGCGCTTCGAACAAGCCTTCGAAGTCAGCCTGCTGCATAGGTTCGATCTTAGCAAGCGCTGCTTCTCTTTCTTCTACGGTGTCGGAACAGATCATTTCGCGGAACGCGCTGATTCTCGAAGGATCGAAGAACATGTGTTCCGTACGGCAAAGGCCGATACCCTGTGCGCCGAAAGCAACTGCTTGTTTTGCGTCGTCAGGGCTGTCTGCATTCGTTCTTACGCCGAGTGCTTTATATTTGTCCGCAAGTTCCATGATACGGCCAAAGTAACCGGAGTTAGGGTCTGCGGGAACGGTCTTGATAAGCGTGTCGTAAATCTTACCGCTGGAACCGTCAAGGGAAAGAACGTCGCCTTCCTTGAAGATTTTGCCTGCAAGCTCGAACCACTTTTCTTCTTCGTGCATCTTGATATCGCCGCAACCGGAAACGCAGCACGTACCCATACCACGAGCAACAACGGCTGCGTGAGAGGTCTGACCGCCGCGAACGGTAAGGATACCCTGTGCATATTTCATACCTTCGATATCTTCGGGAGACGTTTCCAAACGAACAAGGATAACGTTTTCGCCCTTCTTGCCTTCTACAACTGCGTCTTCTGCCGTGAACACAATTTTACCAGCAGCAGCACCGGGAGAAGCTGCAATACCTTCGCCAACTACGTTGTTCTTGTTTGCATCTTTCAAAGCAGCTGCGTCGAACTGAGGGTGAAGAAGCATGTCAAGGCTCTTCGCGTCAATCTGCATAAGAGCTTCCTGTTCAGTGATCATGCCTTCGTCGATCAAATCGCAAGCGATCTTGATAGCAGCGGCAGCCGTTCTCTTACCGTTACGGGTCTGCAACATGTAAAGCTTCTTGTCTTCGATGGTGAATTCCATATCCTGCATATCGCGGTAATGATTTTCGAGCGTTTTGCAAACTTCGAGGAACTGCGCGTATACTTCGGGGAATACTTCCTTCATCTGAGCGATGGGCATCGGGGTACGAACACCAGCAACAACGTCTTCGCCTTGTGCGTTGGTGAGGAATTCACCCATAAGACCCTTTTCACCCGTTGCAGGGTTACGCGTGAACGCAACGCCCGTACCGGAAGTTTCGCCCATGTTACCGAACGCCATCATCTGTACGTTAACTGCGGTACCCCAGCTGTAAGGGATATCGTGGTCCATACGGTAGATGTTCGCACGGGGGTTGTCCCAAGAACGGAATACTGCTTTTACTGCTTCGAAAAGCTGTTCTTTGGGATCGTTAGGGAAGTCTTTGCCAAGCTGTTTCTTATATTCTGCTTTAAACTGGTTAGCAAGTTCTTTCAAGTCGTTTGCGTCAAGTTCAACGTCCTGCGTAACGCCTTTTGCTTCCTTCATTTCGTCGATGAGCTTTTCGAAATACTTCTTACCTACTTCCATAACGACGTCGGAGAACATCTGAATGAAACGGCGATAGCAGTCCCAAGCCCAACGGGGGTTACCGGATTTTTCTGCGATGGTGTTGACAACTTCTTCGTTCAAACCAAGGTTAAGAATGGTGTCCATCATACCGGGCATGGACGCACGAGCACCCGAACGAACGGATACAAGCAAAGGATTTTCCTTATCGCCGAACTTTTTACCGCAGATGGTTTCCATCTTTTCGATGTATTCCATGATTTCTGCCTGAATACCATCGTTGATCATTTTGCCGTCTTCATAGTACTGGGTGCAAGCTTCCGTCGAAATGGTGAAGCCCTGAGGTACGGGAAGACCGATGTTGGTCATTTCCGCAAGGTTTGCGCCCTTACCGCCAAGGATCTCACGCATTTTCGCGTTGCCTTCGGTGAAGAGATAGCAATACTTTTTAGCCATAATTTTATTTCCTCCAAGTGAATTTTTTTCGTGTTTCAAGTTTGACTACGAGCACTTTTTCGGGCACGCAAAAAGACAGCCCCTCTCGTTGCCACATATCATTGTAATATAAATTAAAAAAAATATCAAGTCTTTCACGGTCAAAATTGAGATTTTTTTACTTTCCGCCGAAAAAAATTGCCGACCGGCAGAACCGCTTCAACAAAGAAGTACTTTAATTTTGTTATTGTTTTAAATTTTCTAAAACTAAGAGCAAAGCACTTTTACTCTCTGCTCTTATTCCACGAAATTTATTAAGCAAAATTTCTTCTTCTGAAGATAGCTTCTGACTGATGAACACCGTACCGATTTCATCTGTATTATCAATCAAATAATCCACCGATACGTTAAACAATCTCGCTAGTTTTTTTAATTGTTCTATTGATGGTTGTGTTCTTTCATTTTCCCAGTTGTTATACGT
>JAZQGK010000011.1:0-17615 GCA_045539975.1 Candidatus Scatosoma sp. | reverse complement strand
TGGCTGATATTCATTTCTTTGGCTAACTCACGTTGCGATAGTCCTTTTTCCGTTCGGAGTTCAAATAATCTAATCATACAATACCCCCTTACGGTTTTATTTTATTAAAAAAATTATTCAAAAGTATTGACAAATTAATTTTTTTAATATATAATTAATGAAATGATTAAATTATTTAATCAAAAATACAAAGGAGTTTTTATTATGTGCCCTTATTACAATGATTCACAAAAGACTTGTAAAATATACAAAACAAGTCAAAACGAAAGCAACCGTCAAGACTATTGTTTAGAATGCAGATGTTCTTACCGTGATTGCCCGAACTACAAGCAACTTGAAAAAGTATATAACGGAAACCCTCCTCCCCCCAGCCATTATTGACAATTAAGGAGATAGACGAAAATATGGCAACAAAAGTTATTAATGTCGGAAAAGACGACAAGTTAAAAGATTTACTGGCTTCCGAGTTGAATGATTGTGGAGAACAAGTCCGGCGTAAAATTTTACAAATTACCCAAAAAGCTTATCTTAAAAAACAAAAGAAACTTCATAGATCTTTCAATGTTACGTTAGAAATAAATAATGAAATAATTTTGTCTCTACTCAATTCTTTGGTTGGAAACAATACAAAAAGCAAACGTGTACGAATTGCAGGATTTGATCTAATTGCTCAAAACGGGAAATTTTGGTTTTGCGCAATCAAGGGTCTATTCAACACAAAAACAAACAGCTTTTATATTTTTTCAAACACATTATCCAAGCTTTGCGTTTTTGGTATAACATGTAAAGTTAAAACAACAAAATTAAAGGATACTCTTGAGATAATCTATTCGTGTAATCTCCAAAAAGATTATCACCCCCTCAAAGAATCTTCCTCCGAAACTTCAACCAAAACCTCTCCCAAAAAACAAGCAGCCGCTCTTTTTGAAAGTCTCGTCAATAGTTTAAATATCGATTGGAATAAAGTAAAAGACAATCTCTCATTCGATGACAGTTGCGTTTCATTTAATTTACCTTACAATCCAAATCACAAAAATTTATCCCAAATTATGTATTTAATCTTTTTGGTATATCCAAAAGAAAACCGTGCAACTTTCGGCGCATCTTTAGGAAACTGTGCAGATGATACAAATGAATCTTCTTTATTCCCCCTTCAAACTTTAATTAACGCTTTTTCTGACGATGGCATATCATTCACAGCCAAACCATTAAGCGGCAGTGGCATTGGAAAAACAAGCCTGGTATTTCAATCAGAGAATATCACTTTTAACACGTATGAGGCATTAGGTGAACAATTAAAATCGTTAATGCTTGCTTTCCACAAGCTGATGCACACAGATTTAATAGCAGATAGGGTTGCAAAAATAACCAGTCCTCATAAGAACTAAAGGAGATAAATTATGTCCGTTTCTTTTAAAGATTTGATTAACGATGGATTTGAAATACGAAACGATAGAGTTTATACTCGCTATGGCGATATTACCGGTTTTACAATATCTCAATTCGGTTTTTTAAAACCTATCGAATATAAAATTTATGGCACTGCTTATGGTGACGACTATCGTATTGCACAAGACGCGTATGGTGACTGGGTTCTTTACGATGGATATCAAAAGGTGATGGATTTACGATACCACGGCGGAAAGCATTGGACCTCATTTTAAAAAAGAAAAATTCGGCGGCGAATAATTCGCAGCCGAATTTTTTATTACATCATATTAAAAAATGCTTTTGAGGAAGAAAGGAGTTTTTCATCCAGTTTCCAGTTCCCGTTTTCGTACACTACGCCAAATTGACATTCCTTTGCCGCTTCGTACAAATCCGAACCGTCATACCCCACGATTTTGTCCGACATCGTTTCTAAAATCCGCTTTGCGTCGGGAGTAAACCTCGACGTCGTGACAAAAATTCCACGGCAATGCTGTTTCTTATCCTGCGCCTGACGGCATGCGCACGCGCCGATAAATTGTTGCAATAACGTCTCGCCAACGACCCACAGTCTTTCGTCGCCCTTGTCGGGGTTCCAGTTCTTCGACTGTATGTAGATCGTCTCTCTAAATCCGAATTTATCCGTCAGCTCGATCTCGCCGTCGATACCGCCGTCCTTGTCGCCGCCGCTGATGCGCAAACCCTCTAATCTTCTGCCGTTTTTCATCGAATACCGCTCTAATAAATACACCGAATAGTACTCGAAATAATCCCCGCCAAGCGACCGCAATCTCTTCAAAAAGTTCTCTTTCAAACGCTCGTCCGCGGTCAAGGGTTTGCTCTCCGCTTTGCGCAAAGTCTGCACCACTTTTTTCGCCCGTTTTTCGTCCGTTTTTATCAATTTTAAACCGGGCTTTTCCTGCTTTTGTTCAGGTTTTGCCACCGGTTTTTCTACGGGTTTTTCCTGCGTTTTTACCGTCGGCATTTCTTCCTTTTTCGGCTCGTTTGCCGTAGGTTTTTCCGCCGGTTTTTCTACGGTTTTCGTCTCAGTTTTATTTTCGTTTTTCTCTTCTTTTACGGGCGTAGGTTTCACGTTGCCGAACAAAAAGCTCATGTCCATCACTTCGCTCTTTTTCGCCGCTTCCCCTTTCTCTTTCAAGGCAGGAATATTCTTCCCTTCCGTCGCCGTTTTTTCCGGTTTTTCTACGGGTTTTTCTTCTTGACTTTCCTGCTTTTCTTGCGCAGTAGCAGGTACTTCTTTCGACATGGTTTCCGCTTTCGTTTCCTCAGTCTTTTTCGTACGGCTGCGCACCGTCTTTTTCGGCTCTTTGGTTTCTTTCGTTTCTTTCGACGCCGTTTTTTCCGATTTTACCGTTTTCGGCGTTTTTTCTTTCCCACCGTCTGCTTTTTCTTCGGGCGCGGGAATGGGTTCAGGCGCAATCTCGGGCGTCACGGGCGCAACGGGTGCAATCGGAAGCAACGGAGCTGGCGGTAACGGCTCTGCTTGTTCCTTTTTGTCTTTCTTGGCTTTTGCTTTTTTGTCCGTTGCCTTTTTCGGCTCTTCCACCGCGGCATTTTCTTCTTTCACCGCCGTTTTTGCCGATTTTTTAGCCGTTTTTTTCACCGATTTTTTCTCTTCTTTCCCGTCTTCTTGCGTGATGGGATAATCAATCGGAGCTTCCTTAGGAATTTCCTTTTCTTCCGCGTTCTTTTTGGGGTTCTTTTTGCTGTTTCCGCGCGTCTTTTTTGCAGATTTTTCGTCCTTTTTTGCGACGGTTTTTTCCTCTTTGTCAGCCTCGGTGGGCATAGGCAAACGAGCTTTCAACGCGTACATGCCCCCCTCGTATGTGATTTCACTCTCCTTTTTCATGATATCGAGAACAGAACCGACTCTGCCTTTCACGTCATTGACGTTTTCCGTGTCCTCACCGCCAAAACGCTCGGTATAAATTTTTGCTGTTTCTTCAATGAGTTCGTTGTGTTTCAGCGGCTTTACCGCCAACAGTTCTTTGATAATGTTTTTGGTCGCGTCCTTCTTTTCTGCGCGGGTCACGACCTTCGTTTCTTGTTTTTTTGTCGTTCTTGCCATATGAAATTTCCTTTTTTCTGTTTTTGAGCGAACGAACAAGTGAAAATCATTCCATTCTAATCAATTCGCCCAGGTTTTCAAACCTTTCCTCCGTCTTTTCGGAAAGGAACGCTTTCAAAAGGCGTAAGGCGCGTTTTTTACCGCCCTCCGTCAGCGTGTCATCGTACGTTAAACCCGCGCATTTGCGCAAGGTATGATAGGTGCTGACGCTCGCGCGTTCCCCTTGAACACAGCGCTCGAACGTCGTAAATCTTCCGTCAGAGAAATCGAACCAAAGCTTTTCCCCTATTTCCCCGTCGCACTCTTCCAAAAACCCGAGGTCGATGGGATAACCGCTTTCCCGTAAAGCGATTAAAATAAAGGAAATCACCGACTCCTCGCAGTCCTCGCCGCCCAAAGCAAGCGCTTTCAAGCCTTCGATAAAACCGACGAACAGAGCTTCGTATTCCTCGTTTTCCATTAGAATCGCACGGCTGACCTCCGCCATCGCGCAAGCCGCATAAAACCGTTCGATATCCAACCGCAAAGCAAAGAAACTTTCGTGCAAAGACGCGCCCGTGACGGTGTACCGACCGCCCTTTTCCGCAAGGATATACTCCGCAAAACAAAAGGGTTGCGCGGAAAACGCAAGCTTGGCTTTCGGCTTTTTCACACCGCGAATCCCCGCGGTGATTTTGCCCAACGCAGGGGAAAACAGAGTCAACAATTTGTCGTTGTCCTTGTAATCAATCGATTGCAAGACGATTGCGTCTGTTTTTATCTCCATAGTCCCCTACCCTTTTCTTGCGTTATCTGCGACGGAGTAAATCGTAATACAGCATATAATAACTGATGCTGCCCGTCTTTTCAAAAAGCTCCCATGCCATTTTTGCCGCACCGTTTTCTTCCCGTTTGTCACGCATTTTCTCTCCCTCCCACACCCATATTTTGCGATAGGGAAAAGAAAATTATGCAAGGGCGCGCTTTGGTGTGCGGCAGGACTTTTATTCGTCCTTTAAGTCCTCGTAGCCATACTCTTTCAGCATGTTCGGTCTATCTCTCCAATCCTCTTTCACTTTGACGTAAGTGGTAAGGAACACCTTTGCGTCCAAAAACTTTTCCATGTCCTGACGGGCAAACGAGGAAACTTCTTTAATCGCTCTGCCTTGTTTTCCAATCAAGATAGCTTTGTGGTTGGCTCTTTCGCAAACGATGTCGAGGTTGACCTCATACACGCCGTTTTCGTTGCGCTGGAAAGTGTTGATAACGATGGCGATCCCATGCGGAATTTCCTTGTCGAATTTCAGCAAGATTTTTTCGCGCATAATTTCGGAAATCATGAACTTTTCGCTCTTGTCCGATACGATGTCTTGCTCAAACACTTTCTCACCTTCAGGCATTTGTTTTATCAAGAATTCCTGCAAATGCTTGACGTTTTTGCCCTTGCGCGCAGAAACGGGGAAAACGTCGATATCCAAGCCCGAATCGGCAAATTTTGCCATATCAAGGGGGATATTTTCCTTGGGCATGATATCGATTTTCGTATACGCTACCGCCATGGGAATGTTCAGCACTTGGTACTTTTTAATCAGCGCAAAATCTTCCTCCGATATGCCGTCGTGTCCGTCCAACACGTATAAAATATAATCCACCGACCGAGCGCTGCTTTCCGTCGTGCGCATCATCATGTCCGTGAGGGCGTTTCGCGCCTTGTAAATTCCGGGCGTATCCACAAAGACGATTTGATAATCCTCGCCCGTCAATACCCCCAAAATTCTGTCCCTCGTCGTCTGCGGTTTGGGAGATACAATAGAAACTTTCTCCCCTACCATCACGTTGATGAGCGTACTTTTTCCCGCGTTTGCTCTGCCGATTACGGCTACGTATCCGCTTCTCATATCCTTTCGAATTTCCTCCGTTTTCTGTCTGTTTTGGCGGCGGTTTTGCTTGTCCGCCCTATTTTTGCGCCCAACTGCACCCGATATCATCTAATATCAATCGCGCGTGATACCCAGTTTTCCGAGAATATATTCCTCTTTTTCACGCATTTCCGCGCGCTGTTCGTCCGTTTCATGGTCATAGCCCAAACAATGCATAATCCCGTGCACCAACAAATAATGCAGTTCGCGATTGTACGAATGTCCGTACTCTTCCGCTTGTTCTTTGGCTCTGTCACAGCAAACGACGATGGAACCCAGCGTCAACAGTCCGTCCTCGTCCACGTCGTAAGGGTGATTCCGCACACGGATTTTTTCACCTTTAATCCCGTCGAGCGTCGGGAAACTCAATACGTCCGTCACCTTGTCTATCGAACGCATTTCGCGGTTCAAACGCCGAATCTCCTCGCCGTCCACGAACAAGAATTCCACCGACAGCGTCACGTCCGTATCCACAAAGCCCTGCAAAGCCTGTTCCAAAGCCTCTACGTTGTTTTGAGAGAACTCGTCCTCCTCGCAGAGAATACGAAAATCTATCATTCATTTTCTCCTTTCGTACCGCTTTCCGTGCGTTTGTATTTGAGGTTGGGGTATTTAATTCTGTGGTGATATACCCCCGTCAGCGTATCCACCAAAGCATAACGAATCTTCGTCAAATCCCCGATGGTGATGTCGCATTCCGCAAACTGTTCGAGGTCCATACGCTCTTCAATGACCGAACGGATTGCTTTTTCCGCCGCCTCGGGCGTGCGAGCATTCACCGCGCGTACCGCCGCTTCCGAACCGTCCGCAATCATGACGATTGCCGCAATTTTCGTCTGAGGCTTAGGGCCAAGGTAGGAGAAATCTTCTATATTCAATTCCCCGTCCGTCAGTTTCAATGCTTTCGCATAGAAATAACGAATCGGCATCGTACCGTGGTGCTGCACCGCAACGTCCGCCAAGAAATCGGGCAAATGATGATTCTTAATCAGCGTATAACCGTCCTTTGCGTGCGAACGGATAAGATCCGCCGAAAGCTCGGGCGAGAGCTCGTCGTGTAGGTTATAATCCCCTTGGTTTTCCGTGAAATGTTCGGGGTTATGCAATTTCCCGACGTCGTGGTATAACGCCGCCGCACGGGCGTAATCTACGTTTTCGCCGATTGCCGCCGCACTCGCTTCCGCAAGCTGCGCAACCATCATCGCGTGGTTATACGTACCGGGAGCTTCCTGTTTGAGTTTTTTCAAGATTTTCGCGTCGGAGCTTGTCAATTCGCGCAGGCGGAATACCGTCAAACAGTTGAAGATAGATTCCATTAACGGCAGGATCGCCAAGAAGATAACCGCCGACATAACGCCGCCGAACAAACCGTAGCCCATACGCATGAAAATCGCTTCGAGATTAGAAAGCGCCGTCGGCGAAGAACCGTCCACCAGCGTCGAGATTTCCAAAAGGAAGATGACGAGATCGATGGGGAGAACGATAAAGATACCGATGCCGATAACGGCGAAACGGGTTTTGGCTTTATCACAGAAGAAAATTGCAATCATACCTGCCGAGAACGAGATAATCAACGAGGAATAATATTCCCTTGCCGAGCCCATACCCGTGAACGCGTCGATAATGAACATCAAAAGCGAGCTGATAACCGTCATGAAAATAGCGTCGCGACGGCCTACCAACACGAAAATGAGCAACGCAACCAGCGCAACGGGGCGCGCGTACAAGTTGATTTTTTCGCCTATGAACCAAGCCAAGAGGAAATACAAATCCAAAACGGTAAACAGCAAAGCGATGTTCCTACCGCTGGATAACATTTCCTTGTCCTCGAAGAGGAAATAAAAGTACATGATTGTAATAATCAACAGCATGCAAAACAGCGCGTACAAATAATCCGCACCGTTGACGCGCATGTACTCTACGATGTTGGAAAATTCGTCGTAAAGCAAGACGATTCCCGCAATCACCGATAAAATAATAAAATGCATGAAAAAGAGTAACATGCTGTTACACAAGTTCTTTCTTGTCCAAGCTTTTTGAAGTCTTTTTACTGCCATCTTTCGTTATTCTCCTTCCAAGAGCGCACCCTCCGTCTCAGGTTTCCCCTTACGAGTTTTCGTAGAATGCCGCTCCGCAGTCTTTTCGTCCTTTTTTTCGCTGTCCTTTTCGTATGCGCGAATGATACGCATAACAAGCGGATGTCTAACAACGTCCTTTGCCGTCAATCGGCAAACGGAAATCCCCTCCACGCCGTCTAAAATTTTCGTCGCGTGCACCAAACCGCTGTCCTTGCCGTCGAGGTCGATTTGCGTGACGTCCCCCGTCACCACCATCTTACTCCCCTCGCCCATACGGGTAAGGAACATCTTCATCTGCTCTTTCGTGGTATTTTGCGCCTCGTCCAAGATAATAAACGCGTTGGACAACGTTCTGCCGCGCATGTACGCAAGAGGCGCTACCTCGATTGCTCCGCGCTCCATCAGTTTGCCGTACGTTTCCAACCCCAGCATCTCTTGCAAAGCGTCGTATAACGGCCTTAAATAGGGATCGACCTTCGTTTGCAAATCCCCGGGCAAGAACCCAAGTTTCTCCCCTGCTTCCACCGCGGGACGGGTGAGAATAATCTTCTCCACCTGCCTGCTTTTGAAAGCGGAAACCGCCATGCAGACCGCCAAATACGTCTTCCCCGTACCGGCAGGCCCTACGCCAAAAACCACCGTGTTTTTCTTGATTGCGTCTACGTAGCTCTTTTGCCCGACCGTCTTGCACTTAATCTGCTTTCCGCGCGCCGTAATCGCCACCACGCCGCCTTCTAAGGTTGCTATTTCACCGGCTCTGCCCTCTTTGGCAAGCTCGATGCAGTACGCCATACGTCCGATATCCACAGGCTCGCCGTTGCCTGCCATTTTCGACAGCTCGTGCAAGACCTGCATGCCGATTCCAACCCCGTCCAAGCTACCTTCCAAGCGGATTTTCACGCCGTCCACGTACGCGACGATTCCCAGTTCCTTGGAAAGAAAATTTAAATTTTCATCGAACGCGCCCAAAATCCGCGCAAGCCTGTCCACAGACTTTAAATCGATTGTTTCTACCGTTTTTTCAACGTTTGACAATGCTTTCCTCCTCGTTGCGGCATTCGGTCGACGCCGCAAGCGTTTCCATCAAAAATTCATACTCTCCGTTGCGACGTAAGACAAAGTGACCAAATACCCGTCTTCACACTCCGCAACAGACCTCGTTTGCAAAATATCCTCCGCGCCCAGCCCGGCTTGCAAATACGCCGTCGCAAACGCACTTTCCTCGTCCTCGGCATCTATCACTGCTTCGTACGTACACGCTATACGTACGCGCGCGATAAGTTCAACGCGTACCTGCCCCCCGTCTTCGGTGGAAAACCAGTTCCCGACAAGAGAGTCCCCTGCCTTGATTTCCGCCCCGACAGCCGTTAAAGCAGTGCCGCGCAATACCGTGATACCAACCACCGTCCCTGCGTGCTTTGCGCGCATAGACCCCGATTGAAAATATGCCGTGTGAAAGGGGCTCATGCGTATCTCTACACGCAATTTCAAGCCTTCCTTTTTCAAAGAACAAAACTCGACGCCGTCCAAGGAAAGTATTTTCGAACAAAACAAATCCGCGTTTTTACCCTCGTAACGTTTCCCAAGCACAATACCGCACTCGTCCAACGCCGCGTACGTCTCCCTTGCGTAAAAGCTTGAACCGACAAACTCCACGCCGAACGCACACTCGTTTGCGAGCGTAAAAATCGTTGCAAACAATAGACAGCCTATCCCAAACCCTATCCGATTCTTGGCTGTTTCCAGCGTTTTCCCAAGCCCAACCGCACCCAAAGAAGTAACGGTATAGGGCGTGTATTCACCTATATTATAGCACACGTTTGGATAAATTGCAAAAACTTTTTCAATATCTTTTTTCCAGACGTCGAAACGTATCTCGTCCCGCGCCGTTCTCACGGCGTTAAAAATAGGAATATGCGCGCGCCGCAGCCGCAGCAAAGCCCGTTCCGGCATCAAACCCTTTACCTGCAACCGCACCTTATACGAAAACAAGGACATCTCAAGCCCCCTTTCCGTTTTTCGCTTGCCGCGCGCCATTCGTTGCGTTCGGTTTCTCGTCGGTTTTTCCGCCCGCGTGTTGGTTCGCACGTTGGTCCGTGAGTTGGCTTGATTGCTCTCCAAGTACGCGGAGACAGGCAATTTTACCGTCGATTTGCAAATCCCCGTCGCAATACTTTTTAATGGATAAATTTACCCCTTCCGCCTCGACTGTTTTGCGAGGAAAACACACGACGATGCGCTGGGAAGAAAACTCCTCGACGTACTTCACGCCCTCAAAATATCCGCCGCCGCCGGGCAACAGAATACACCGCGCGCAAGCCGCGCCGTCCGCGTTTTTAAAAATTTCGTCGTATAACCGCATCGCACCCCTCCACTCTTTACAGTATATGAAAAAAGGGAATAAGGTATGACGGCGGAAAAAGGTTTTCTTACTGGTAACTGCTGTTATACAAAGCTGCGTACGCGCCGCCCTTTTGCAACAGCTCCGTATGCGTGCCCTGCTCTACGACGTGCCCGTTTTCCATGACCAAAATGCGATCGGAATGCACGATGGTAGAAAGTCGATGCGCCACGACGAACGAGGTTCTGCCTTGCATGAGCTTCCCGAACGCGTCGCTGATTTTCAGTTCCGTACGGGTATCGATGGACGAAGTCGCTTCGTCTAAAATCAGCATGGGCGGTTTCGTCAACATGATACGGGCGATACAAAGCAACTGTTTCTGTCCTTCCGACAAAGCGCCGCCGTCTGTTATCACGGTGTCGTAACCCTTTTCCATGCGCTTGATAAAGCTGTGCGCGTGCGCCGCTTTCGCCGCCGCTATCATTTCCTCGTCGCTGGCGTCGGGCTTGCCCATCTTCAAATTATCGCGCACCGTGCCGTTTTTCAGCCAAGTTTCCTGCAAAACCATGCCGTAATGACTGCGCAAAGACTCTCTTGTCAAGCTGCGCACGTCCTTGCCTTCCACCAAAACGCTGCCGCCGTTGACGTCGTAAAAACGCATCAATAGATTGATAAGGGTCGTCTTACCCGAACCCGTTCTGCCGACGATGGCGATGCGCTGACCTTTCTTCACGTCCAGACAAAGCCCCTCAATCAAGGGTTTTTCGGGCAGGTACGAGAACGATACGTTATCTAACTGCACGTTGCCTTCCGCATGGACGAGGACTTCGTTGTCCTTATCCGAAATTTCTTCCTCCGCGTCGATAAGCTCAAAGATACGCGCCGCGCAAACGAACGCGCTTTTTAGTTCGGTCACAACGCCGGAAATTTCGTTAAACGGTTTGGTGTACTGGTTGGCGTAGGACAAAAATTTCGTCAAGCCGCCGACGGTGAAATCGCCGCCGATAACGCTAAACGCGCCAAGCAACGCAATCATGGCATAGATTAAATTATTGATAAACCTCGTAGACGGGTTGGTGAGCGAGGAATAGAAAGTCGCATTCATCGACGCTTTTTCCAATCGTTGATTGATTTCGTTAAACTTTGCCTCGTTTTCCGCTTCATGCGCAAAAGCGAGGGTAGTTTTCAAACCGCCGATTGCCTCTTCGGTGAACGCGGTCTGTTCGCCGCGCGTTTCCGTCTGTTCCTTGAAAAATTTATGCGTGTGCGTCGCCACAAACCGAGCTACAAACAAGGACGCGGGGGAGACCAACACAACCGCGAGCCCTATCATCCAGTTTGTAACGAGCATGAACACGACCGTACCCAAAATGGTAACGACGCCCGTAATAAACTGCGTAAAACCAAGCAACAACCCATCGGAAAACTGGTCGGCGTCCGCTACGATACGGCTGACGGTATCCCCATGGGGGTGCGTGTCCACGTATTGCAAGGGCAAACTGCCTATCTTATCAAACGCGTCCTCGCGTAAATCGTGTACGACGTTACAAGAAATTCGGTTGTTACAAAGACTGCAAAGCCATTGCGCCAAAGCGGAAATACCCACGGCAGCCGCCACTTTCACAAACAAAGTTTTTAACTGCGGCCAAAGGATACCGCTTTCCAAAATACAGTCGATAGCGTCCCCGAAGAATACGGGCACGAACAAGCTTGCCGCTACCGAGATGATTGCGAACAGCACCGAGCCCACCAAAGACAACGGGTACCGTCCTGCATACTGCAAAATACGGCGCAGCGTACTCTTTTTGGCTACTTTTTTCACGGAAGGAGTCCTCATTTCGCGCCTCCTTCTTCCCCGTCTTTGTACTGGGAATCGTAAATTTCTCGATACACTTCGCAGGTTTTTATCAACTCTTCATGCGAGCCGATACCAACCGCCTTGCCGTCTTCCAAAACGATGATTTTATCCGCGTCTTTCACAGACGAAGCGCGTTGCGAAACGATGAACGTCGTTGTTTTCAGCTTACGGATTTCACCGCGAAGCGCCGCGTCCGTCGCATAGTCAAGCGCCGACGAGGAATCGTCTAAAATCAAAATATCAGGATTTTTCACAATCGCTCTTGCAATGGTCAAACGCTGTTTCTGTCCGCCCGAGAAGTTTTTACCGCCCTGCTCGACGGGCGCATCCAAACCGCCCTTGCCGAGAATGACCTCTTCCGCCTGCGCGATACGCGCCGCTTGCAGCAGTTCCTCTTCCGTCGCGTCCGCCTTGCCCCAAAGCAGGTTGTCTTTGATTGTGCCTTTAAACAGTTTCGCCTTTTGCGGCACAACGCCTATACGTTCGCGCAAGTAATTTTGCAAGCTCTGTTCACGCACGTCCCTGCCGTCAATGCGCACCTGTCCCTCGCTGACGTCGTAAAAATGCGGAATGAGATTGACGAGCGTCGTCTTGCCCGAACCCGTACCGCCGATAACGCCGATTGTCTCGCCGCGCGAAACGGTAAAGGAAATTTTCTCCAAAGCCTCGTCACCGCCGACGTTATACCTCGCGGAAACGCCGTCAAATACAATAAAAGGTTCGTCCTTTTTCTCACTATCGGGCAGGATTTGCAACGAGGATTGCATCTTCAAAACCCCTTCGATACGGCTTGCGGACGCCGCCGCTTTGGCAACCGTAACGATTAAGTTTGCCAGCTTGATAAGCTCGATTAAAATCTGCCCCATCAAGTTATACAGCGCAATCACTTGCCCTTGCGTCAAAACGCCGCTCTCCACGCGAATCGCCCCCACGTACAAAAGCAGAATAATCGCTACGTTGACCAAGGCATACGTCAAAGGGTTGGTAATCGCCGCAATCGCGCCGACAAATTTTCTTCCCTTGTTCAGTTCCCCGTTGCGCTTGTCGAAAAGAGCCTGTTCCTCGTCCTCTTGACAAAACGCACGGATAACTCTTGCGCCCGACAAATTTTCACGGGTGGAAAGGAGCACGTTGTCCAGCTTTGCCTGCGTTTTTTTATACAGCGGCATACAGATGAGCATGACCGCGTACACGACGATCGCCAAAACGAGGATTGCGCCGCCGAACACGCCAAAGGAATTCGGGTCGATGATAAGCGCGCAAATCAACGCGCCGAACACGATAAACGGCGAACGCAAAAACAAACGCAAAAACAGATTGATGCCCGTCTGCATTTTATCGACGTCCCCCGTCATACGGGTGAGCATCGTCGCTTCGCCCATTGTATCGATATCGCTGTAACTGAGCGACTGTAATTTTTTGAACAAGTCCTTACGCACGCCTGCGCAGACGCCCGTGGCCGTGCGCGCGGAAAAATATTGCGCCGCTACGGCGAAAATAAACCCGACCAAACCAAAAGCCGCCAAAACCAAACACATCCACACGATATAACGTTTGTTGGCGTCGGGATACCCTCCGTTTTGCAGCGCGCCAAAACCGACGTCTACGATTGCCGCGACGACGAAAGGCACTAACAACTCGAACGTCGCCTCCAACAATTTGAAGAGCGGTCCCATTAGCGCTTGCCATTTATAGGGTTTGAAATAACCGAAAATCTTCTTCATGTCCGTTTCATTATAACACGAATCTTGTCCGAATGCAAGAAAAAAGCGGTTTTTTATAAAAAAACCGCTGCCTTATTTTATTTACGTGCCCCTTTTCCCTTTACCGTTTGGAATATTTACATCCGCAAAAATCTTGCCGATACAACCCGTATTCCTTGGATAAATCGATAGAACGGTAGTATCCGCCCTGCTTTTTAAAATCGCTGAAAAGATAGTTCAACGCGTACCTGCCCCCCTCGTTTTGCCCGATTTCGTTCAACCACTCGGCATTTTTATGGGGACTTAACGTCAGCGTCGTGGCAAACCATGCGAACCCGTTTTCCTTGGCAACCTGCGCCGTCTTTGATAACCGCAAAGCATAGCAACGATAACACCTCGCGCCGCGTTCGGGCTCGTTTTCCATGCCTTGCGCGATTTTTGCAAACTCTTCTGCCTCGTGGTCGCAATCCAAAAAATCCGCCCAGCCAGTCTCTTGTAAAAAACGAATCTGTTCGCTCTTGCGTTTTTGATACTCCGCGTCCTCGTCAATGTTGGGGTTATAATACAGCACCATTATGCGAAAAACGTCCTTTAACCGCTCCAAACAAGCCGAAGAACAGGGCGCACAGCAGCTATGAAGAAGCAGCCTCGTCCCCTGCGGAATTTCTTTCATTTGTTCCTGCATACGCAAATCGTAGTTTTGTTTCATGGCACTATTATACTCCTTTCGCCAAGGATTGTCAACCCCAAAACCTTGACAAATCCCCCGTCCTGCGTTATAATGGGTACGATTATGAAACTACTTATTCCCGTAGCCTCGGGCTTAGAACAAATTACAAAACGACAGCTTTTTTCTCTGGGCTTCGAACGTGCGCCGGCTGAGAACGGCAGAATCGAAGTAGAGGGCGACTGGCAGGACGTCGCGCGTTTGAACGTATGTCTGCGCAGCGGCGAACGAGTGCTTATCGTGCTTTCCCGGTTCAAAGCTACCACCTTCGACGAACTGTACGAGGGCGTTTACGCTATCCCTTGGGAAGCTTGGCTGGACGTGGATTCACAAATCCTAATGGATGGAAAAAGCGTACAAAGCACTCTTGCCGCTATCAAAGTATCGGGCGGCGTCGCGAAAAAAGCGATTATCAAACGCCTTTCCGACAAGATTCGCACGGGCAGAAAAACCTTTGCGGAAACGGGTGCGCGCTCTATCGTCGGCGTGTCCATTTTCAAGGACGAAGTAACGGTGACGCTGGACACTTCGGGGGACGGATTGCACAAGCGCGGATACCGTTCTTTGGCGTACAGCGCGCCCTTGAAGGAAACGCTCGCTGCAGGGCTTATCGATTCCACTTTTTACAACCCCGACCGCGACGAGGAAAAACCCTTTGCCGACCTTTTCTGCGGCAGTGGAACGTTGCCTATCGAAGCTGCGATGAAAGGGTTGCATATCGCGCCCGGCTTGCACCGTGATTTTGATTTCAACGCATGGTCTTGCACGCCCAAAGGGGTGTTGGAAGCCGCCAAGGAAGCTGCGCGCGACGAGGAAAAACGTGGCGCAAAATTACAAATTTTTGCATCGGATATCAATTCCGAAGCCATTTCCATCGCCAAATACCACGCAAAACGCGCCGGCGTGGAGAAATATATCCGCTTTTCGGTTGCGGACGCAAGACAGTTTAGCTGCCAACAAAAATACGGCGTGCTGTTATCCAACCCACCGTACGGCGAACGGCTCTCGGAAGAAAAAGAAGTCCGCGCGCTCATGCGGGATTTGGGAAAAACTTTCCGTACATTGCCCGACTGGAACGCCTACATTTTAACCTCTTTGCCCGAATTTGAACGACACTTCGGCAAGAGCGCAGATAAGAAGAAAAAACTGTTCAACGCGAACCTGGTATGCGGTTTTTACTCCTATTTTGGGAAATCGCCCAAAGAAAACGACAAAAAATAAAGTAAGATAAGGAGGAATTTATGCTCAATCATACAAAAGCGGCTTACGAGAAAATCAGCGAAGATTTTAAACGGTTCATGTTCTATTTTAACCTGTTATCCCCTATCGTCTACATCTCGTATTTGGCAGTCAATCTCGTCACAAAACCCGATTTCTTTTACCTGAATTTAGCACTGTTAATCATCACGTCCGCATACCTTATCTTTTTCGTGTGCGCCACTTGGTCTCACGCAAAAAAAGAATTAAAACGCCGCGTTAAAAACTTTTACGTGCATAGCAAACGCATTTTAAAACTCTTTATCCTCGCCATTCTCGTCTACGGTATCATTTTAGAACGCAACAATCCGTCCACTTTCACCATTTTATTGACGGCAATCAGCTGTATCACGTGGGCGCTGGGGCTGTTATTAGAAATCGCTATGAAAATCGCGTCAAGCTGGTGGACATTGTTTTTCGAAGGCGTGAAGCTGGACTTTGAGCTCGTTTATTCTATTGTCAGAAAGTTCAACGACACCCCTACCGACCCTCCCACCGAAAAGGAAATCAAAATCCAAAACTATCTAAAAGAGCGCGTCGGCGAACAAAAAGCCAAAGCCTTGGCGGAGAAAATGGCGCAGCGCGAAGCCAAAAAACAAGAAGCCGCCGCCAAACGCGAAGAGGCGAAAAAAGCCCGTGAGGAACAAAAAAGAGCCCGTGAAGAGGAAAAACGAGCAAAAGCCGAACAGAGAAAACAAGGCAAAACGACCTCTAAACAATCCTAATTTCAGCATATAAAACACAAAAAGGCGAGGAGTTTTCCTCGTCTTTTGTCTTACTTGATATCGTTTTCCGCCTCCTCAAAAGAGTAATGCCCACCGTCTTTATAAACAAAGACCGCGGGCATACTTTTGCAAAAAATGAGGTATTGAGTAAGTAGTTTTCAGTCCGCCGAACTCCTTCGGCTTCGCTGATACAAAGGTTTTTCCACCTTTTTACACCCCTATTATACCACAACTCAAACACTTTGTCAATAAAAATTAACCTCGGTTAAGAAATATTTTAATAAAAAGTATATAAAAAAGAAAGACGCGGAGTATTTCCACGTCTTTTTTTGTTTTAGTTGTCTTTATGACAGCAACAGCACTGGTTTTGTTCCCCGTCTGCGTTTTTCTTGTTTTTAGCGCTACAAGAACAGCTATCGGGGCAGCCTATACATTTTTTGCCGCTTTTTTTGGCTTTAACGATATAGGCGATTGCGCCGCCGAGGATGAACACAATGGTTGCTATTACAATAATTTCTGTCATTGTTGTTTATTCCTTATTTTGCTTTGCTAAGTGCGTATTCGGCTTTTAATTGTTTCTGTTTTCTAATAATCAGCACGGTAAATATCGTCGCAATCATCGCTATGATTATCCAACCGACGATGGGCATCCAGATGGACGCAAAACTTGCTTTGGTAAACAGAGCGCCGAAGAAGAATACCAAGAACCCGATGCTAAAACCGACGGCAAACTGCAAGCCGATCCCTGCCCAGAACCATTTTCTATCCTTAATTTCAGCGTTCATCGCGCCGATTGCCGCAAAGCAAGGGGGCGTAAAGAGGTTGAACATCAGATAGGCAAGCGCTGCAATTCTGCCGATTTGGAACGCTGCGGCAACCGTGCCTTCCATGCCTTCCAAAATCGCCAAATCGTCCATGTTAAACAATGCTTCGATACCGAAACAAGTAGCCAACGTACCAACGACGTTTTCCTTTGCGATGAACCCGGTAACCGCCGCCGCCGCAAAGCGCCAAGCCACCACGCCGATGATGGGCGCAAGCACGTACGCAAACGGCGTTGCGATGTCGTGCAAGATGGATTGATCGGCTTCTACTACCTGGAAAGTCCAGTCGAAAGTTTGCATCACGTGTACGGCAAAGTTACATACGAGAATGATGGTCCCTGCTTTTACTATGTACGCCCAAGCGCGGCTGAGCATGGATTTACATGCCCCCCAAAGGCTGGGAATTTTATATTCGGGAAGTTCGATGATGAAGAAGGATTTTCTTGCTTTATAGCCGGTAAGAAGATTAATCAAAAGCGCACAGCCTAAGATAATCAAAATACCTGCAAAGTACATCATCGCACCCACCCAAGGCGAGTTGCCGAAGAACGCGCCTGCAAACAACGAAATCACGGGAAGTTTTGCACCGCAGGGCATAAACGGCGTCAACATAGCCGTTGCTCTGCGTTCTCTTTCCGTACGCAATGTACGACAAGCCATAACGCCGGGAATGGCACAGCCCGTACC
>JAZQGK010000010.1:0-6456 GCA_045539975.1 Candidatus Scatosoma sp. | reverse complement strand
AAAGGTTGTCCTTAAAAATTTGATCGAAAAATACGCAGTTGAAGTTATTTCTTGCGGTAATGGAACGGCAAGTAAAGAAAGTGAAATCTTTATTGCAGAGCTCATCAAAGAGATTAAACAAGAAACGGGCAGAGAGGTGGGCTACGTAATTGTAAACGAAGCAGGGGCGTCCGTGTATTCGGCAAGTGCACTTGGGGCAGAAGAATTCCCTGATTATGACGTTACGGCGCGCAGTGCTGTTTCAATTGCAAGACGTTTGCAAGACCCGTTAGCGGAATTGATCAAAATTGATCCCAAATCCATCGGCGTTGGACAATATCAGCATGATATGAATGAAAAGCGTTTGGACGGTGCTTTATCGGGGGTATTAGAAGATTGTGTTAATAGCGTCGGCGTCGATTTAAATACGGCGAGTGTTTCGCTTTTAAAATTTGTCGCGGGGCTGAATGCTTCCGTGGCTAAGAATATCGTTGCGTACCGTGAAGCAAACGGTCGGTTTAAATCTAGAAAACAGCTTTTAAAAGTTCCAAAACTCGGCGAAAAGGCTTATACGCAATGCGCAGGATTCTTGCGTATTGATGGTGGCGACAATATCCTTGATAACACTGCGGTGCACCCTGAATCGTACGAAAAAGCGGAGAAATTGCTGTCATTGTTCTCTTATACCAAAGAGGATGTAAAAGCGCGTAGAATCAGCGATTTGCGAGAAAAAATCAAGGCGTATGGCGAAGAAAAAGCTGCCAAAGAAACGGAGCTTGATAAGGCTACTTTAAACGATATTGTTACCGAACTTATGAAACCCGGCCGAGATATTCGTGACGCTTTGCCTGCACCCATGCTCCGCAAGGATATTATGGGTATTGAAGACTTAAAAGTAGGAATGGAAGTGACGGGTACGGTAAGAAACGTTGTGGATTTTGGTGCATTTATTGATATTGGTGTGCATCAAGACGGTCTTGTGCATATTTCGGAAATTACTGATAAATATATTCGTCATCCATCCGAAGTTTTAAAGGTTGGTCAGGTAGTCCAGGCTCGAATTAAAGACGTAGACGTGAAGAAAAACCGTATTGGTTTAACAATGAAAAAGAAGAAATAATATCTAAATTACTTGACTTTTATATAATTATATATTACAATAATTTAGTAAGGTTATTAAAACCGCAAACACACGGAGGAACAAATATGTTAGAAAAAATTCAAGCAATGCTTGCTGAAGCACTTAATTTGCCTATTGAGAAGATTACGCCTGACGCAAAGATCGTTGATGATCTTGGTGCAGATTCTTTGGACGTTGTAGAACTTTTGAGTCAACTCGAAGACGAATTTGGTATTATCATTCCCGACGACGAAGTGGAAAATTTGGTAACGGTAGCAGATGTAGCTTCTGAACTTGAAAAATTGGTGAAATAATATTTAAAAGAGACTTTCGCGTAATGCGGAGGTCTTTTTTTTGTTAAATCTTGTTAAATTGTCAAGATGTTTCATGGAAACGTTTGCTTTAAAAAAATTTATATGTTATAATCGATAGGTAAAGTAAAATTAGAGGTGTATTATGTTGCAAGTTACTGGAGTTTCTCTCCAATACGGAAGTAAAAAACTGTTTGAAGACGTTAATTTGAAATTCACAAAAGGGAATTGCTATGGGATAATTGGTGCAAACGGCGCCGGTAAATCCACTTTTTTAAAAGTGCTTTCTGGCGAAGTAGAGCCCCAAAAAGGATTTGTTTCGTTGGACAAAAATGAACGTATGTCCGTTCTGCAACAAAACCAAAATATGTACGACAATGAAACGGTTTTACGTACCGTTATGCTTGGCTATAAACATTTGGTAGAAGTCATGGACGAAAAAGACGCATTATACGCAAAACCCGATTTCTCTGAAGAAGATGGCGTTCGTGCCGCTGATTTAGAGAGCGAATTTGCGGAAATGAACGGCTATGATGCAGAATTCCAAGCCGCGCAGCTTTTGAATGCTTTGGATATTCATGAAGATTTACATTATGCCTTGATGGCTGATCTTGACGCAAAGCAAAAGGTTAGAGTGCTTTTGGCGCAGGCATTATTTGGAGATCCCGACGTTTTGCTATTGGACGAACCTACAAACAACCTCGACATAAAAACGGTTAGATGGTTGGAAAACTATTTGATGGATTTTGAAAATACGATTATTATCGTATCGCATAACCGTCACTTCTTAAATAAAGTTTGTACCAATATCTGCGACGTAGATTTTGGTAAAATCAATATGTACGTCGGTAACTATGATTTTTGGTATCAGACCAGCCAGTTGCTCGCACGCCAACAAAAAGAACAGAACAAGAAAGCGGAACAGCGCGCTAAGGAATTGCAAGAATTTATTGCTCGCTTTGCAGCAAACGCATCTAAATCTCGTCAGGCAACCTCGAGAAAGAAAGAGTTGGAAAAACTTACCATCAACGACTTCAAGCCTTCGCTTAGAAAATATCCCTACATTGATTTTAAATTTGAAAAAGATATCGGTAACGATATTTTAATTGTTGATGGATTAACGAAAGAGGGGTACTTTAAGGATTTGTCATTCTCCGTGCAAAAAAATGAGAAAATCGGTATTGTCTCAGATAAAAGTACCACCCTTACCATGCTTTACGATATTCTTATGGGTAAGGAACAGCCTGATTCCGGTACAGTTAAATGGGGTAAAACGATTTCCGTTTCTTATTTCCCTCAAAACAACAACGAATTCTTTATGAATTGCGACCTCAATTTGGTGGAATGGTTATCGCAATATTCCAACGACCATTATGAAGAATATCTCCGCGGTTGGCTTGGTAGAATGCTTTTTTCCGGCGAAGAGGCGTTAAAAAAAGCAAAGGTGCTTTCGGGTGGCGAAAAAGTTCGTTGTATGCTTGCAAAAATGATGTTGGAGGGAGGGAATTTCCTCATTTTTGACGAACCTACCAATCACCTTGACTTGGAATCAATCACAGCGTTAAATAACGGTTTAAGCAATTATAAAGGTTGTATGTTGCTTACTTCGCACGACCAAGAATTGATGAATACCGTCGCAAACAGAATTATTGAAATTAATGACAAAAAGACGTATGACCGTCAAGTTACTTATGACGAGTACATTGATGAAACCCACTCTTAAATGAATAGCAAAGAGCAGTCCCAAACCCTGGATTGCTCTTTTTTATTAGATTTTCGACAAAGTTCGACACGAAAAACATCGATTATTGTAAAATATTTTAAAAATATTGAAAAATAATATTGAATATTGCACAATAATGCTTTACTTATGGAAAAATTTGTATTATAATGGGGATACAAAATTAATCAAGGAGAAAATCTAATGAAAACTAATTCGGTTATTCTTTTGGAATCAAACAGCGCCGTTTTGGCGCAATTAAAAGAAGCTTTTGAGGAGAGTAAAGAGTTTCGTGTTATTTATGCAGGCGACGATGGGGATGAGGGAATTAAGCACATATTACATCTAAAACCGGATCTTGTTATTGTGGGAATGTTTCTTAAAGGCACAGACGGGTGTGGCGTAATTCGTGCGGTGAAAAAGACGTGGACGGCTGCAAAAATTGTCGCTACGGGCGTTGCTTCTGATACACTTATTGAGAGGGCAATGGGAGAAGGGGCTGTTTATTATTTGGTAAAACCTTTTTCTATCCAAACGGCCTTGGAACGCATTCAGGAGCTTATCAAAGACAAACCGTTAGATTTAAAATTATCCAACATAAGCAAACGTCAACCGATTACAATGGAAGAAAAAATAAGCGAAATTTTTATTTCCATAGGGATTCCTCCTCACATCAAAGGCTATTCTTATCTGCGCGAAGGTATCAAAATGACGATCGAGTGTCCGTACGTAATCAATAGCGTGACGAAAGAATTATATCCGTCCATCGCCAAAAAGTTTTCAACAACATCAAGCAAAGTAGAACGGGCGATTCGACATGCGATTGAAGTGGCTTGGAATAGGGGCAGAATTGAGGCAATTAATGCGATTTTCGGAGCTAGAATCTATTTAGGGAACGAAAAGCCGACCAACAGCGAATTTATTGCGCTTGTTGCCGATAAACTTATTCTTGAGAATATGGTATAAGATCAAAAGATAATGAAAAAGAGCAGCTAATTTGATAGCTGCTCTTTTTCGTAGGAGATTTAATAAAAAAGATTCTTTTTACAATTTTAATACATTCCGCCCATATCGCCTGCGCCAGGAGTCATGGGAGCAGGAGGGGTAGGAATATCGGTGACGATGCTTTCCGTTGTAAGAAGAGTGGAGGCAACGGATGCTGCATTTTGCAATACAGAACGCGTAACCTTCGTGGGGTCGATAATGCCGCATTCAACCATATCGCAATATTTGTTGTTTAAGGCATCAAAGCCATAATTTACTTTCTTGGAGGAAAGGACTTTGTCTACCACAACAGAGCCGTCGTAGCCTGCGTTTTTCGCAATTTGTCTAATAGGTTCTTCCAAGGCTTTCAATACAATGCTTGCGCCCGTTTTTTCATCGCCGCTAAGGGAAGCAACCAACTTTTTAACAGTAGGAACGGCAGAGAGGAGGGCACTGCCACCACCGGGCACATAACCTTCTTCAACAGCTGCGCGAGTTGCCGCCAATGCGTCGTCAATACGAAGTTTCTTTTCTTTCATTTCAACTTCGGTTGCTGCACCAACGCTGATAACTGCTACACCGCCAGCGAGTTTTGCAAGGCGTTCTTGTAATTTTTCTCTGTCATAATCAGATTTTGTTTCAGCAATTTGCGCTTTAATTGAAGCAATACGAGCTTTAATAGCCTCTACTTCGCCGGCGCCGCCAACAATAGTCGTATTTTCTTTATCGACGCGAACGCTAGTTGCTCGACCAAGCATGTTCGGGGTAACGTCCTTAAACTCAAGACCAAGATCAGAGGAAATTACCTCACCGCCAGTCAAAATAGCGATATCGCGGAGCATTTCTTTTCTTCTATCGCCAAAACCGGGAGCTTTAACGGCAACGGAGTTAAATACGCCTTTCAATTTATTAACGATAAGGGCAGCCAAAGCGTCGCCCTCAACGTCTTCTGCAATAATAAGAAGCTTTGCACCTTGCTGCGCTAAGGGTTCAATTACAGGTAAAATTTCTTGCAAGCTGGAAATCTTTTTATCCGTGATCAAGATGTAAGGATTTTCAATGGTTGCTTCCATCTTGTCAGTATTTGTAACCATATATGCAGAAGCGTAACCGCGGTCAAACTGCATACCTTCTACTGTGTTGAGTTCGGTATTCATCGACTTGCCCTCTTCTACGGTGATAACGCCGTCTTTCCCAACGATTTCCATTGCTTTAGCAATCAAAGCACCGACCTCAGGATTGCCCGCGGATATAGAAGCGGTTTGTTCGATGGCTTTATTGCTTTCTACCGATTTGGAAATGGATTTTAAGTGTGCAACAGTTGCGTCAACGGCTTTTTTAATGCCATCCTTCAAAATGATGGGGTTTGCGCCTGCGGCAAGATTTTTCAAGCCTTCACGCACAATCGCTTGCGCCAAAACAACCGCCGTGGTCGTACCGTCGCCGGCAACGTCATTTGTTTTTGTGGAAACTTCTTTTACGAGTTGGGCGCCCATGTTTTCAAAGGGGTCGTTCAGCTCGATTTCTTTTGCAATGGTCACCCCGTCGTTAGTGATAAGGGGGGCACCGAATTTTTTGTCCAAAACTACGTTTCTACCTTTGGGACCAAGAGTGATTTTAACGGTATCCGCCAAAACGTTTACGCCTGTTTCCAAAGCTTTTCTTGCGTCTTCTCCATACTTAATTTGTTTAGCCATAATTTCTCTCCTTTTAATAACCGATTAATCTTCTACGATAGCGAGAATATCGCTTTGTTTCAAAATAGTGAATTCTTTTCCGCCAACTTTAAAATTAGAACCTGCATAATTGGAACAAAGGACTTTATCGCCGACTTTTACTTGCATAACGATTTCTTTGCCGTCGATAATTCCACCGGGCCCAACCGCTACAACTTGGCAGGTTTGAGGTTTTTCCTGTGCTGAAGAGGGAAGGAAAAATCCGCTTTGCGTTTTTTCTTCCACGGTTACACTCTCAACGACAACTTTGTCGAATAAAGGTTTAATATTCATAAATACAATCCTCCAAAATTTATCCCCAAAAGGGCTTAAAAATTTTACAGATATATTATAAACGTTTTTCACGCCAATTCAAACAGAAAAAATGGAAAATTTTAGGATATTTTCAATAATAATTACGGCAAAATTAGATATGAACAATGAAAATGTTTGTAAATGATTTGATTTTCCGTAAAAAAAGTGATATAATTAAAATGATATAATATAAGGAGAATTTTTATGTCGATGAACAAATGGGACAAACGCTTTATGGAATTAACCGAAACGGTTGCTACTTGGTCCAGTTGTTATCAAGAAAACCGTCATGTAGGCGCTATTATCGTAAAG
>JAZQGK010000009.1:0-26470 GCA_045539975.1 Candidatus Scatosoma sp. | reverse complement strand
CTGGTATCGACTGGACTGGTTACAACTTTGAAGCAAGCTTAGGTAAGCAGCCTGTATCGTTCTATCTGGCATCTTCGCAGTGGCCTGCCGCATTCTATCAGTTTGCGATTGGTGGCGTAGGGTATGCAGATACTACCTCGACCATTACCTCTGGCAATAGCGCAGGTGCTCAATACAAGTTGGTTGTACAAGGTAAGACGTTTACGCTTTATGAGATGGACGGCGGTGAATACGTACAAATCTACACCTATACCAATGAATATATTATCGCTACGGAAGGCGTGATTAGTATCAGCGTTGTAAAGAGCGGTGAATACGTAATTGACGACTTGGTAATTACGGCCTTGGCGACGGAAGAACCTCCTGTAGTGGATCCTGACCCCGAAGAACCTCCTGTAGATGGTACTGTTATCACGATTACAGGGGATACGCCATATACCACGACGGAAGCGTATACGAACTTTGAGATGACGTGGACGGTGGTTTCGAATACGACGACATGGAATAACGATACGATGACTCATGGTGTAGCAATCACGATGGGTTCGACTGGTAAAGATTGGACTGGTTACAGCTTTGAAGCGGACTTAGGTAAGCAGTCGGTTGCGCTCTATCTTGCATCTTCGCAGTGGCCTGCGGCAACCTATCAGTTGGGTATTGGTGGCGTAGGTTATGCAGATCAAAATACCTCGATTAACAGTAGCAATGGTGCTGGAGCGCAATACAAGTTGGTTGTACAAGGCAAGACGGTAACGCTTTATGAAATGGGTGAAACAGATTATGTACAAATCTACACTTACACCAACGAATACATTGTTGGAACGGAAGGTGTGATTAGTATCAGCCTTGTAAACGGTGGGGAATATGTAATTAAAGATTTGGAGGTTGCAGAAATTATTCCACCTGAGACACCTAAATATACTGTGACGCTTAAAGCATTGGTGGACGGTGATGTGATTAGCGAAGCTGTATATGAAGAAGGTACTCGTTGGATAGAAATTGTTAAGCCGACGGCGAGTGAATTAGCGTTACCCGAAGGCAAATGCATTGCGTATTGGACAACAACCGATGGCGTAAAAATTGATGCTACTTTTGTAGTAAATGCGAATGTGACGATGTATCCTATATTGACTGATGCGCTTTGGCTTCCAATCAGTGTGGACGGTTCTTATACATTAGATAATGCGGAGGAACCAATTACTTCCATAAATGCATATACAAGTTTTGTAATGGAATGGACAGTAGTATCGAACACGACGTTGTTCAACAACGATACGATGACGCAAGGCGTAGCAATCACGATGGGTTCAACGGGTATCGATTGGACTGGTTACAACTTTGAAGCGGACTTAGGCAAACTGCCCGTATCGCTCTATCTCGCATCTTCACAATGGCCGGCAGCGACATATCAAATGGCTATTCCTCGCGTAGGTTATGCAGATCAAAACACCTCAATTAACAGTAGCAATGGTGCTGGAGCGCAATACAAGTTGGTAGTGCAAGGCACGACGCTTACGCTTTACGCGATGGACGGCGGTGAATACGTACAAATTTACACCTATACCAACGAATACATTGTTGGAACGGAAGGTAAGGTAAGCATTGGTATTGTCAATACTGGTACTTACACCATCGCTGACTTGTCCATTTATGCTTTGGCAAACACGAGAGATTTGTTTGTTGCCTATGCAAATGCACAGGCGGCAGTTGCGATGACGGATACCTATACGGCAGATTCCATTGCAAGCGTACAAGCGGCTATAGATGCTTGTGATTTAAGTCAATTTACGATGGTAGCAGTAAGCGAACAGGCTACTGTTGATGCGGCTACGGCAGCTTTGCAGGCGGCTATTGATGCACTTAAACTGATTCAGTATAACGTAACCTTCAAAACGGCAGAAGACGGCGACGTTGCATCTAACGTTGCTTACGATTTGAACACCGAATTTGCAGGCATCGCCTTGCCTACGGCTGAAGAATATATGGCTCCTGCAGGTAAGAAGGTTTCCTACTGGACAACGGCAGACGGCGTTAAGTTTGATGAAGAATTCGTTTTGACAGCGGATACGGTATTCTATCCCGTTTTGGAAGACGTCTTAGTTACGGTAACCTTTGTGGTAGACGGCAATACGTGGGACAGCAAGACGATTGTTTACGGTGCGTCCGTGGATATGTCTGAAATCGAAGACGGTATGTCGCTTGGTAAGGTATTCGTAAGATGGAACGGTTCTGCTGAAAACGTTACGGCTGATACGGAAGTTGTGGCTGTATTTGGTTATAACGTAACTTTCAAGTGTGAAGGCGAAGTATTCGGTGACGTAATTGTTGTAGAAGAAGGCACGGCAATTCCTGCGGATAAGATTCCCGCAACGGGTGCTGAGATTGCTGGTAAGACGTTCGTTGAATGGGATAACATTCCTGAAACGATTACGGCTAATACGGTAATCAATGCAGTGTATGAAACTGTTGGCGGTGAAGATAACTCTTCGAACGATAACTCGTCGAATAGTGGTTCGTCCAACGATAATTCTTCCGATGTTGACAATCAATCGTCTGAAGATTCTTCTACTGGTGGTGGTTGTTTCTCGATGGTTGGCTTCGGCTCTGGTTTTGCAGGGTTGGCTCTTGCAAGCGTAGCGCTTGTATTGTTTAGAAAAAAGAGAGAGGAAAACTAATCTAATTCTAAACAATAATGGTTTTTAAGTGTTGAGTATTAAGGGGAAAGACCTAAAAACTCTTTCCCCTTAAGAAAAACTGGTGATGAAATATGAATAGATATATACACGATAAAGTAGCATCCTTTTTATCTCAACTTGGGGGATTAAAATCCAAGAGAGCTATTCCCTTGGATAATTTTAAGTATATTTCGTGTGATTATAAAACAACGAATCTTCCGCCTGATGAAAATCAAGACTGGCGGGAGTTTTTGCCATATGACGTATGGGGTGGAAAGGCTGATGCACATGCGTGGTTCAAAGGAAAAGTGGTTTTAACAAAAAACGATACGCCTGCAGAATTAACCATAAAAACGGGGTTTGAAGGCTGGACGGATTCTAATCCACAATTCTTGATTTATGTAAATGGGAAAATAACACAGGGCGGTGATAGATATCATACCACCGTTCGGTTTAACGAGCCTGGAGAATATGAAATTTGGGCTTATGCATATACAGGTATGTGCGTCGATGACGTTTTACGCTTTATTACAGGGTTAAACGCGATTGATAAAAATACCGAAAAATTATATTATGATTTGAAAGTTCCTTACGACGTGTTAGAGTGTTTAGATAAAGGAAGTAGGGAATATAGCGAGCTTCTTCATGCATTAAACGGAGTATTGAATTTGGTCGATTTCCGTAAACCGTATAGCGAAGAATATGCGGCATCTATCGTCATGGCATTAAACCACGTTGATAATATTATGTATCCTGACTTTAATCGGGAAAGAGTATCGGTTGCAACGGTTGGACATGCGCACATTGATACGGCATGGATGTGGCCGTTAAGACAAACGAAAGAAAAAGCGCAACGCACGTTTGCAACGGTATTAACCTTGATGGATTTATATCCTGATTTTACCTTTTCTGCTTCGCAACCGGTATTGTATCAAATGGTGAAAAATGAAGTGCCTGAACTTTACGAGCGCATCAAGGAAAGGGTAGAAGAAGGCAGATGGGAACCGCAAGGGGCAATGTTCGTTGAGTCGGATTGTGTGCTTACGAGCGGTGAAAGCTTGGTTCGCCAAATTATTTATGGACAGAGATTTTTCAAAGATGAGTTTGGGGTTACGACAGACGTGCTTTGGTTGCCCGATGCCTTTGGCTTTTCCGGACAGCTTCCGCAAATTATCAAAAAGAGCAACTTGAAATTCTTTGTAACTTCAAAATTGTCTTGGAGTGATACCCAAAAGTTCCCGTATGATATGTTTTCTTGGCGCGGGATTGATGGGTCGGAAATTCCTTCCTATTTCTTAACTGCGCAGGCGGCGGGTTCAAAGGTTGCTGGTACGACATATAACGGTTTATTGACTCCTTCCATGGTGAAAGGCACGGATGAGCGTTTACAGCAAAAAGTAATATCGGATGAAACGTTGTTGGCGTTTGGCTATGGCGATGGCGGCGGCGGACCGAGTAAAGAATTTTTAGAAAATCATATTCGCATGAAGAAGGGAATAACGAGTTGCCCTACAACGCGTATGACAACGATTTCCGCCTTTTTCGATGAAATGCTTGGGAAGTATGACGTAGAACTCTTGCCGAAATGGACAGGGGAACTTTATCTTGAATTCCATCGCGGCGTATATACCTCTATGGCGAAAAACAAGCGGAATAATCGCAAGTCGGAAATATTGCTCCGTAATGCGGAAATTTATTCTGCGATGGCACAAAACATGCTAAATATGCCTTATAATACCGATGCGTTGGATGAGGCTTGGAAACTGGTTCTTCTCAATCAATTCCATGATATTCTTCCCGGATCTTCTATTAAAGAAGTTTATCAAGATTCGGATGCGCATTATGCAAGGGTAGCAGAAATCGGAAATGGCGTAGTGAATAATGTGTTTGAGGGGATTGAAGCGAATATTAAGACGAATGGCGGTATCATTGCGTATAATCCGAATTCGTTCGCGGTTCATTCCATTGCATATTTAGATAATACCCCTGTAATGGTGGATAATATTCCTGCCTTGGGGTACACGGTTCTTCAAGAAATTAAAACAAAATGTTCAGTGAAGACGGATAATAGACGTATTGAAAATACATATTATATCGTTGGATTTGACAAAAATTATAATATTTCTCGCATTTATGATAAGGAAGCGCAAAGGGAAGTGCTTGCTTACGGACAAGTAATCAGGTTGGTTGCCTTTGAGGACTTGCCTCCCGCGTTTGACGCGTGGGAAATCAATGGGAATTACGCGGATAAGCGTTACGAGGTGGATGACGTTATCAAAGTAGAGCCCATCCAAGAAGGGATTAGCGCAGGCTTTGTGATTACGCGTAAATTCTTAAATTCTACCATCACGCAAAAGGTAGTCCTTTATAGTGATAATAGAAGAATAGATTTTATTACCCAAGCGGACTGGCAAGATTCTCATATTCTCTTAAAGGCATTGTTTCCGTTGAATTTGCATAGCGAACGCGTAACGTGCGATACGCAGTTTGGTACAATACAAAGAAATACCTATCGTAACACTCTTTTTGATATAGCGAAATTTGAGTTTTGCGCCCACAAATTTGTGGATATGTCAGAGGACGATTATGGCGTTGCGGTATTAAATGATTGCAAGTATGGCCATCACGCATTGTATAATGAAATAGGATTAACACTCTTGCGTGCGCCGACGTACCCTAATCCTGATGCGGATAAGGGACACCATGAGTTCACATATTCGTTGTTGCCCCACAAAGGAAATTGCGTTGCTGGCAATGTAATACACGAAGCGCAGGTATTGAATAACCCTATAATCCTCAAAACGATTTCCGAAAACGAAGCAGGCTGTCTGGCTGAAAGCTATTCGTTTGCAAGTGTAGAAGAGGATAAGCTGATTCTTGAAACGGTCAAGAAAGCGGAAGACGGAGAAGGATTTATCATTAGATTGTATGATACGTTTAATCGTCGCGGTACGGCGATGCTGAATTTAGGGTTTGCGGTAAAAGAAGTTTACTTGTGTAACTTGATGGAAGAAAATATCAAAAAGCTTGAGGTTAATGATAACCAAGTTGCTGTAAATTACAAGAATTTTGAAATTATTACACTTCGCGTTATTGTTTAGTGGGAAGGATAGGTCGCACTATGGCGGAACAAAGATTTGCATTTAGAAAAGAATTAACAACTTCTAACCATCCTTTTGTTTATTCCCAGAGGGATAGGAAAGAAAATGAAATTACTCTAACAAACGGTGTTGTCTTTGTTGGAGACATTTCGCCTGTGATAGACCATGCAAAAAGCGATTTGTTGGACTACCTTTCCGTTTGTTTTGATATAAAGGAACCCAAGGATAACGCTGTTAAAATCAGTATCATTCTTACCCAAGAAGGGCTTGATGATGTATGCGTATATAAGGGAAGAGTTGTTGAAATAGCGGACGGTGAGATTATCATCCGCGCTTATGACGACCGAGGCGCAGCGCAAGCTATCTATGATTTGGAAGATAGAATGACGGAAAGGAAAGCACCTTATTTGGAGAAGGGGACGACAAAACAAAAGCCTATGTTTTCGCCTCGTATGGCACATTCTGCATATGACGTTGACGTGTTCCCCGATGGATATTTGCAACGCCTTGCGAAAGAGGGCATTGATGCCATTTTATTGTTTGTGCGTGGTGTCAATCAAGTTGCGACAGGCGCGTGTGATATAAATGCATTGATAGATAAAGCGGAAACCTATGGGATGGACGTATATGCGTATTGCTATTGTTCGGTGTTCCATAGTCCAACAGCTCCTGATGCGGAATCGGTTTTTGATAACGCTTTTGGCAGTATTTTCAAGGAGCATCCCAAATTCAAAGGGATTGTCTTTGTAGGCGAATCGGTGCAATTCCCTAGTAAAGATGAAAGAACAACTGGGCGAACGCATCAGCAGTTTTTAAACGAAGATAATCTTCCCGATCCAAGACCAGCGCCCGGTTGGTGGCCGTGTAGAGATTTTCCCGAATGGTTAAATCTTGTAAAAAATATCATCTATAAGTATAAATCGGATGCGGATATCGTATTTTGGACTTATAACTGGGGATGGGCGCCTGAAAAGGAAAGAATCGAGCTGATTGATAGTTTGCCTACCGATATTAGTTTGCTCGTTACCTTTGAAATGTTCCAAAACCTGCCTACCATGTACGGAATCACGGAACGAGTATGCGATTATTCGGTTGCCTTTGAGGGTCCTGGCGATTACTTCTTGAGTGAAGCAAAAGCCGCAAAGAGAAGGGGGATTCGCCTCTATACGATGGCAAATGCAGGCGGTAGAACTTGGGATTTTGGCTCCATGACTTACGAGCCCTTCCCGCAACAATGGATGCGCCGTTACCAAGCGATGAGAGATTGTCATGAGAAATATAATCTCACAGGTGTTATGGAATGTCACCATTTTGGGTATTGGCCTTCCTTCATTACAAAAATTGAAAAAATGGCTTTCGAGTATTTTGCGGATAAACCTGAAAACATTCTGCAACGCGTTGTAGGGGAATTTTCTGAAGGGGAAACAGAAAAGTGCTTAGAAGCGTTTGACTGTTGGAGCGAAGCGATTAGGATTTATATGCCGACGGATGACGAGCAGTATTGCGCAATGCGTGTAGGTCCTGCGTACCCCTTAATGTTGGGGATTTATCCTAAGGCTCCTACGTCTTTGCAAACGGAAAAACTTTTGTTTGGGGATGGCATCACGGAAGAATACCATTTCCAAAGCGGAAGGAAATCAGCGGAAGGGTTATTCACTCTTCATAGCGTAAGAATGCGCGTGGAAATGAAAATACTTTCCGATGCGATTAAACTGATTAAGAAAGGGCTTTCCATTTTTAATTCCTTGCAGTGTAAGAGCGAGCAAGTCAAACGGATTATCAATATGGGTAATTATATGATTGCTTGCTTTACCACGGATATACACGTTAAGAAGATGTATATTTACCGTCAAAGATTGATGATTGCGGCAAGCAATAAAGAGGTTGCGCAAATCATCAAAGGTATACGAAAGATTGGGGCGGCGGAAATTAAAAATGCGGAAAGGGCATTAAAGATTGTTGATAAGGATTCTGCGCTGGGCTATGAGCCCTCTATGGGTTATGGTGGCGATAGGGCGCATATCGAATGGAAAATCCGTCAAGTGAAGCACATGATGGAACACGAACTTGCCGTATATGAAAACGGATTAAAGTTTTGATTGTATTTAGGAGAATTGGTATGGAAAAGAAAACTTGCGTAATTTTGGGATATGGTGATAGAAGCGGTAAATATTCGCAATATGCGTTGGATTATCCTGAGGAATTGGAAGTTATAGCGGTTATTGACGTGGCTGAACACAAATTAAAATTAGCCAAGGAAGTATTTAACCTTAAAGATGAAAACTTGTTTTCATCTTTAGATGCATTTTTAGCAAAGGATATCAAGTGCGACTTTGTTATCAATGGAACGATGGATCACTTGCATTATGAAACGAGTGTAAAATTATTAAAGCAAGGTTATAATCTTTTGCTTGAAAAACCGATTACGGCAAACGTTGACGAATTGCTTGAAATTCAACGCTTGGCAAATGAAAAGAACTTAAAAGTAATCGTTTGTCACGTATTGCGATACACGATGTTTTATTCCAAAATTAAGGAAGTTATCGCAAGCGGTGCGATAGGCAAAGTTGTCAATATCCAAATGAACGAACATGTATGGCATGGGCACTTTATCAACGCATACGTTCGCGGCAAATGGAGAAGCGAAAAGGAATGTGGCTCGGGATTGCTTTTGGCAAAATGTTGCCACGATACAGACTTGCTTTGCTGGTTGAATAACGCAACGGAACCCAAGTATGTATCGAGCTTTGGTTCAAGAAGCTTATATACTGCCGAGAATGCTCCCGAAGGTGCAACGGAGTATTGTTATAATTGTCCTCAAAAGGAAAAATGCCTTTTTAATGCAATGGATTTCGAGCTGAAAAAGGATTACTGTCCGCAGTATACTTGGCTTGAAATTGGTAAACCCATTGAGGAAATCACCGAAGAAGAAAAAATCGAGTTCTTGAAAAAGAATACGTACGGGAAATGCGTATATAAAACAGGTATGGACATTGTGGATAGACAATGTGTCAGCATCGAGTATTCGAACGGTTCGATTGCAACGCTGAATATGGTTGGTGGTGCAACGATTGCAGGAAGACATATTCACGTGATTGGCGAAATGGGCGAAATCGTGGGATATATCGAAGAGAACAAGTTTGTCGTTAGAAAGTTTTTTGCTTGCGATGCGGAAGAACAACTTAGACAAAATGAAATCGTGGACGACTTGAATAATATTTACGTTTTGGAAAGCAAGGATCAGTCGGTGGCTGGGCATTACGGCGGAGATTATTTCATCATGAAAGACTTGTTGAAGCTGTTGCGTGGTGAAGAAAATTCTCTTTCCACAACGGATATCAACGATTCGGTGAAAGGTCATTTGCTCTGTTATGCGGCGGAAATTGCAAGAAAAGAAAAGCGCGTAGTTGAAATTTCGGAACTTTTATAAACAAATTAAGGTGCGTGAAAAATGTTAAAATGGCTTGAAAGCGCGGTATTTTATGAAATATATCCCATTTCGTTTTTCGATAGCAACGGCGACGGGAAAGGAGATCTTAAAGGCATTGAAGAAAAAGCGGATTACATAAAAAGCTTAGGTGTTGACGCTGTATGGCTGAATCCTATTTATAAATCGCCTTTTAAGGATGCGGGATATGATATAAGCGATTATTATCAAGTAGACAAGCGTTTTGGCTCTAATGAGGACCTTGTTGACCTTATTAAGGCGTTCAAGGCAAGGGGTATCAAAATCTTGCTCGACCTTGTAGTAGGGCATACCTCGGATAAGCATAAATGGTTTCAAAAATCGGCACAAGCTAAAAGAAATAAGTTTTGGGATTATTACGTTTGGACGGACAGCGTTTTTACAAATTATCCTGGAATTATTCGCGGATTGTATTATCGCGATGGCGGATATTTACCAAACTATTACGCTAGTCAGCCAGCCCTCAACTTCGGCTTTGAAAAGGTGGAAGAAGGGCATCCTTGGCAAATGCATTATAAGGATGAACGCTTGAAACCGTTGAGAGAAGAGTTTATCAACATTATGCGTTACTATTTCGACTTGGGCGTTGACGGATTCCGCGTAGACATGGCCGCTTCCGTGGTCAAAGGCGGCGCGCGATTTGATGAAAACAACGTGTTTAACGATTCGGAAGAAGGCTTGGACGGCGTTAAGTGGTGGTGGAACGAGGTATTCAGTACTCTCAAAAAAGAGTATAAAGATAAAGTTTATATAGCCGAATGGGTGGTTCCTCAACGTTCTATCGGCATGTGTGGGTTTGATATGGACTTTTTAACCCACGATATCTTTGCATTTAATTCTTTGTATCGCTGTGAAAAAGGTTGCAACTTGGATGATAGCGACTATTTTGTGAAAGGCTTTAACTACTTTAGCCCTGAAGGGAAAGGCGATTTAGGCGACTTTGTAAAATATATCGAATATTTATATGACCGCTTGGGCGATAAAGGTATGTTTACAACCCCTACCGGAACGCACGATGAAGTAAGAATGCCGACGGGAAAATCTCCCGATATGATTAAAACAATTTTTGCCTTTATGTTGACGTACAAGCAAATTCCGTTTGTGTATTACGGTGATGAAATCGGCATGGAACATAACTTCGCAGTATCAAAAGACGGCGGCGGCATTCGAACGGGCGCAAGAACGCCTATGCAGTGGACGGAAGAGAAAGGCCGTGGCTTTAGTGATAAGAAAACGACCTATTTGCCCACGTCTAAGAAAAAAGGGCAATCGGTGGAAGCGCAAGAAAAGGATGAAGATTCTATTTTGAATACCGTTAAGGATTTGATTCGCATTCGAAAAAAATATCCTGCGCTTTATGCCAATGGCGCTCAAAAGTTTTTGGAAACGGGATACCCTGCAATCTTTGAAAGAAGTGATGGGAAGCAGACGATTACGGTTTTGGTGAATCCTTCTAATAAAAAAGTGAGCAGAGAAGTTGATTTTAGTGAAGTTATCAAGCAACAAAACACAATTATTAATGGCAATAAGATTACTTTGAAAGGTCAAAGTTTTGCGATTTTGTTAAAATAAAGATATTCATGACTTGTTATATTAGGGAGGCGAATATGATTAAAACAATGTATACGTATTTGCAAAATGGCGCTGCAAGCTACAATGGCACTGCACATAATAATGCATTATTTGTTTTGCAAAAGCAGTTAAAGGATAGAAAGCTTTGGGATAAGTTTGTCGCTGTTTTTGAACAGAATGCAGATGTGGAAGATAGGGGATGGCGCGGAGAGTATTTCGGTAAAATGATGAGAGGTGCTTGTCTTACTTATCGTTGTTATCCGGATGGTGAGTTGTATGATATTCTATATCAAACGGTACAAGCCTTGCTTAATACTCAAGACGAAGAGGGGCGTATCACCACTTATACCAAGGAAGTTGAGTTTAATGGTTGGGATTTATGGACACGGAAATATGTTTTGGTCGGGTGTTTATATTTCTATGAAATTTGTGAAGATGAAATATTCAAAGGTAAAATTATCAAAGCTTTGCAATGCCATGTGGATTATCTTGTTGATAACATTGGAGAGGGGAAAACTTCCATTTTCGATACTTCGCTTTTTTATGGTGCGTTAAATTCAAGTTCTATTTTAGAGCCTATCATTGAATTATATCGTTTAACAAACGAGGAAAGGTATTTAGCTTTTGCGGAATATATCTTGCACTTGGGGGGTAGTAAAACGGGAAATCTTTTAGAGCTTGCTGAAAAAGCCGAGTTGATGCCGTATCAATACCCGGAAACAAAGGCATACGAAATGATGTCCTATTTCGAAGGTGTATTGGCATATTACGAAGTAACAGGCAATGAGCGCTATTTACATATTGTTGAAAAATTTGTGGATGCTGTTCGCGAAAGCGATATTACCATTATTGGTTGTGCAGGTTGTACGCATGAGTTTTTTGATAACTCTTCAGTAAGACAAACAGACGAAGTAGAAGACAAAACGCTTATGCAAGAAACGTGCGTAACGGTTACGTGGATGCGTTTACTGGAACGATTATTGCGATTGACTGGCAAAGAAATCTATATGGACGGTATTGAACGCTCGGCGTACAATGCTTTATATGGTAGCATCAATATTTATGGCAATAAGCAATATTGTTCGGAGGAAAAAGCCTTCTTGGACGGCGTTCCGTTTGATAGTTATAGCCCTCTTGTAAACCAGCCTCGCGGCATAGGCATCGGTGGTTATAAGAAGTTCAAAGAGGGAGGCTATTATGGATGTTGTGCTTGCATTGGTGCGGCAGGCACAGGATTATTCCCCTTGATTGGTGTAATGAAAAAGGGTGGCGGAGTTGTTTTTAATAGTTATCACAATGGTGTGGTTGACTATGAAATGGATAGCGGTAGCAAGGTTCAGTTCCAAATTCAAGGCGATTATCTTGGGCAAGGAGAGGTAGTTATCAAGATTTTAGGCGTAGTTGCCGAACAGTTTTCTATTGATTTGCGTATCCCTTCTTGGAGTAATTATCCTCAAGTAAAAGTAAATGGGGAAACATATCAAGCAAATCAAGGCTATTGCACGATTGAAAGGAAATGGAAGAATGGCGATGAAATACAGCTGTCTTTTTATCCTGAATTGCGCAAAGTAGACTTAAACGAAAAAATCGCATTTGTTTATGGAAATATTGTTTTAGCAAGAGATGAGCAAAAGGAGAAAAAGGATATCAACCAAGCATTTTCCGTTGTTATGAAAGGGAATGTTCCTATGGCTCAAAAAGTTGAACCCGAACAAGGTGAAGTACTTCGTTTCTTAGTGAACACGGATGAGGGTGAAATCTTGTTGACGGACTATGCTTCTTGTGGAAAGAAGTGGGACGAAGAGAATGCCCGTATCTCTGTTTGGTTTAAGCAAAAATAAATAAAAAAATATATAATAAGGAGAAACTATTATGGCAAGAGTATGTATTCCCGATTACGAATATCAGGAAAGAATTCAAAGAGCAGCAAAAATGTTGAGAGAAAGAGGTTTAGACGTTATGGTGGTAGCTTCCACGGAAAGCGACTACGCAAACGCAAGATATTTCTCGGGTTTTTGGCCTGTATTTGAAAGAGCAGGCGTAGCAATTTCGGCTAGCGGCGACGCGGCGCTTTTGGTTGGTCCCGAATCGGAAGTATTCGGCGCGGATTTTGGTAAAATTGAAAAAGTATTCGTACTTCGCGAATTTAGAGAATCGGCAGACCCTTCCTATCCTGAACTTACGCCTTCCACCTTTAATGAAGTGTTCAAGGCAATCGGCGTTACGGGTGAAAATATCAAAATCGGTTTGGGTAGCTACGTAGAATGCACATTGCCTATTTACGAAGGCTTGAAGGACGCATATCCCAAGGCTGAAATCGTAAAATGCAACGATATTATGGTGGATTTGCGTAAGATCAAGAGCGAAAACGAAATCGCTTGTCTTAGAGAAGGCTTCCGCATCATCGAAATCGCAACGGATGAAGTTATCAAGGCATTGAAACCTGGTGTTACTGAACTCCAAATGGTAGGTATTGCGCAAAAGGTTATTTATGAACACGGCGCAGAATACGAAGGGCTTCCCATGTACGTATTCTCCGAAGCAAGTACCCGTCACGCAATCTCCCGTTCGAGATATCGTGAAATCGGTAAAAACGATATTGTTCAGTTGAACCTTTCCGCAAAAATTGACGGTTATTCTCCTTCCATCGGTTTGCCCGTATGTATGGGTAAGCTCGAAGGTGAACGCCGTGACCTTATCGAATTCTGCAAAAAGATGCACGAATGGACGGAACAACAGCTCAAAGCAGGCGTTTATGCTGATGACGTTGCAAAGCGTTTCTTGCAAATGTATAAGGACGCTGGCTATGGTAAGAACTATGTATACGGACCTTGCCATGGTACGGGTATGATTGAAGTAGAAGCGCCTTGGATGGAAACCTCTACCCATTATCCTTTGGAAAAGAACATGACGTTCCAAATCGATACCTTCATCTCTGGTCCTACCTTCGGTTGCCGTTGGGAAAAGGGCGTTGCTATCCGTGAAGACGGTTGTGAAAGCTACACCGATTACCTTAAGAAAGGTATCATTGAGCTTGGTTTCTAATAGGTGAAAAAATGATTGTAGGCAAAAAAGATTGGATTATTCCCGATTGCGAACTTCCTCCCGAAGGGGAGGGAGTCCTTAAGGGACATGAAAGCGTAATCGTTGTAAATGATACAAACGAAAAAGCGGTTATCAAGGTAAAGCTTTATTTTGCGGATAAAGACGCTTATGAAGGGATTACTTGGGAAGTAGAGCCCCAGCGCGTTCGTTGTTTTAGAATGAATAATACGGACGATATGTGCGGTTTTGTCGTGCCTTTGGAAACGCAGTATGCAATGAAACTTGAAAGTACGCAACCCATCGTTGTGCAGTATGGCAGACTTGACAATCGTCAAACGAATCTGGCGTATTACACAACTTTAGCATATTAATCAGATGACTGAATTTGAAAAAATGTGTAGCGGAAAGCTATACGACGTTTCCGATAAAGAATTGGCGAAGCTTCGTCGAAAAGCGCATAAGCGGTGTAAGGATTATAATGATACTTATGAGGATCAATTCAAGAAAAGGGCAAAAATTTTAAAAGATTTTTGCCCTAACCTTGGTGAAGGAACTTATCTTCAAGGTCCGATACAATTTGATTACGGGATTAATTTTTTCACTGGGAAAAATTGCTATGCTAATTTCAATCTTGTTGTATTAGACTGTGCGCCGGTTGCTTTGGGCGATGATGTCTTTATTGGGCCTAATTGTACAATGGGTACTCCAATACATCCTTTCTTGACGGTAGAGAGAAAGATGTATTTTAAAGAAGATGGAACAATGTATAATTTGGAATACGCAAAATCAATCGTGATAGGATCTGGAACATGGCTCGCTTCAAATACAACAATTTGTGGCGGCGTAAAAATCGGGAAAGATTGTGTAATCGGTGCGGGGAGTGTTGTAACAAGGGATATTCCAGACGGTGTTTTTGCTGCGGGAAATCCATGCCGTGTAATCCGTGAAATTACGCAAGAAGATTCGGTAAAATTAAAAAAAGAATTATTTTAATAATGTCATAAAATTAAGGAGAAAAATATGATTTTAGATCGTAGCTTTCCGCGTGAAACGGATTACGTAAAAAAGAATAATATTCCTCTTGTTATCGTAGGCGGTACGGTAGAATATCACGGTGCGCATTGTTCTTACGGTTGCGACACACTCGTGGCGGAAGGGCTTATTAAAAAGCTCGCGGAAAAAAAGGAAATCATGATTGCGCCCACCATTTCGTACAGCCCGTCCAGTTACGCAGTTGGAGGTAGAAAGAGTGGTACGGTGCATGTGCCTGAACGCGCGTTTGAAGATTATGTGTACTGGGTGTTCAAAAGCATGCTCTATTCGGGCTTCCGCAATATCTATGTGGTTATTCACCATCAATTTGAGCAGGAAAGTGAAATGCCCATGACCCTTTGTTACCGCACGGCGGCAAAGCGCGCCACGATGGAATATTTGGAAGAAACGCTGGGCGAAGGCTGGTGGGGGAGCGAATCCTACGCGAATTACTACGAAGAATTGGAAGGCGCAAACAATCCTTTCTCGTGGATTAAGGTGATCCCCACGATGTCTGCGGCGGTGCAAAACGCTACGGGCTACGACCACGCAGGAAAATACGAAAGCTCCATTTTAATGGCGCTGTATCCCGACTGTATCAAGCTTGACCGCATTGACGATATCAAGCACTGGTTCACTGAAAGCGCGCGCGAAGCGAGCAAGGAAATCGGCGATGAAATGGTCAGACAGTCCTTGGAATATTTAAAGGATGCAATTAAGTAAGTGAAATATATAAAGTTGGAGTTATAATGCCTGTTCTTTTTCTTATGTTAACGGTGGTTTCGGCTACCGTACAAAACTTTTTCACGAAGATATTCAGCACAAAAACAGATAAGGGCGTGTTTTTATTTAATGCCATGTCTGCTTTTGTTGCATTATTTATCTTTGTGGCGATGGCAAAGTTTCAATTCACATTCGTATGGGGAAATTTTCTCTATGCGGTGCTTTTTGCGTTATCTTATTTCTTCGCTGTGTTTGGGTTGACAATGGCGATTAAGACGGGGCCGTTGTCCATAACTGCACTAATTGAATCTTATTCAATGATAGTAGCTTCTATTTACGGCGTAATATTTTTACATGAGCCGATTACTCCGTTTATGATTGCAGGGTTTATTTTACTTGTTATATCTTTGACGTTAGTTAATTATGAAAAGAAGGCTAAAGAAGATGAGCCCAAAGAAAAGACAAATGGCATTAGCTTAAAATGGATTATATTCGTCAGCATTGGCTTTATTGGTAACGGCTTTTGCACGGTTGTGCAAAAGATGCAACAGGTATGGAGCGAAAATACATACGGCGTAGGACAATTCTTGTATTCCAACGAAATGATGATTTTAGGTTTGTTGATAGCCGTCGGTGCCTTTATTATTTGCTCTTTCATTATGGAACGAAAAGATATAAAAGAAGTTGCTCAAAAGGGTTGGGCTCCTGCAATCGGTAGAGGGCTTTCTAACGGTTGTGCAAATCTCTTTTCGATTCTTGTTATGACGATGATGGCGGTGTCGTTGGCGAATGCTGTAATTGCCGCTGGATGTGTTATTTTGTCGGCTATTATATCCGTTGTTATCTACAAGGAAAAATTGAACGTCTATCAATGGATTGGCATTGGTATCGGCGTTGTATCCTTGGTATTCTTAAACATATAAAGGTGAATTATGAATAAGTTGCATACAGGTTTTGCTCGCATAAATGTGACCCCCATGCTCGGTATTGAGTTGGAGGGATATTGTCATACGCGTTTGGCGGATAAAGTTTTGGATGATTTGGAAATCAACGCGATTGCCTTTGCGTGTGAGGATAAGAAAGCCGTTATTCTTTGCTTGGATCATAATGGCGTGGAAAAGGAAACCATGCGTGTTTGGCGTGCGCATATTTCACAAGAAACAGGTATTCCGACGGAAGCGATTTTTATCACGGTAAGCCATTGTCATAATGCGCCTTTGCGTGAAAGCGCATCGGATAGCCCGTTGATTAAAGAATACTATCAATTTTTGTATCGCAAGATTGCTGATGCAGCGAAGCTCGCGCTTGCGGACTTAAAACCGAGCAGAATGGGTTATGCTGTTGGACAAGCGCCTAACGTTGCCTTCGTTCGCCGTTTTAGGATGAAAAATGGGGGTGTAAGGACAAATCCAGGGGTGAATAATCCTGAAATCGACAGCCCTATAGGAACGCCCGACGAAAGAGTTGGCGTGTTGCGTTTCGATCGTGAGAATGCGGAAACCTTGGTGCTTGTTAATTTTGCGAACCATCCTGATACGGTAGGGACGAGCGCGATTACGGCTGATTGGTGCGGTGCATTACGTCGAACAGTCGAAAAAGCGTTGGACAACACGAAATGTATGTTTATTAACGGCGCTGAAGGCGATGTGAATCATGTAAACGTGCATCCTACCGCAGGCTTTTTGAATGGGTTGAAAAATGATTTTGACGATGTAGCACGTGGCTATGAACATGCACAATATATCGGCAGAGTGATTGCGGGCGGTGTTTTACAGGTATTTGATAAAGTCGAATACATAGACGTAGAACGCTTAGATTATTTGCAAAAGACAATTAAGGTTCCGGCCAATTTACCGAAGAAGGAAGATATTCCTAATGCTCGCCGTGTTTGGAAATTGCACCAAGAAGGTAAGGATTATGAAATCGGGGAAAGCGGTATGATGCTGACCACGGTTGTCTATGAGGCGGAGCGCATGTTGCGCCTTGAAAATGCTCCTGAATGTTTCGATATGGAATTGATAGGGATTGCGCTTGGTAAAGTTGTTATAATTGGTATACCAGGCGAGCCTTTTACGGAAATAGGGAGACAAATCAAGGAAACGGATGGTTGGGATATGATTTTGCCGACCGCCTTAACCAATGGATTTGACGGATATTTCCCGACGAAAGATGCTTACGATGAAGGTGGTTATGAAGCGAGAAGTTCAAACTTCAAAGCAGGTGTAGGCGAATTGATTATTGAGGAAAGTAAGAAATTATTATCGGAGTTGCGCTAAATGAAAATTACGGTTGCAATAGATTCGTTTAAGGGGAGCTTGACGACGTTCCAAGCCGGAAATGCCATAGCGGAAGCGGCGAAGAGCGTGTTTAAAAATGTGGAAGTTTCCGTATGTCCACTTGCGGATGGCGGTGAGGGGACAATGGAAGCAATTGTCTTATCCAACAACGGGGAAATTCACGAGGCGGAAGTTTCTAATCCTATTGGGCAACGCATCCAAGCCAAATACGGAATCATTCCTAAAAGCAAAACAGCCGTTATCGAAATGGCGACAGCGGCAGGTTTGACGTTGATAGATGAACAAGAACGGAACCCCTTATATACGACTACTTACGGTGTAGGCGAGCTTATTTTGGACGCTATCGATAAAGGTTGTCGAAAGTTTATCGTTGGTATCGGTGGTAGTGCGACCAACGATGGTGGCGTAGGGATGTTGCAAGCACTCGGCTTTGAGTTTTTAGATGAATGTGGCGCACAAATTCCTAAGGGCGCAATTGGCTTAAAAGCACTCAAAACAATCAAGACGGATAAATTATTCGAGGCGGTAAAAGACTGTGAGTTTTTGATTGCTTGCGACGTTAAAAATCCGCTTTGTGGGGAGAATGGTTGCTCGTATGTGTTTGCTCGTCAAAAGGGCGGTACGGATGAAACGATTCCTATGATGGATGCGTGGATGGAACGTTATGCTGTATTGACGCAAGAAATTTATCCTAACGTCAATCAGAATGCTGAAGGCGCAGGTGCGGCTGGAGGACTTGGCTTTGCGTTCTTGGCATACTTGAATGGTAAAATGCAATCGGGTATTGAAATTGTTATCAACGAAACGCATTTAGACGAGTATGTAAAAGAATCTGACATTGTAATAACGGGCGAGGGCAGGTTAGACAAGCAAAGCGTTATGGGGAAAGCCCCCATAGGTGTTGCGAAACTTGCCAAGAAATACAATAAAAAGGTAATAGCATTTTCAGGATCTATAGGTGATGAAGCTGAAGCTTGCAATGAGGCAGGGATTGATGCGTATTTCCCCATTTTGCAAAAGCCTTGCACCTTACAAGAAGCAATGGATGTTGATAACGCTTATGCGAATCTAAATGCAACGGCAACGCAAGTTTTTAGGTTGTTGTAGAGCTGAAAAATGTTTAAAGAGAAGTATTAAATTAGTTATGATTTTATATTATATTCGACATGGGGATCCCATATATGTGCCAGATAGCTTAACTCCACTTGGCGTAGAGCAAGCCAATGCATTAGCAAAGCGTTTTCAGGTGTTAGGCTTGGATGAAATTTAAGGTGGATTATTAGTATGGAATTCAAAATTTGTGGGAAAGAATTTATAAAAGATGGCAAGCCGATCAAAATTATATCTGGAGCCGTGCATTACTTTCGAAATCTTCCTGATACATGGGATTGCATTTTCGAGAAAATGGTAGCTTGCGGCTTTAATACCGTAGAAACCTATTGTGCTTGGAATATGCACGAAAAAGCTAAGGGGCAATTTGATTTTTCGGGAAGATATAATATTTCGTTATTTTTGCAAAAAGCGCAAGAGCATGGTTTAATGGCCATTGTAAGACCTGGTCCATATATCTGCGCTGAATGGGAATTTGGTGGGCTTCCTTGGTGGTTGCTCTCGGAAGCAGATTTGGAAATTCGTTGTTTAAATACTAAATATGTTTATTATTTTGAACGCTATTTAGACAATCTTTTTGAAAAAGTAAAACCTCATCTTACAACGAATGGCGGGAATGTTATTATGTTGCAAGTTGAAAACGAGTATGGATATTATGGGGACGATAAAGCATATTTACCTTATTTGGTACAGGCTTATCGTCAAAAAGGGATAGACGTTCCCTTGTTTACGTCAGATGGCACTTCTAAGTCGATTTTGCTTGACGGTACTGTTGATGGATGTCTACCAACATTGAATTTTGGAAGTCGAGTAGAAGAAAATTTAAAAGCTCATAACGAATTATTTCCTGATGTTCCAAAAATGTGCATGGAAATGTGGAATGGTTGGTTTGATGAATGGGGTGATGAGAAACATCATACTACGAGTGCGATAGAGTATGCTAAGGTAGTAGATGAAATGTTATCTCGCGGCAGTATGAATACATACATGTTTATTGGTGGGACAAATTTTGGTTTTACGAATGGCGCGCTTCATTCTGCAACGTTTATGCCTCATGTAACTAGTTACGATTATGATGCACTTCTTTCGGAATGCGGTGATATAACAGAAAAATATCGTGCGGTTAGAGAAGTAATTAAAAAATATTCGGACAAAAAATTACCTGACATTCCTAATGACAGAGCAAAAAGAGCATACGGCAAAGTAAAATTTTGTGCTACAGCCAAGCTATTTGATAATCTCAGTGCGTTTTCCCAGCCTGTTTCAACAAAAGTACCAAAACCTATGGAGGATTTAGGATTTGGTTATGGATATGTTTTATATCGCACTCAATTAAACCGTGATTATGAATCGGCTAAATTAGTCTTTGAAGAAATTGGCGATAGAGCTCATATTTATATTAATGATATATACTGTGGGAATGTGTATATTAATGAGCCTCCTTATTTACTCGAATTTTCAGCAAAAAGTGGTGATACTTTATCTATTTTGTGTGAAAATATGGGACGAACAAACTTTGGGAATAAGATGATGCGCAAGAAAGGCATCGTTGGTCGTTGTTTAATTGATGATAAAATTCATTTTAATTGGGATACCTATCATTTGCCGATGGAAGACTTGCATAATCTTTTATTTCAGGTTGAAGATGTTGAGCCTAAATGCGCAATGAATACATTCTTCAAGTTTAAATTTAATATTACGGGTGATGTATTAGATACATTTTTAAGGACTGATAACTTTAAAAAAGGATTTGCCGTGCTTAATGGTTTTAATCTTGGACGCTATTGGGAAGTTGGTCCACAGAAAACATTGTATGTGCCCTCCTCTCTTTTGAAAAAAGGAGAAAATGAGTTGATTATATTTGAAAGTGATGGGTTAAAGGGTAACGCGCTTGTAGAGTTTGTTGAAAAGCCAGATTTAGGTTAATAATTTTTACAAATGTACACCTCTAAACGTTTCAAGTGTAGATAATCAAAAGTGAATATTTAGCGTGTGCTTTCACAAAAAGTAACAAACAACACGCAATGTTTTAGATGAGTGCATGTTGATTAAACAATCTTGAGAATGACAAAGAAAGACAGTTTAATGCCTATAAGAAAATAGTTAAAGGAAGTTGAATTATGGGAAAACTTATTAAAATTGGTGAAACTTTTGAGAGTAACACCGAATATTATGCAGATAAAAAACGGTATGATGTTTATTTAAGCGATGCTGTTATTCAAGAAAGCAAAGTATACACAGCTTGCCGAGATTCTGGCTGCGCAGAAGGGGAATACGATAACAAGTTGAAAATTGCGTTTTTCTTAAAGGACAAGGAAAACATAGTACTTGATTTTCGTGGTGCGACATTGTATTTGCATGGCTTAATGCAACCATTTTTATTGGATAATTGTAAAAATGTAACGATTAAGAATTGCATAATAGAATATGATAGGTCTTTTGTGTCAGAGGCTGAAGTTATTGAAAGTACAAAATCTTATCTCAAAGTTAAAATGTTTAACCAGTTTCCTTATCGGATTGATGGTGGTAATTTGATTTTGATAAGTGAAACTTGGGAGAATGACAGTTTAGATAAGTCTCCTAAATTTTTTCAATTCTTCAATAAAGAAACGCGTAAAGGTGCAGGCCTGAGATTGGCGATTATCGGTAAGAACCCTCACTTGGATGAGAATTGGCCTTGGGCAAATGCAACATTAAAATTGTGGGCTGAAGAAGATGGTGAATACATTATTTTTCACGGAAACGATTTACCTAACATTGAATGCGGTTTAATTTTAGCGATAGCACATTCTAATCGTCAATATTCGGGGATAATGATTGTTAGTTGTGAAAATATTTATTTACAAGATATTCGATTGTTGAACGGTCCAGGTATGGGACTTTTGCCTATGCATACAAAAAACCTTTATATTGATGGGTTTAAACTTTGCTATGATGAAAGGTCGCCAGGCATTATTGCGAATGAGGCAGATGGCATTCATGCAGTTGCATGTTCGGGAGACTTTATCTTAAAAAATTCCATAATAGAAGGAATAATTGATGATGCTTTGAATATTCATAGCAATTTTTATCAAGTAACTTCTAGTGAAGGAGATACGATTAAAGCTTTTCCTGCTGGGGCAGTTAGTGCGGAATACAAAATTTTCGACAAAGGAGATACGATTGCAATTTATAAGGGTGCGACTTTGGAAAAAAATGCTGAGTATATTATAAAGGACCTCCGATGCTTGGAAGATAAAATCGTAGAAATAAAGGTTGACCGTCCATTGTTGAAGCATGAAAAAGGCGATGTGATAGAGAATTTAAGTGCGCAAGCGAAAGTCAGCATTTCAAACTGTCGATTCGGCAAGGCGAACACGCATCTTCGGTTTCAAACTCGTGGAGGGGTTTTAATAGAGAATTGTGAAACGGATCTACCGTTTTGGCTTACTGGTGATATGTCATACTGGTTTGAATCAAGCCCCGTTGATAATATTGTAATTCGAAACACGAAATTCGCAACGCCTGATGCTGTTATTTCTAGTATCCCAGAATTTATGCCAACGGAAAAAGAGCCTTATTATCATGGTAATCTCGTTGTAGAAGATTGTGAATTTATGGCTGGAACGCCCGTGTATGCAAATTATACGAAAAGTATTCGTTTCATAAGGAATCAATCGTCTATAGGTGTAGAAATGACTTTAGATCTGACGAATTGTGGTGATTGCGAAGCAGATGGTTGCAAGGTTTTACGAAAAATCGCGAAAAAGGATATGCTAAGTGTTAACTGATTGAAAGGGAAATATGAATTATTTAAGTATTGATATTGGCACGACGGGCTGCAAAGCTCAATTATTCTCCGAGGAAGGGGAGATTTTACAATATTTATTTACGGAATATGATTTTTTGACGTTGAATGGTTATCAATACGTGGATATTCATGCAATAGAAAAACATCTTCGTCAAATGATAGCTTCCGTATCCGAAAAATACGAAGTTTCTTCTATATGTATTTCTTCCCTTGGGGAATCGTTTGTGCTTTTGGATAAAGACGACAACGTTCTGTTTTATCCTATGTTGTATACCGATGCGCGTGGAGAGAAAGAAGCGGAAGAGATTAAGGCTCGCATAGGCGAAGAAAATGCCTTTTTGACGACGGGCGTGATTCCGCATAGTATGTATTCAATCTCTAAATTGCTTTGGATAAAAAATAATTATCCTGACCTTTTCGAAAAAGCGGATAAAGTTATGCTGATTTGTGATTATTTCGGGTACTTTTTGACGGGTAAACGGGTAATCGATTATGCTTTGGCGTCGCGAACGGGCGCGTTTGATATCGAAAAATTGACTTTTTCAAAAGCGTTTTTGGAAACATTCGGCATACCCATGTCTTTGTTCTCCGCTCCAAAGCGTGCAGGGACGGTTGTTGGAAAGCTGAAAGCAGAGTTTGGTATAGACGCAGTTTTGGTGCTTGGTTCGCACGATCAGGTTTGCACGGCGCTCGGTGCAGGAGTTTTAGATGTCGGCGATGCGGTAGATGGTATGGGTACGGTGGAATGTATCACTACGCTGTTTAAGGACAAACCTACGTGCGTGGAAATGGGAAAACAAGGGTATCCTTGCGTGCCGTATGCGGTGGAAGGTTTGTATTGTACGTATATTCTTAACTTTTCTTGCGGCTCGACAGTGAATTGGTTGCGTAAGAAAATTATGCACGGATATAAAGGTGAGGAAAAGGATTTCTTTACATATATCGAAAAAGGAATTTCTAACGAGCCAACGGGTATTATCACACTTCCTTATTTTGGCGGTGCAAGTACGCCTTATCAAGATTTAAGTGCAAAGGGTGTTGTTGTCAATCTCACTACGGAAACGACCGACTCCGACTTGTATAAATCGGTAATGGAAGGGACGTCAATGGAGATGCGTTTGAATGCGGAAGTGGCAGGCAGGTATGGGATCAGCGTGGATAGCGTCGTGGCGACGGGGGGCGGAGCAAACTCTGAAAAATGGTTGCAAATCAAGGCGGATATACAAAATATTCCCTATAAAATTTTGCGTTCTGCCGAGGGCGGATTGTGCGGTTGTGCGATGTTGCAGGCGGTTGCACTTGGCGGAGCGAAGAACTTGTGCAACGCAAGGGATATCTTCGTGCAATATGAAAAAGAGTTTATCCCCAATGCAGATCAACACAATGCGTATGAAACGCAGTATAAAAAATATGAAAAATTGTATAAAACGATAAAGGAGTTTTATTGATATGAAATTTGCATTATACTTTGGTAACAGAGGCTTTATGCCAGGCGAACTTATTACGGGTGCAAGAAAAGATATGATAAAGGCGGTTACTGATGCAGGATATGAGTATATCGCTATGGATGAAAATCTCACTCGTTACGGCGCGATTGAAACGCGCGACGAAGGTAGAATGTATCACGATTGGCTTAAAAGCCACGAAGGTGAATACGACGGCGTGATTTTGTGTATGCCTATTTTCATCGATGAAAATGGCGCAATTGCCGCTTTGCAGGACGCAGGTGTTCCCGTGCTTATGCAAGCATATCCCGATGAAATCGGTAAAATGGATTTCAAACACCGCCGTGACGCATATTGCGGTAAATTCTCCGTTACGGACGTATTTTATCAATACAAATTGCCCTTTACAGTTATGAAACCGCACGTGGTACATCCTTTGAGTGAAGCGTTTAGACAAAATCTTGACGATTTTGCGGCAATTTGCCGTGTCGTAAAGGGTATGAAACGCTTTAACTTGGGTTGTATCGGTGCAAGAACCACAGCATTCAAAACGGTGCGTTTTGATGAAGTAACCTTGCAAAGATATGGTATAAACGTAGAGAGTTTTGATTTATCCGAACTCATTTTTAAGGTGCAGAAAAAGCAAGATGACGATGCGGCTGTTCTCGCAAAAATCGAACGCTTGGAAAACTATGCCGATTTCAGCAAAGTCCCCCAAGCAAACAAGCTGATGCTTGCAAAAATTTCCGTTGTCATTGACGAGTACATAGAAGAATATCATCTCGATGCGATCACGCTCCGTTGTTGGAACGAAATGGAAACGATCTTGCGCGTATGTCCTTGCGTACTCATTTCCGAACTCAACGATCGCGGTATCGTATGCTCCTGCGAAATTGACCTTACGAGTGCAATCACGATGCGTGCGATGCAACTTGCAAGCGGAAAAGCAACGGCTTGTTTGGATTGGAATAATAATTACGGCGAAGATGAAAACAAGGTAATTTTGTTCCATTGCGGCCCTGTGGCGCAAAGCCTTATGGCGGGCAAAGGCACGGTTACCGAACACAAGATGTTCGCAAAAGGCGATCCTGGTAGCGGTTGGGGTACGAACGAGGGCAGAATTGCCCCGATGGATATCACCTTCTCCAACGGATTTACCGAAGACGGCAAATTGAAAGTGTACGTTAGCGAAGCGAGATTTACAGACGACGAAATCGAAGGTGCATTCTTCGGTTGCGGTGGCGTTGCGGAAATTCCCGATTTGCAAAACAAGCTCATCAAGCTTGCAAAGGGTGGATTTAAGCACCACACGACGGTTGGCGTGGGCCATATGAAATACGTTTTGGAAGAAGCTTTCAAAACCTATCTTGGTTATGAAGTGATTGATATTGAGGGTTAAAATATGTTAGCAGGATTAAAAGAAGTAATCGCAGAAGGAAAAAAGAGAAATATCGCAATCGGCAGTTTTAATACGCCGAATTTGGAATGCTTGCTGGCGGTTTTAGATGCTGCAGAAGAATTGAACGTGCCTGTGATTATCTCGCATGCGCAATGTCATGAAGAGGTCGCTCCGCTTGATAAAATCGGTCCCGTAATGGTAGAGCTTGCAAAGCGCAGCAAGGTAAAAGTATGCGTTCATCTCGACCATGGTGAGGACTTTGACTATTGCAAACGTGCCATTACGCTCGGTTTTACGTCGGTTATGATTGACTATTCTACGCTTCCTTACGATGAAAACGTAAAGGGCACGAAAGAAGTGGTGGATTATGCGCATCAAAATGGCGTAGAAGTGGAAGCAGAGCTTGGCGCGCTTCCCCAAAGAGAAGGCGGCGGTGAAAGTAGCGTTTCTAACCCGTCCGATCTTTACACAAAACCCGAACTTGTACCCGACTTTCTTGCAAAGACTGGTATTGACGGTCTTGCAATTGCGTTTGGTACGGCGCACGGAATTTATAAAACAAAACCCATTTTGAATATGGATATCATTACAAAGGTGCGTGAATTAACCGATTTGCCCCTTGTAATGCACGGCGGCAGCGGTATTTCCCACGAGGAATATAAAGAGGTTATTCATCGCGGAATCGGTAAAATCAACTACTATTCGTATATGGCCTATGCTGGCTATGCCGAGGCGAAAACGACGGTGGAAAGCAAAGAAGCGGATTTCTTCCATAACTTGGCGTTAAATGCGCAAAATGCGATGAAAGCCAACGC
>JAZQGK010000008.1:0-8012 GCA_045539975.1 Candidatus Scatosoma sp. | reverse complement strand
TACTCTCCTGAAAAGAGAGTTACTTCTGCATTTTCATTGATTACTCCAAATCGGACTTTAGAAAAAATATTTTTTCAATTATATCAAAACCAATCAAAAAAGTCAAGGTATAATGCCTAAAATGTTACAAATCCATAAATTGGTGTTGAATCTTAAAAGGAAAAGAAATGGATTATGAAAGAATTTGAAAGATGGGTAGAAAAAGTTACAGATTGCGAAATAAAAACTGAGTTGTATGCCATTAAAGATGATGACAAGGAAATTGAAGATAGATTTTATAAGGAATTGTCTTTTGGTACAGGCGGTTTGCGTGGCATAATAGGAGCGGGGACAAATCGAATGAATGTTTATACTGTTGGTAAGGCAACGTTCGGTTTGGCTGAATATTTACTTTCTATTGGCGGTAATAGTGTTGTGATTGCCTATGACAGCCGTAACAAATCGGCTGAGTTTGCGCGTTTGGCGGCGGAAATCATGTCGTCAAAAGGGATTAAAGCCTACTTGTTTTCCGAACTCACGCCGACGCCGGTATTGTCTTTTGCTGTACGTTATTTACAGGCAAGTGCAGGGATTGTAATCACCGCAAGCCATAACCCCAAGGAATATAACGGGTATAAGGTATATAACGAGCTTGGTTGTCAAATCACGGATTCGGCGGCAAAGGCTATAACAGACAAGATAAGCAAATGCGATTATTTTAGCGATTATACGTTGAATACCGAATTTATTGAAGTTTTGGACGAAAGGGTGGAGAAGGCGTTTATAAAGGAAATTAAGGCACTTTCTTTGACAAAAATTACGGATTGCAACGCACCGTCTGTCGTCTATTCACCTTTACACGGTACGGGAAGAAAATATGTATTAAATATCTTAAAAGAAATAGGAATAACGGAAGTACATACTGTTGTGGAACAAGAAATGCCTGACGGCAATTTTACCACTTGTCCTTATCCAAATCCCGAAGAGAAAGAAGCGCTTGCCCTTGCACTTGATAAAGCAAATATATGCAAGGCAGATTTGGTAATGGCGACCGATCCAGATGCTGACCGCATAGGAATTGCTGTGCTCAATGAAAAGGGAGAGTATATTCTTCTAAATGGTAATGAAACGGGAAGTATTTTATTGTACTATCTCTTGCTTAGAAAAACGGAAATGGGTAGCTTGATTCCTAACTCCACGGTCATTAAAACTATCGTTACTACCGATATTATTTTTGATATGGCGAAAGAGTTTGATTTGGAAGTAAAAGAAGTTTTGACGGGGTTTAAATATATAGGAGAGAGCTTAGAAACGAAAAAAAATTTTGTTCTTGGGTTGGAAGAAAGTTACGGATATCTTGTAGGTGCGCATGCAAGGGATAAGGATGCGGTATCCGCTGCAATGATGATTGCAGAAGCTTGTGCGTATTTTAAAGAGAAAGGAAAGACCTTATATCAGGTATTGCAAGAAATTTATCAAAGATACGGCTATTATCAAACGGATTTGAAATCTATCTCGATGCCAGGAAAAGACGGCATGTCGAAGATGAGGGAGATTTTGATGCGAATCCGTCAAAATCCCCCAAGGGAAATTGACGGAGTTCCCTTTATTTTTGATGATTTTGCGCAAGGCTTATACGGACTTCCTAAAAGTGACGTGTTGAGATTTAAAAGCGAAACTGGTCGTTTGATTATTAGACCCAGCGGCACGGAACCTAAAATGAAAATATATTTGCAGTCCAAAGGGAAGGACGTTATAGATGCGCAAGAAAAAAATGACAAAATGATAGAATTTATCAATACATTTATTAAATAATAAGGAGTAAAACCATGAAAATACTTTCTATTGGTAACAGCTTTTCGCAAGATGCACAAAGATATTTACACGAGCTTGCAAAGGCGGAGGGCGTAGATATCCAAACGCAAAATCTTTATATTGGCGGTTGTTCGCTGGAAACGCATTATCAAAATATGAAGGGCGATTTGATGGAGTACGAGCTGGAAAGAAACGGCAGAGGCACGACAGAAAAAACGTCTATTCGAATTGCGCTTGAAAGCGAAGATTGGGATATTATTACTGTTCAACAGGCGAGCCATTTTAGCTGGAACTTCGAAACGTACCTGCCCTATATCGTGGAGCTGGTCGAGTATGTAAGAGCCCTTTGTCCAAAAGCGAAAATATATATTCACGAAACGTGGCCGTATGAAAACGGGTCGGAAAGATTGAACAGTGTCAATTTCAATACGTCCGCGGAGATGTACACAGCGCTTAAAAAATGCTACGAGCAAGCATTTGCGCTGGTAAAAGCTGATGGAATTATACGCTGCGGCACTGCGATAATGGAAGCAATAAATCGTGGCTTAACAATCCATAAGGATACTTTCCACGCTGGGGTTGGCGCAGGGAGATATATGCTTGCGTTGGTATGGTATAAAACACTCACGGGTAATGATATAAGCAATAATCAATTTAATAATTTTGATGAACCTGTTTCGAGTTTTGAAAGAAAGGCGGTTATCGAAATTGCAAATACGGTTGTTTGAATTTTTGTGGAAGGTTTTGTATCTTAGGAATATTTAGTTGGAGAAAGAATATGGCGTACGAATACATTGAAAGATTTAAGAAGTTAGGGTTTGGTTTGTTTTGTCATTTTGGCTTATATAGCAAATTAGGACGCGGTGAATGGGCGTTACATGTCTATGAGTTAAATGCAAGCGAGTATAATGCACAAGCGAAATCCTTTGAAGTTGCTGAAGATTGGGCAAAACGCTTGGTTGCAACGGCGAAAATAGCGGGATGTAAGTATATTACATTAACAACTCGTCACCATGATGGATTTTCTTTGTTTGATACTTGTGGATTAAATGATTTTGATGCGCCCCATTCTGCGTGCAAAAGAGATTTGGTGCGTGAGTTCGTAGATGAATGTAATGCGGAAGGCATTGTTCCTTTCTTCTATCATACGTTGCTTGATTGGCATAATCCCGATTATAAAAAAAATTTCCCTAAGTACATTGACTATTTGATTGCAAGCGTTGAAATTCTTTGTAAAAATTACGGGAAAATCGGCGGACTTTGGTTTGATGGTTTTTGGGATAAACCCGATGCGGATTGGCAGTTTGACCGTTTGTACGCAACCATTCGCAAATATCAGCCCGAAGCAATGATTATTAATAACACAGGGTTGAGCGCGCTTGGCGAAGTAAGTCATGTCGAAATAGATAGCGTGACCTTTGAACGAGGTAAACCCACTTTCGTGGATACTAGCAAAAAGCCGATTGCGGGCGAAATGTGCGAAGGGATTACCGACCATTGGGGCTTCGCGGCAGGCGATATATGCTTTAAGTCCATACCAGTGCTTGTCGAAACTTTGCTTGATTGCAGAAAATATAATTGTAATCTTTTGTTAAACGTTGGTCCGACTGAAGATGGGACATTAACGGTTATTGAAACGGAGATATTAAAATATATTGGCTCTTGGATTAAGATTAACGAAGAAATAATCTATAATGCCGTACCTGCGGATATTCAAGCAGATAATGCCGATATTTTTGTGAATGGAGAATATTATTATGCGGCAATTCGTAAAGTACCGATGTCCGCGAATGTGAACGTTGCAAGAATAGAAGACAATAAGATAGTGAAGCTGTACACGGATAAAAGGATAGAGGAAGCGGTTTGGTTGGATAATGGAAGTGAGGTAGAACTTACTGCCGGGCAAACTTTTAAGGCGCAAGCCTTTCTTTATGGAACGAGTGGCGGTATTCGTGTTGCAAGGTTTAAGTTGAAATAAGAGGAGCGGAAATGAAAATCAATTTTTTGGGTGATAGTATTACACAAGGTGCGGGTGCAGAACGACCTGAAAATATGTATACTACTTTAGTGGCGGATTATTTTAAGGCGGAAGAATGCAATTATGGAATAGGTGGAACGCGAATTGCTAAACAAATAAAACCTACTAATAATCCCGATGATGACGTATTTATGTGTAGGGCGGTAAAGTTGCCCAGAGATGCCGATTTTACTTTCGTTTTTGGAGGGACGAATGATTATGGGCATGGTGATGCAAAATTGGGTACGTTTAACGATAGGGATGATTATACCTTTTACGGTGCATTTCATAATCTTGTTGCGTATATGGTAGGGGCATTCGCTAAAGACAAGCTTTGCTTTATTTTGCCGATTCCGCGTTTCGATCAAGATAATCCTTATGGAGATGGTAGCAAGGATGAGCCGATTGCTCCTATGTCTGCGTATATAAAAGCCGAGAAAGAAGTGCTTGCCTATTACGGAGTAGAATATCTTGACTTGTCGGGGCTGTTTTACATTCCTGAAAACGCGGAATACGGAGAGTTGTTCTGCGACGGCTTGCATCCAAACCCCAAAGGTCATCGTGTTCTTGCGGATTGTTTAATTGAATATTTAAAACAAAGGGGATTACCATGTATGCGTTGAGTGGCGATAGAGTATAAGGGAAAGAACAAAAATTGGTGGTAAAACGATGAATACGAGAAGTAAAGATAGCTTTTATCAATTTGACGACAAAAATAGTGAAATTATTTTCAAACGGCACGATATGCCATCCCCTTGGATGAATTATCTAACAAATGGTGAAATGTTCACGATGATTTCGCAGGCTGGTGGAAATTTGTCTTGGTATAAATCTCCGCAAATTTGGCGTATTGGGAAATACAATTTCTACAATATGCCGATCGACATCAGCGGATTGTTTGTTTATATTAAGGATTTTTCAACGGGAAAAACGTGGAATCCTACCGTAATCCCTCGCGATGAGAAATTGGATTTTTGGCAATCGGCGCATGGGCTTGGGTATACACGTTTTACGGCGGAAAAGGATGGCTTGAAGGCTGTCTTGACTTGCTTTATCGCCAAAGACAATACGTTGGTTTATCAAATGCGCTTATCGGCGGATGCAGCCCGTAAGGTGCAGGTATTTGCTTGTCAGGAAATGGGTTTGATGCAGTATTTGCGCGAAGTACAATGGCAATGTTACGTAAAAAACAGCAATAACATTTTGTATAATGAAGGGTGCGATGCGTTGGTGTATGAGTATTTCCCCGACGGTCAGCCTCGTCCCGATGAAACTCCTTTTGTATTTTTTACGTCTAATAAAAAATCCAGCTCATTCAGTGGCAGTCGTCAGGAATTCATCGGCTTTTACCGTGATTTGAAAAATCCCGTCGCGATTGAGCAGGGTTCTTGCGGAAACAAAGAGCTTAAAGGCGGTGAGGCGATGTTTTCCATGTCTTTTGACTTGGAATTACAAGCCGAAAAAATGGAAGAGGTGAATATTTTCCTTGGGACGCTTGGACAAAAAGAGGATATTGTTGAGCGGTTGAGACAAGTAAAAAGTGATGCCTACGCAGAAGAAGCTTTTGCGTATGTAAAAGAGTATTGGGAAGAAAGACGCTCTCGCTTTCAAGTAAACGTAGAGGACGAAGCTTCTCGCATGATGAACGTTTGGAATCCGTTGCAGGCGTTTGTCAATTTTCACGTGTGCCGTGAAATATCCTTTTATGCAACGGGAACGGTGCGCGGGGTAGGTGTGCGTGATGCTTCGCAGGATATTTTGGGGAATATTCTTTATGATTTGCCCTCGTCCAAGAAGAAATTAAAGTTGATTATGTCTCAGCAATACCGTTGCGGAAAAACGGTGCATTATTTTTATCCCGAAGAAAAAAATCCCTCTCTTATCAGCGACAGAAGCGATAATCATTTATGGATGATTTATACCGCGTATCAAATCGTTATGGAAGAAGGAAAAATTGATTTCTTGACTGAAGAGGTGGACTATTTTGACGGTGGGCGCGGTAGCGTATGGGAGCATTTAAAACGGTCGATTGCATTCACCATTGAGCATTTGGGGCAAGACGGTTTGCCTTTGATGTTAGGGTCTGATTGGAACGATATGCTTTCCAACGTATGCAAGCAGGGTAAAGGGGAAAGTGTTTTTGTGTCACAAATGCTTGTGCTTGCTTGTAAACAAATGTTAGAGCTTGGGGCGTTGTTGGACGACGATTTGAAAGGGTATGAAACAATCATTCAACAGCAAGAAAATATCCTCAATGAATTTTGTTGGGATGGGGAATGGTTTATCCGCGCGGTTACGGATGAAGGAATGAAATTAGGGAAGAAGGGCGATGCTTGCGCAGAGCTTTGGATCAACTCGCAAAGCTGGTCGGTTCTTTCCGAAAGTACGACAAAGGAACGGGGCATGTCTGCGATGAATGCCGTAATGGAGCGTTTGGATTGCGGTTACGGGTTGATGAAACTCTATCCGCCCTTGCAAAGAAACTACCCGTCCAAAGAAAACGAGTTGACGTTTGCACAACCAGGGATTGGTGAAAATGGCGGTGTGTTCTGCCATGCAAATACCTGGGCGATTATTGCGCAATGTATGTTAGGTAATAACAACGCGGCGTATAAAATTTACCGTGATATGATACCTGATAGAATTGTGGAAAAATTTGGGGTGGATTGCTATAATGCAGAACCCTACATTTATTCGTCTAATATTCGCGCGCCTATGGCGTTGTCGGCTGGCTCGGCAGGGGTTTCTTGGCTGTCAGGTACGGCGGCTTGGATGGTGATTGCTGTGCAGCAATATATGTTGGGGTTAAAGCCGACGATGAAAGGGTTGAAAATAGCGCCTTGCATTCCAGATGTTTGGGAGAAAATCAGCGTTCAGCGTATTTTTAGAGGTTGTACTTACGAGATTACAATCGATAACCGCTTGAAAAAAGGGAATTGCGTGAAAGAAATTTGGGTAGACGGCGTAAAGTTAGAAGGCAACGTTGTTGCACCAAGCAAAGATAAACTGAAGATAGAAGTGATAATGGGTTGACGTTTGGATGCCCATTAAGAAGAGAAAACAAAAGCGTTAAAGAGAGGTGTCAAGATGAAGATTGCTGCTAATTTTGGTTTTAATACAGAAAATGATGGGGTGAAAAACGCGCTTGCGTTGCAAGAGGCGGTAAACGGCGGCGGAGATATTTATATTTCCGAACCGGGGGTGTATGAAATAGCCGATTAAGTTGTTTTGGGAGATGATACAACCCTTCATTTTTGCGCTGGTTCATACTTGAAGAGGGTTAATAACAGCGAAGAAAACAGCTACGTTTTTATCAATAGCGGTGCGTATACGAAAACATATAATAAGAATATTCAAATCATCGGGCTTCGCTTAATTTGCAATGAGGTCCGCTCTGATGATAAAACCGAGAAAAGCAAAAAGGTTATTTTGGGGTTGCGCGGGAATTGTTCGTTCTTTTACATAAAAGATTTGTTATACGCGATTTTCAGTGTTATGATTTGCCCATAGAGGATTTCGGTATTCATATTTGCACCTTTGAAAATGTTCTGTTGGAAAATATACGCATTGAAATTCGTATTCGATTTGAATATCACCAGCGCGTTTTTGGTAACGCAGGTATTCGCGCAGGATATGATTAAAACGGGCGGGAATATCATCAATATTTCGTCTATGAACGCATATAGACCGCTCACCAAAATCCCTGCATATAGCGCGGCAAAGGCAGGTATATCCAACTTTACGCAATGGCTTGCGGTACATTTTGCGCCCTGCAATATCCGTTGTAACGCGATTGCGCCTGGTTTCTTCGTGACCAACCAAAATAGAAGCCTTTTATTCAACGAAGACGGCACGCCTACGGCGAGAACTGGTAAAATCCTTGCAGCAACCCCCATGAAGAAATTTGGTGAAATTTCTGACCTTATCGGCACGCTTATGTGGCTTGCGGACGATAACGCAAGCGGCTTTGTAACGGGTACGGTTATCCCCGTAGACGGCGGTTTCTCGGCATATAGCGGTGTATAGCCTTGCAAACATTACGATTTTAACGAATAATATTCCTTGGAACAGTGATGGGACAGGACTCTGAAAGCCTTTAAAATAAAGGGATTGCAAGAGGGTGATGTGCTTCGAATCCACCTCTACTTATAATTTAAACGATAAAAGTCACAAAAGCAATACTTTTGACAAGGAGAAAATA
>JAZQGK010000007.1:0-4109 GCA_045539975.1 Candidatus Scatosoma sp. | reverse complement strand
GGCAATTCTATAAAATAATTATTAAAAAGCCGTTATTTTGAATGCAAAGACTTGACGAAATTTTTTATTTTTCGTATAATTAATGTAATAATTATGACGGAATAGAAAATGAATTTTCTATAAAAGGATTGAGATATGACTGTAATTCGCGGTGCAACGACAATTCAAAAGGACTGCAAAGAAGAAATTTTACATGCCGTGCAAATGCTTTTGGATGAAATTTTTCAAAAAAATGATTTGCACAAGGATGAGATTAAAGCCATTATTTTTTCTTTAACGACGGATATACATTCTTATCATCCAGCTAAAGCTGCACGTGAATGTGGATATGATTATGCGCCTTTGTTTGCGGCTATAGAGCCTGAAATTAATGGGGCATTAAAGCTTTGTATTCGTCTAATGTTATTGACGGAGTTGGTTGATGAACGTAGTGTACAACATATATATCAAGAGGGGGCAAAGGTTTTGAGAAAGGACATTTCGGAGAAATTTAATATTGCATTGGATGGACCTGCGGGAAGCGGAAAAAGTACAGTTGCAAAAATTTTGGCGAAAGATTACAATATTTTGTATTTAGACACGGGTGCGATGTATCGTGCTTGTGGCTTAAAGGCGTTGCAATTAGGTATAGACCCCAAAGATGAAAAGGGGGTTGAAGGCTTCTTGAACCAAATTGACTTGAAGGTGGAATATAGAGACGGAAAGCAGCATACAATGTTGGATGGCAAGGACGTTTCACTAGCAATCCGTGAAAACGCGGTTTCTATGGCAGCTTCGGATGTTTCTGCGCATTCTTGCGTTAGAATTAAGATGGTTGAAATGCAAAGAGAGATTGCCAATAGTATGTCGTGCGTGCTTGACGGCCGAGATATAGGTTCGACTGTATTACCGAATGCTAAATATAAATTTTTTATCACAGCCGATAGCAAAGTTCGAGCAATGCGGCGTTTTAATGAATTGGCGGCGCGCGGTGAAAAAGTGGATTTTGACAAGCTGCACGCAGAGATTATCCTTCGCGATAAGCAGGATTCTGAAAGGGAATTTTCGCCTCTTGTCTGTGCGGAAGACGCTATTGTGATTGATACGTCTGATATAGACATTGAAGGGGTTGTCGCTAGTATTAAAAAGCATATTCAATCCCAAATTTAATCAAAGAGAGGCGTATTATGTCGGAAATTCAAGTGGAAACGGGACTGAGTGAGATGGAGAATAAAACAGCCCCCACCAAACAAAAAAATACTAAAAAAGTAAAAAAACACGATATAACGGTGAAGGCAAATAAAAAGGGTCGGCACATAATGAAGTTTATGAACTTTTTACGCGTCCTTTTAATTCCCATTTTTTGGTTATTAAAACCATATCGTTTTTTTGGCAATAGAAAAGTAAAAGACGGGGCATGTGTATACGTCGGCAACCATTATACGCTCTTCGATCCGTTTTATCCCGCGAGTACGACTTGGGAGGGAATACATTTCGTCGCGAAAAGTCAAAACTTTAAAGTTCCTATATTGGGATGGGCGATAAGGCGTTGCAAGGGGATCGCCGCGAATCGAGACGGCAATGACGTGCGTGCGATGCTGGATTGTTTCAAATGCCTGAAAAATGGGGAAAAAATTGCTTTATACCCAGAGGGCACAAGAAATAAAACAGATGCGGAAATGCTTCCGTTTCATCATGGGGCGGCTGTCATGGCTATAAAATCAAAAGCTCCAATTATTCCTATTATGTTGTATAAAAAGCCTAGATTTTTCCGTATGACTCACGTTTTGATAGGCGACCCAATTGAGTTGACGGAATATTATGGGAGAAAGTTAAGCGAAGAAGAGATTGTGCAAGCAGACGAGAAGATTCGTCAGCATATGTTGAATATGAGACGGGAACATAAAGCGTATCTTGAAAGTAAAAAGAAAGGGAAAAAACGTAGTTAATGGAATTTATTATTGCGAAAAGCGGTGGATTCTGTCGAGGTGTAAAACAAGCGGTGGATACCGCGATGACCATCAATGCGGAGAATACGTACATTTATGGGGAGATTATCCATAATCCAGACGTAGTTGCTCAAATTACAGCCCGTGGGATTGTAATGGTTGAGAATTTGGAAGAAGTTCCTCGTGGGGCTACGTTGATTATTCGTTCCCATGGCGTTGGGAAAAACGTCTACGATTTTTGTGAACAAAAAGATATTCACGTGGTAGACTGTACGTGTGAATTTGTTCGACGGACTCAGAACATTGTAAAAGAAAAGCACGCCGAGGGGAAGACCATTGTTATTGTTGGGGAAAAGACGCATCCAGAGGTAATAGGGTTGAACGGGTGGTGTAATGGCGAAGCATATATTTTTTCATCCGAAGATGAGAATTTTTCAGTTTTACCCGAAAATGAGTGCTGTATAGTGGCTCAAACGACCTATTCTAAGGAAAAATTTGAAAAAATTATAAAAATTCTTAATAATATGCGTGGAAAAACAGTTGAAGTTTTTCAAACAATTTGCTATACTACTATAGGACGGCAAAATGAAGCGGATGAAATATCCAAACAATGCGATGCGATGTTGGTTATCGGGGGCTTAAACAGCAGCAACACAAATAAGCTCTACGAAATCTGTGCAAAGAATTGTCCAAACGTATTTCGTTTGCCAAGTGCAGCCGATCTAAAATATAAAACAATCAAAAGATTTAAAAAGGTAGGTATTGTTACGGGTGCCAGCACCCCTAACGCGCAAACTCAGGAGGTTCTATTAAAGATGGAAATGGAAACAGAAGCAAAAGCAACGAGCATGGAAGAAGTCGTTGCGAACATGGACAGTCAACCTAAGTTCAAAAAAGGACAGTTGATTAAGGCTACGATTTCGTCGGCGGACGATTCGGGTGTTGCAGTATTGCTCCCCCTTGCAAAAAAGGAAGTAATTCTCGACAAAGATGAAGTAGACTGCGAAGTTTACAATAAGGAAGATTTCAATGCAAAACTTGGCGATGAAATTGAACTTATGGTTGTTGCTGTAAACCCCGTAAAGCTTTCCCAAAAGCAAATCAAGAAGATTAAGGAAGAGGAAGCTGCCCTCGCCGAAATTCAAGACGGAAAAGAATTCGAAGTCGTATGTACTGGATTTAACAAAGGTGGTTTGACTGCTGAACTCGGTTCTTATACCGTATTCGTTCCTGCACGTGAAATTCGTTCGGGTTACGTAAAAGAGCTTGATAAGTACGTTGGTAAAAAACTTCGTCTTAAGCTTATCGAAATCAAGACCGAGAGAAGAAAAGAAATTATTGCTTCTCAACGCGTAATTATTGAAGCTGAAAAAGCGGCGAAAGAAGCCGCAAGAGCTGCGAAAGAAGCTGAATTCTTTGCATCTATTCACGTTGATGACGTGGTAGAAGGTAAAGTTGAAAGAGTAACTGCATTCGGCGCTTTCGTATCTGTAAATGGTTTCGATTGCCTTGCGCACATTTCTGATCTTTCCTGGACCGGGGTTAAAGCTGTAACGGATGTATTGGAAGTTGGTAAGAAATACGAATTCAAGGTATTGAAGATCGACGAAGAAGCAAAGAAAGTTTCCATCGGCTATAAACAGCTTCAAGCTCAACCTTGGGATCTTGCTGCTGAAAAGTATGCAGAAGGCGACGTTATCCATGGTAAAGTTGTACGTATCGTACCTTTTGGTGCGTTTGTTGAAGTGGAAAAAGGCATCGACGGTCTCGTTCACGTATCGCAGATTTCGCATGAATTCCTTGAAAATCCTACGACAGCTCTTACGATCGGTCAAGAAATCGACGCTAAGATTTTGAAGCTTGATTGCGCAGAAAAGAAGATGACGCTTTCGATCAAAGCACTTGAACCCAAGCCCGAAAACTTGGAAAGAAAGCCCCGCGCGCCTAAAGCTGAAGACGGTGAAGTAAAAGAAAAGGTTAGAAAGCCGAAGGCTGCTAAACCTGCTGATGAAGTTACCGAATGGAAGGAAGATGGCTTAAGCGGCGTATCTATCGCAGATCTGTTGAATAAGAACTCCTGATTGTTTTAAGCGATAATACTAAAAATATAATGAAAAGTCTGTTTTAATTTCGATTAAAAACAGACTTTTTTGTTTATATATAATCAAATAAAATTTTAGG
>JAZQGK010000006.1:0-2962 GCA_045539975.1 Candidatus Scatosoma sp. | reverse complement strand
AGCAATATTATTGTAAAACAATATCCTTTAGAGGGGTTATTTTATAAACCGACGACCTATAAAACAGGGAACGCTGTCCCCGATATAAAGGAAGAGGGGTGGACGGCGTTTAAAGCGGACGCGCTTTGGGGCGGAACGCCTGATTTTCACGCGTGGTTTTATACGCGTGTAGCGTTGGATAAAACCTTTATAGGGAAAACGTTGCGGTTTCAATTCAATACCGATTATTGTGGATGGGCGTTTGAAAATCCGCAATTTTTGGTGTACGTTAACGGGAAAGTCGTGCAGGGTATCGACCTCAATCATAGATATTTTGAAATAAAATATGAGGATGCGTTCGATTTACATATTTATGGCTATACGAGCTTTGATTGCTTCCGTAAATTATCTTTTTGGATAGACATATGCGAGATTGATGCAGAGGCGGAAAGGCTGTATTACGACTTAAAAGTGCCTTTCGACGTTTTAGCGTTCACCGATAAAAGCAGTAAGGAATATGCGGATATTCTGTACTATTTAAACGAAGCGTTGAAGTTGGTTGATTTTAGAGTGGTAAATTCTAAAGAATATCACGATTCGGTTAAGGTTGCTTTGGAGTATATTGAAAGAGAATTTTATCAAAATTACTGCAAAAAACAAGATATTTCTTGCGCGTGCGTAGGACAAACGCATATTGATATCGCATGGCTTTGGACGTTTGCGCAAACGAGAGAAAAAGCGCAACGTAGCTTTGCTACGGTTATCGAAAATATGCGGAAATATCCCGAATATACTTTCTTTTGCTCGCAACCTTATCTTTACAAGGCAGTAAAGGAAGAAGACCCTTATTTGTACGAGCAAATTAAAGAAAAAGCAAAAGAAGGCAGATTTGAAATTGAAGGCGGCTTATGGTTGGAAACGGACACAAACTTGCCAAGTGGCGAAAGCTTAGTCCGTCAAATTATGTACGGTAAAAAATTCTTTAAAGAGGAATTTGGGGTGGATAGCCATATCGTATGGCTTCCCGACGCTTTCGGATACTCGGCTGCTTTGCCGCAAATTTTCAACCTTTCGGGAATTGATACCTTCGTTACCTCGAAAATTTCTTGGAACGATAGAGATACAATGCCTCACGACGTATTTACGTGGAGAGGTATAGACGGTTCGGATATTTTTACTTATTTTATTACGTGTCAAAGTATCCATTCGAACAAACAACGCTTGACAACGTATAACGCAGAGGCTACACCCGATTATTTAACGGGGGCGTACGATAGATTTAGCGACAAGCAGCTTTCCGACAAGGTGTTGGTTGCGTACGGCTATGGCGATGGCGGTGGTGGACCGACGGCGGAACAGTTGGAAAATATTCAGCGTATGAAACGGGGTATTCCCGGTTGTCCCAATGCAGAAAATTCGACGTTAGAGGAATTCTTTGCCTACGTAAAGAAGAGCGCGGATAAGCGTTTGCCTAAATGGGTAGGCGAGCTGTATCTCGAATTCCACCGTGGTACGTATACGACTATCGGTAAGAATAAGCGTTACAATCGAAAAATCGAGTATTTGCTCCACAATATAGAAGCGATGGCTACGATGAACCGCCTTTTGAACGGCGCGGACTATCCTTACGAAACGCTGGATGAAATGTGGGAAGACGTACTGAATTTGCAATTCCATGACATTTTGCCCGGTTCTTCCATTAAAGAAGTATATGAAGACAGTGATAAAATTTACGCGGACTTGTTTGCAAAGGGCGAGCAGTTGCTTTCCAAGCTTACGCAAGAGGTTTCTAAGCACGCTAAATCGGGCGATTTGGTATTTAATATGCAACCGTTTAACGCACTTGCGGACGTGGAAAAGGACGGCAAATTTTATACGCAAGAAGCGCCTTCTTATGGCTTTGCGGTGGATACAGCGCAGGTTGAAAACAGCGTAATTGTCCAAGAAAAGCATTTGGAAAACACCTTCTACGCCATTGATTTTGACGACAATTACGAAATGGTCCGCATTTTCGATAAAGTGAACGGCAGAGAAGTATTGAAGCCGAATAAAAAAGGAAATGCGCTCGTTGCCTATGAGGACGTTTCTATTGAATACGATGCATGGGAAGTACGTGATTTCTACACGGAAAAGGCTTACCCCATCAACAACGTGAAGAAGTGTGAGCTTGTCGACTTTGGCAGTAAGAAGGGTGTAAAAATTTATAGAGAATTTTTGGGCTCGACGATTGAACAGACGATACTTTTATCGGATAGCGTGCCTCGTATCGACTTTAAAACCAACGTGGATTGGCAACAAGAGCATTTGATGCTGAAAGTGAAGTTCCCCGTGGACGTCTTTGCGGATAAGGCGACGTTTGATATTCAATTTGGTAATATCGAGCGTCCTATTTACGGCAACACCTCTTGGGAGCAGGCAAAATTTGAAACCTGCGCGCATAAATACGTGGATATTTCCGAAAACGGCTACGGCGTGTCCTTATTGAACGATTGTAAGTACGGTCACGACGTTTTAGACGGCAACCTTGGGTTGACGCTGCTTCGTTCGCCTACTTGGCCGTATAAGGATGCGGACAAGGGAATGCACGAGTTTACCTATTCGTTGTACGCGCATAGCGGACGCTTGGCGGATGCCGACACGGTGAAGCTTGCCTTTGATTTAAACAATCCTTTGTTTACTGTAAAATCGAACGGCTGCGGGGAGTTGGATACCTATTCGATGATTTCGTGTAAAAACCCGAACATTGTCATCGACACAGTGAAGATGTCCGAGGACGGAAAGGGCGTTATCGTGAGATTATACGAAACGCAACGCATAAGAACGCAGGCGAAGTTGCAGCTTGGCTTTGCGTATAAAGAGGGATATAAGTGCGATTTGTTGGAAAATCGAATTTCCGAGCAAACGCTTGCCAGCGATAACGTAGAGTTATCCATCAAGCCTTACGAAATTATTACGTTAAAATTTGTTTTATGAGAAAAATTAA
>JAZQGK010000005.1:0-7221 GCA_045539975.1 Candidatus Scatosoma sp. | reverse complement strand
CCACGCAGCTCCTTTCCCCCACAAGCTATGAAGAATACCTGCGCTTGACCTCGCCCACGGACGTATCGGTGACGGGCAATTACACGGCGATATCCGACGGCAACACTTTGTATCTTTACGACCGCGATAAAAATCAATATTTCGAATACAGCCATGGCAGAAAAGTAACCAAAATCCAGTTTAGTGCCAACGAAACGCTGTATTTTTTGGACGAGGACATGCTGCTGCACACCCTCGACGTACAAAAACTGGCAAACGGCAGACAGTCGGACGCGATGAAAACGCTGATGCTTTCTTGCACAACCTTCCTCATCAACGGCAACGATTTGTATTACACGGCAGAGGCAGGCGGCAAAGCAAAAATCAGCAAAACCACTCTTTCCGGCCTTACCAACGGCGCAACGGCACTGGTGGAAGGAGTCACCCCCGGCCCTACCGTCGCCTATTACGGCGACAAACTGTACTACACTTCGGGCAGAGAGCTTTGGTTATACGACGGGCAATACAACGATAAAAAATACATCGCCACCTTCCCCCACGTCTCCAAAATCTCTTCCATGTGCATTGTCAACGACGTCATTTTCGTCTGTTCCGAAACGGAAGAAAACACCTTGGATAACGCCCAAAATTTCTTTGCGTATTCCTTGACCGACCTCGCGGAAAAATCCAACTCCGACAAAGCCACGGCATTGCCCACCGACGAAGAGGGCGGCTATTGCGCTCTTTCCGTGCACGACAACTACGTGTATGCGGTCAAAAACGACTCTGTTCGTCAATATTCCGTTTCCGACCAAGCTTTTACCGCTTATGAAATTTGCAGCCGTTCGAACTCCGTACACCGCATCGACGAAGCCGCAGAGCTCTGTCTTACGGGCAACACTTTATTGATTGCAGACAACGGCAACGCGCGTATCAGCGTGTACGATACCAAAGAAGAAATTTACGGCGAGCCCATTCCCCTCGCATTCTCCGCGACCTATCTTGCGTCCGACGGGGAAACGGTGTTGGCGGCAAACGCCGATATGGCAGTTATTTACAGTTTGGAAGCAGACAACTACGGCGCAAGCCTCGCCACATTCCAAAGCTTTGACGCCGACCTCGTTGGCGTAGCCGGCGTGTACGGAAAATACTATTTCGCCACGTCCGATTACCGCTACGTCGCCGAACCGACGTCAGACGGCTGGACGGTTTCTGCGCCGCAAAAAGCCAACGTTTCCGCCACCCTTTTGACAGCGGACGCGTACGGATATTTATACGTTGCCGGCGGCGGTTGCGTATATAAATATACAGAAGAACAGTTTTTCACCGACACCCAGCGCGACAAAGTCTGCGAAGATTTCCCCTCGGGCGTGGAAAAAATCCTCGTCGATTACGCCGGGAACGTCTATGCGCTCAAAGCAGGAAAACTGCAAAAAATCGGCGGCAGCACGTATGCTTTGAATACGCCGCTCGTCTACAACCCCAGCGCCAACATTCAATCCTTTGCGTTTGGCATTGAGGATAACGTTACTTACGTTTTATATAAGGAAAACTATATAGCGACAAGCGATTTGCTCGATTTGCCCACGGTACGGAAAATCGAAGTCGGCAATGCAGACGACGCCATTTTCGCGCAACAGAGCGCGGTATTCGAAGTTGTCCAAAGCAAACCCAACGCTTTGCTTGTGCGGTTTGACATCGAACAACTTTCGGGCGCGAACTTGTTCCCCTACACCTCTTACGAAAGACGGAGCACTCCGCTCGTCGCGTTAAAAATCGGGGAAACGGGGCCCTATAACGTGTTGGCGGTTTACGACGAGACCGCAGAAGAATACTTCACCTGCCTCGTCCTTTCCGACTTCTGCGAAGCTGCCGACGCTTACTGCAAAACCTATCCCGAACCGCAAAAGGGCTACCTTTCCAACGCGGTCTCCCTGTATAAATTCCCCTATCTTACCGACCTGCTCACCGTCACGCGGTTGCCCGTCGGCGCAGAATTGACCTTAATCGGCGAAGTGGAAAAACTCGATTACAGCTATTATCAGGTAGAATACACGGACGAAAACGGCGACGTAAAAACGGGCTACGTTCCGACTGCATACGTCACTTTCTTTGACGGAGCTCCGCAAAAACCGCAAACGACGGTAGCGGAAACGGAAAGCGAAGGCTTTATGATGTTGTTACGCTTCGGCTATATCACCTTAGCGGTGGGCATCGTCGGCGCACTGGTCGATATCCTTATCCTGAGAAAGCCGAAAAAAGAAGACTAATCCAACAAAAAACGCCGTACACGGCGGAAAAAATCATCAAAAATATCAAAAACTATAAAAAATAATAAAAAGGAGGAATATATCATGGCAGACGGTTATCCAAGTACTTGCGTAGGCCCGCTAAGTAAGAGTATATTTGCGGCAAGTTCCCCCTTTCTTTCAAGGGTTCTTCCGCAACGTTAAACCCTCACTTTCGAGGATACGCTACCTACGGTTTCCATGAATAATGCAGGAGGTAGAGTATGGAAAAAGAACTCTTAGAACGATTAAAAAACACAGACTACGAGGGTGCGGCAGAGCTCGTTGAAAAATACACCGCCGAAGAACTCGTTACCCTATTAAAAGAACTGGACACAACGGATTTAATCCCCTTTTGTCACGCGGTAAACAGTGACCTTTTGGCAGAAGCGCTGGTACTTCTCGAACCCGAATTACAAGAAATCATCTTGGGCGGTTTGCGCGACGAAGAACTGGAAAAAGTCATGGACGAAGTCTCCGTAGACGATACGGTAGACATCATTGAAGAAATGCCGCAGGAAATCATCCGCCGTATTGCGGAAACGGACGATATTTTGTCCCTCTTAGAGGACAGAAATTACACCGTCTTAAAACCCCTGCTTTCGGACATGAACGCCAACGACCTCGCCGAAGTTTTCGAACAGACGGAAGAAGATAAAGACCTACTCATTCTCTTCCGCATTCTGCCCAAAGACCTCGCGGCGGAGACCTTTGTCGAAATGGACAGCGACGTCCAACAACGCTTGATTAACAAGCTCAACGACAGAGAATTGAAAGCTGTCTTAGACGAACTGTTCCTCGACGATACCGTCGATTTGATTGAAGAAATGCCAGCAAGCGTCGTCAAGCGCGTCTTGGCGCAAAGCGACAGCGAAACCCGTGCGTATATCAACGAGATTTTGAAATATCCCAAGGATAGCGCCGGCAGCATCATGACCATCGAATACGTTTCCTTGCGTCCCGATATGACGGTGGAAGACGCCTTTGAACGCATTCGCCGAACGGCAATCGACAAGGAAACGATTTACACTTGCTACGTGACCGATTCGACGAACAAAATACTCGGTCTTGTCACGGCAAAAGATTTGATGCTGGCGCAAAAGACTTCTCTCATTTCCGAAATCATGGAAGAGAACGTCATTTACGCCTACACCGAGGACGACAAAGAAGAAGTAGCAAACGTCATTTCCGATTACGGTTTTTTGGCTCTGCCTATCGTGGATAGAGAAATGCGCCTCGTCGGTATCGTTACCGTCGACGACGCAATGGACGTCATCCAAGAAGAAAACACCGAAGATATCGCGAAGATGGCGGCTATGGCGCCTACGGACAAACCGTATTTAAAAACCAGCCCCTTCTCCCTTTGGAAAAATCGCGTGCTTTGGCTACTCATCCTCATGTTGGGCGCTACTTTTACGGGCTTGATTTTAAACAGCTACGAAGCGCAGCTTTCTACCTGCCTCGTCGCTTGCGTGCCCATGATTATGGGTACGGGTGGTAATTCCGGCTCTCAAGCCTCGGTTACCGTCATTCGCGCCCTTTCCCTCGGCGAAATTGAAACCAAGGACGTCGGTCGGGTCATTTGGAAAGAATTTATCACTTCCCTGCTTCTTGGTTTGACCCTCGCCCTCGCCTGCTTTGCGAAACTCATTTTCCTCGACGGCATGTTACTTGGCTTAGAAGGCTACACCTGGCAAGTTTCCCTTGTCGTATCCCTCGCCTTGCTTTGCACCGTCATCGTGGCAAAACTCGTCGGCGCGTTATTGCCCATTCTCGCAAAGCTGTGCCGTCTGGACCCCGCCGTCGTGGCTAACCCCTTTATCACCACCATCGTGGACGCCGTTTCGGTCATTTTGTTCTGCTATCTTTCCATCGGCATTTTAGGGGCATTCTAATCCGTTCAACTTTGTAACTGTATCAATTATTTGAAAAAACTCCACCCTATATAAACGCGGAGTGTTGGAGAATTGTTATATGCGTATTATCATCATTGGGCTTGGCACTATTGGACAGACCGTTTTAAAAAGTCTTTCCAGCGAAGGCCATACCGTCACGATCATTGACGAAAAAAAGGAAAAAATCGAGCATTTGATCGAAAAATACGACGTGTACGGAATCGTCGGGAACGGCGCGTGCATGGATATTCAAACCGAGGCGAACGTACAGGAATCCGACCTCGTTATTGCGCTTACCAACAGCGACGAGCTGAATATTTTTGCTTGTCTTGTCGCGAAAAAAGCAGGCGTTAAAAACACCGTCGCACGTGTGAGAAACCCCGCTTACAGAAAGCAAATCCTCGAAATGAAAGACGAGCTGGGCATCTCCATGATCGTCAACCCCGAAAAAGACACTGCTGATGAAATTTTCAACCTCATCAACCTCCCTTCCGTGGTGCAGTTAGAACATTTCGCCAAGGGCAGAGTCCTCTTGGTGGAAATTGTTGCAGACGCAGGCTGCGCGCTCATCGGAGAAACCCTCATCTCTCTCGGCAAAAAGCTGTCGATGAAAGCCCTCATCTGCGCCGTACAACGTGGCGATGAAGTGTTTATCCCGTCCGGACATTTCGTCATTCAGGCAGGCGACCGTATCCATTTTACCTCGGACGCGAACTCCTTGCGCGACTTCCTCGCGGAAATCCGTTTGTTTGGTTCGCCCTTTAAAAACGTTATGATTGTCGGCGGCAGCAAAATCGGGTACTATCTCGCCGACAAGCTCTGCAATAAAAAATACAAAGTCAAACTGATTGAAAGCAATAAAAAGATTGCGGAAGAGCTGGCGGAAAGGCTCCCCCGCGCCACCGTTGTACACGGCAACGGCACGCAGCACGACTTGCTCTTGGAAGAGGGCATTGAGGCGATGGACGCATTCGTGGCTTTGACGGACATCGACGAGGAAAACATGGTCGTTTCCATGTTCGCCAACAAGAAAAACGTCAAAAAGACGATTACGCAAATCAAGAGCGACGATCTCTACGGCATGTTGGCAGAGCTTGGCATCCGCAACAACGTTTCCCCCAAAGAAATCATCGCAAACCATATCAGCAGCTATATCCGCGCTTTGGCGAATATCCGCGGCAGCAACGTGCTCACCTTATACCGTCTTGTCGGGGGCAGAGTCGAGGCGTTGGAGTTCGCCGCAAAGACGCCGCAGAAATTTTACGATATTCCGCTGAGGGAACTGAAAATTAAGGAAAACTGCCTAGTGGCGTGTATCATTCGCAACAACGAAGTCATCACTCCTGACGGGAATTCCTGCATTAAGCTGGGGGACAACGTCATCGTCGTCACCACGCATAAGAATTTTGAGGATTTGTCGGACGTTTTCTCGTAAGGCATCGCAAAACATTGTAGGACGTTGTTATGAACTATAAAAAATTAGGAAAAATTTTAGGTAAAATCATGATTTTGGAGGGCGCATTGATGACTCTCCCTCTTCTCGTGAGCCTTATCTACCAAGAATCCTTTAGAAACATGCTTGCATTCGCCGTGCCCATTGTGGCTTTGGTCAGCATCGGAGCTTTGTTGCAGATTCCCAAACCCAGCCGCAACGGACTGTACCAAAAGGAAGGCTTTGCTTTGACGGCGCTCGTTTGGATCGTTATGGCTCTGTTTGGGGCAATTCCGTATATCATCAACCGAGAAATCCCCAACTACGTGGACGCTTGTTTTGAAATCACGTCCGGTTTTACCACCACGGGTGCGAGTATCGTCAACGACATTTCCGCACTCTCCCATTCCTCTCTCTTTTGGCGTAGTTTCTCCCACTGGATAGGCGGTATGGGGATCCTCGTATTCGTACTTATTTTCATTCCCGAAAGCAACGACGGTTCGTCCATGCACCTGCTCCGCGCGGAAAGCCCCGGGCCGCAGGTCGGCAAAATCGTCTCTAAAATGAAAGCAACCACGCGTATTTTGTACCTCATTTATCTGGGCTTGACCGTTCTGGAAGTCATTTTTTTGATGTTTGATAAGCCCATTCCAGGCTATGAAAACGAAAAATTCTTTTTCAGCTTACTCACGGCGTTCGGCAGCGCAGGTACGGGCGGTTTCGGGGTTATTCCGGGCAGTATGGAACTGTTTAATCCCTATTCGCAATACGTCATTTCCATTTTCTTGCTCTTATTTGGTTGCAACTTCACGTTGTATTACTTGCTGTTAATCGGTAAAATCAAAGACGTGCTTCGCAGTGAAGAACTTCGCACCTATTTCTTTCTTGTATTTGCAGCAGTGGCAATTATTTTCACCAGCCTACTTACAAAGGCGTCCACACTTGCACAAACGTACACCACCGAAGAAGCGTTTCGGCACACTTTGTTCCAAGTCGCCTCTCTCATCACCACGACGGGGTTTACTTCAACAGACTACAACCTCTGGCCGTCAACGGCAATCGCCATTTTTATCCTATTGATGCTTTTCGGCGGTATGGCAGGCTCGACAGCGGGCGGCATAAAAACTTCTCGATTGATAATTGCCGCAAAAGGCTCTTACGTCAATGTGAGAAAACTTATCAACCCCCGTTACGTACCCAAGACCAAATTAGAGGGCAAAACGCTGGAACAGCAGACGATTAACGACGTTTTCTCTTTCGTTACTCTGTATTTCTTTATCCTGTTTATCGTGACATTCCTGCTCTCTTTCGACGCCGTCAACGGCACGGTGACCACCATCGTTTCCGACGCAGGTACGTACACCGAAAAGCACGGATTTTTGAGTAATTTCTCCGCTGTTTTGGCTTGTATTTCCAATATCGGCCCTGCCCTGGAAGCCATTGGCCCGTATGCGTCCTACGCCGCCTATAATCCTTTCTCCAAAATTCTTTTGACGTTGACGATGATTATCGGCAGATTAGAAATCCTGCCCGTACTCATTCTGTTCAGCCCCAAAACCTGGAAAAAGGTATAATTCACAAAATAGCATTTCGTAACAAAACTCCGCCGAGGTATTGCCTCGGCGGA
>JAZQGK010000004.1:0-8548 GCA_045539975.1 Candidatus Scatosoma sp. | reverse complement strand
CGAAACGAGATCATGGAGAAGGTCAACGAGGTGCTCTATGAATCCAAACTGATCGGCTATCCCAAGCCCTTCAAGAACAAGGTGCGCACCTTCTGCCAGAACCCCGGCGGTTTTGTCAGTCAGGAGAACTACGACAATGATCTGGCTGTGGTCAACGGCCATTCCTACAAGGATACCAAGTCCCACAACACCAACCTCTCCATCCTCTGCTCCCACAACTTCTCCGTACCCTTCAATCAGCCCATCGCCTACGCCCAGAAGGTGGGCGAGCTGACCAACATGCTGGGCAACGGACATATCCTCGTCCAGCGCTTCGGCGACATCCTCGACGGCAAGCGCACTTGGCCCAAGGAACTGGCGCAGTCGAACGTTCGCCCCTCGCTGCCCGACGCCGTGGCCGGCGACATCACCGCCGCCATGCCCTACCGGGCCATGATGAACATCATCAACTTCATTGACGCGGTGGACTACGTCGTGCCCGGTTTTGCGGCGACGGAAACTCTTTTGTATTCGCCCGAACTCAAATTTTACAGCAACCGTATCAAGATGGATACCGATTTCAACACCAACGTAAAAGGCTTGCATTGTTTGGGTGATTCGTCCGGTTGGACGCGTGGGCTGATGATGTCCTCCGTCATGGGCGTTTTGATGGGCAGAAAGCTCGTTTAATGAAACTTGTCTAATGGACAAGGAAGAAATCAATTTTAAATCTTGCTTTGCATGCGCAAGACAATGGACGTGACGAAAACACACCCCCTCACCGAAAGGCGAGGGGATTTTTCGTAAAAAAAGCGTAAAAAAATAAAAAAGTTTCGTAAAAAAAGAGGAAATCAAAAAGTTTTGTCGAATATATTATATAAAATAATATATTATGGGTATAAATATACCGTAAAAACACCGAAAAATCTTAAAAAATCAACGAAAAAGGAGGAGAATTATGATGGAAAAAGAATATTCCTGCGTGAGAGAACGCATCTGCGCCAACGAAGAATTTCTGCTGTCGCCGTATGCCGCCCGTTCTTTGGAGACCAAGGGCAGACTCCGCGAAGAAAAACCCTGCGATTTCCGTACGGAATTTCAGCGCGACCGGGATAGAATTATTTACAGCAACTCCTTTAAACGTTTAAAGAACAAAACGCAAGTTTTCTGTGCGCCGGAGGGCGACCATTATATCACTCGCATGACGCATACGGTAGACGTATCGCAAATTGCCCGTTCGATTGCGCGGACGCTGCGTTTGAACGAGGACTTGGCGGAAGCAATCGCACTCGGGCACGATTTGGGGCATACGCCTTTCGGGCACGTGGGGGAAAAAGTCCTTTCCGAAATCGCCTCTTGCGGTTTCCAGCACAACGAACAATCCGTCCGCGTCGTGGACGTGATTGAAAAGAACGGTCGGGGGCTGAATTTAACAGTGGAAGTTCGCGACGGGATATTAGAACACAAAAGCTCTGGCAAACCCTCTACCTTGGAGGGACAAGCCGTTTCTCTGGCGGATAGAATCGCCTATATCAATCACGATATCGAGGACGCGATTCGCGCAGGGATGATTCGGGAAGAGGACTTGCCTCGGCACGCGGTAGAAGTGCTCGGCTCGAAAACCAAAGAACGTATCCATACCGCAATCAGCGATATTTGGAAAAACTCGTTGGACAAACCGTACGTGAAAATGTCGGACGAGGTCATGGCGGCGACGAACGAATTACGGGCGTTTATGTTCCGTAACGTGTACGGGCTTGCCAATCAATCGATGCAGGAAAGAGCAGGCAGAATGCTGACGCAGATGTTCACTTATTTCATGGCGCATGCGGACAAGTTGCCGCAGCCCTATAAAGGGCTTTTAGAGCGCTTTGATAAAGAGCGCGTCGTTTGCGATTATTTGTCCGGTATGACGGACAGATACGCAATCAGCGTATTCGAGAGCTTGTTTATTCCCGCAACCTTTTCAATCGGAGGTGTGTAGTGAGTAACGGAAAAGGCATAGACGCCGAATTTCTTCGGGCGTTAAAGCAAAAGAACGATATCGTCGAAGTTATCCGCAGTTACGTCGCGCTCGATCGAAAGGGTGGAAATCACTGGGCATGCTGTCCGTTCCATCACGAGAAAACGCCTTCGTTTTCCGTGAGCGAGGGGGATCAGTTTTATCACTGTTTCGGTTGCGGAGTTTCCGGGGACGTCGTGCGGTTCGTGCAAGAGATTGAATCGACGGATTTTATCGGCGCGGTGCGGATTTTAGCGGCGCGCGCGAAGATGACCGTTCCCGAGGGCAATTTCGACAGCGAACGCGCCTTGCAGATGAAGAAAAAGCGCGACAGCTTGGCGGCTATTATGTTAGATTCGGCGAGGTTTTATCTGTCCAATTTATACAGCGGTGACGACCGAGCGCAAGCGCATTTGGAATACATTTCACGAAGAGGTCTTGCGCCGTCAACGGTGAAAAAATTTGGACTGGGCGCTTCGTTGGATTTCTACGGCTTGCCCGATTATTTGGCAGGAAAAGGGTATTTCAAGCAGGACCTTTTGGATAGCGGCGTATTGCAAGAAAGCAAGAGCGGCAGACTGATTGACGCGCAGGGCGGACGGTTGATTTTTCCGATCATCAACGCGTTTGACGAGGTGGTGGCGTTCGGCGGCAGAATTTTAGAAAAGAAAGATTTTGCCAAGTACAAAAACACCAAAGAAACCTTACTTTTCAATAAGAGCAAAACACTGTACAACGTCAATCTTTTGAAAAAACTCAAACGGGAAGAACCGATTAAAAACGTCATCATCGTCGAGGGGTATATGGATACCATTTCCCTCTACCAAGCCGGGTTCAAAAACGTAGTTGCCTCGATGGGGACGTCGCTTACCAAGGAACAGGCTCGGCTTGTCAAACGGTACAGCGAGGACGTCTATATCAGCTATGACGGCGACTTTGCAGGTCAGAAAGCAGACCTGCGTGGTTTGGAAATTCTTGCTGACGTCGATTTGCGGGTGCGCGTAGTACCCATGCCCGAGGGTCTTGACCCCGACGACGTGGCGCGGCAGGGCGCGGAAGCGTATCAAAAATGCTTAGACGCCGCGATGCCGTTAATCGATTATAAAATCCACGCGTTAGAGCGGAAATACGACATTCAAAAAACGGAGGACAAGCGACGGTTTTTAAGCGAAGCGTTGCCTATCGTTGCCTCGGCAGAGAGCGAAAGCGTGAAAGAAGAGCTTTTGAAAAAACTGCGTGACAAGACGGGAGTTACCTATCATGCGTTGGAAAAGGACTTGCGCAACGTCAGCAAAACGGGCGGCGAACAAGCGAAGGTTACCGCGCTTTCGCAGCAGCATATCACGGAGACGGCGGCTGGCGCAGACAAACTGTTAAAAGCCAAACGTTTTGTGTTGGCGGCGAAACTTTTCTCCGCTCCGTATGCAAAGGACGTCAATCTGCGAGCGCTTGATTTTTCGGATGAAACGCATATTATCGTTGCCGATTACGTATCCGAACGGGAAGAAAAGGGCGAGAGAGTTCGCCCGAGCGAGCTGTTCGAGGTGTTGGACGAATCGTGCGTTGAGCTGAATGAAATCTTGGATTTCAACTACGAGGACAAACTATCGGGCGAGATAGCGGAGCGTTTCTTCGCGGATAGCATACGTTCGCTAAAAACGGCGAAACTGGAAAAAGAGATTGCGCGGCGCAGCGAGTTGTATGCGCAAGCAACGGATGAAAGCGAAAGAAAAAAACTGGCAAAAGAAATCAGCGAACTTATCAAAACCAAGAGTTCGTTAAAAAAATAAAAAAGGAAGACAGGGAAACTGTTTCTGTATAAACGGAGGATAAAAAGGTGAATATATCCGAACAAAAACTCAATGAACTTATTGCGGGTATCATTAACAATTACGGCAAGAAAGGGAGTATTTCCACCAACTCGCTTTGCGACATCACGGAGAAATACGACATGAACGCGAACCAGATGGATTTCGTATACAAATCCCTTGGCGACGCGGGCATTCAAATTGTGGATGAGGACCAGCGCGATAAAGAACTTTTCGAACAAGCGCTTTCCGATATCGGCTTGGACGATCCTGTAAAGATGTACTTGAAAGACATCGGTAGAGTGCCTTTGCTCTCGGCGGATGAAGAAGTCGAGTTGGCAAAACGTATGCAGGAAAACGACGAAGCGGCGAAAAAGCGTTTATCCGAAGCCAACTTGCGTTTGGTTGTCTCGATTGCAAAACGTTACGTTGGGCGCGGCATGCTCTTTTTGGATTTGATTCAGGAAGGGAATCTCGGGCTGATGAAAGCGGTGGAAAAATTCGATTACCAAAAAGGTTTCAAATTCTCCACGTACGCAACCTGGTGGATCCGTCAATCGATCACCCGTGCCATCGCCGATCAAGCGCGTACCATTCGTATTCCCGTACACATGGTAGAAACTATCAACAAGCTCACGAGAGTACAGCGTGTGCTTTTGCAGGAACTCGGCCGTGAACCCACGCCTTCCGAAATTGCGGAAAAGATGGGCGTAACGGAAGACAGAGTCCGCGAAATCCAAAAGATTGCGCAGGACCCCGTATCTTTGGAAACGCCTATCGGCGAGGAAGAAGATAGCCACTTGGGCGATTTCATCGAAGATGAAAAGACGACCACGCCCAGCGATTCGGTTGCTTTTACCATGCTCAAAGAACAGTTGCTTGGGGTACTGGATACGCTGACGCCTCGTGAAGAAAAGGTGTTGCGTTTGCGCTATGGTATCGACGACGGCAAGCCCAGAACGTTGGAAGAAGTGGGCAGAGAGTTCAACGTTACCCGTGAACGTATCCGTCAGATTGAAGCCAAAGCTCTTAGAAAACTCCGTCATCCTTCCCGCAGCAAGCGTTTGAAGGATTTCCTCGAATAAGCATGGGCTACGGGAAACGTATCGATACGCTTTGTTCGTTGTTGACGCCTGCGAAAGTATTTGCGGACGTGGGTTGCGACCATGGCTATTGTTCGGAGTACGTCTTAAAAAACGGGCTTTGCGAACGGGCGATTTTGTCGGACGTCAGCAAGGGCAGTCTTGCCAAAGCGGAAAAGCTGCTTGCGCCGTACATTCGCGCAGGCAAGGCGGTATCCGTGCTTGGCGACGGTTTTTACGGCGTGCCGAGCGACGTGGACGAAGTGTTGATAGCCGGCATGGGCGGCAGCGAAATCGTGTCTATTCTGTCGGATAAAAAGCATGGGTTTATGCCGTTGCGGTTTGTATTTCAACCCATGCATGACGCGGAGAAACTCCGCCGGTATATCCACGCAAACGGTGGGTATATCGAAAGGGATTTTACCTTCGCCGACGGAAAGTATTACGAGGTTTTGGTGGGCGGCAGAAATGCGTTTGCGCCGCAAGACCCCACGCAGGGCTATACCGAGGCGGAATACGAGTTTGGCCGGGAGAATCTGCGGAATTTGAACGAAGCGTTTGTTTTGCGCACGAAAAAGCTTATCGAAAATATCGGGAAATATTTAAACGACCCCGCGTTGCAGGCGGAGAGCCGTTCACAATTAGAAAAGAAAAGACAGCGTTTGCAAGGAGTATTAAACGGTGAAATTAAGTGAAGTTTATGCCATTTTAGACAAGGTTGCCCCCAAGGCGTTGAGCGATGAATTTTGCGCGCAGATGAACGGGTATGATAACAGCGGTGTGTTGGTGGATTGCGGCGAGGAAATCAAAGGGATTTTGTTTTCTTTGGATTTAACGAGTGCGGCAATCGCCGAGGCAAAAAAGGTGGGAGCAAATCTCATCGTTACGCACCATCCTGCGATTTATGGAAAAATCGGCAATATTTTGTCGGGCGACGAAAGCTCGGTGGGGGATAAGCTGGTCAAATGTCTGCGTTGTGGAATTTCCGTCGTGTCCATGCACTTGAACTTGGATTCGGCGGTTGGCGGTATCGACGAGAGTTTGATGCAGGGCATCTGCTTGGCGGCAGGCGGCGCGAAAGGCGAGAAAGTGGAAAAACTGTTTGCACTGTCCGAGGGCGGCTATGGCAGGGTGTACGACGTGCAGGAAACGACGTTGGGGACTTTGGCGAAAAACATTTCCAAGGAATTTACCACCGAACGTGTCGTCACGTACGGGGCAGAGGATAGAAAAATCGACCGCGTGGCGAGTTTTTGCGGCGCGGGCGGCGATGAAAGGGGCGTAGCTTTTGCGAAAGCGTGTAACGCAGACGTGATTGTTTCGTCCGATTTTAAGCATCACGTAATCACCATGGCGCAGGAATCGGGGTTGGCAATTATCACGCTTACCCATTATGCGTCGGAGCATTACGGTTTTGTTAAATATTACAATAAAATCCGTCAACAGGTGGATTTGCCGTGCGTATATCACACGGACGAATATCTGCTTTGACGGGAGGAGTATACAATGTCACAATTACAGGCAATTTTAAAGTATCAAGAAGTGGACACCAGATTGTACAAGCTGGAAAGAGAGTTGGCAGGCTGCGACGAGAGAAAGGAATACGTAAAGTTTAAGAAATTCCTGGAAACCGCACCTGAAAAACTGGATTCGATGGAAGTAAAAGCCAACTCGTTGAAAGCGGAAGCGGTAAAGCTTGCGGAAAAGTATGCGCATACAGAAGAGACGTTGAAGGAATTTGAAAACTTGGACGAACTGTTGACGAGCGGCGCAGACATTGCTTTCTACAAGAAGAATGCGCAATCCATTGTTGACCAGCTCAAGAAAATCAAGGCGGATTTGAATGCTTTGACGGCGAGCATTAAGGAGTTGGACGCAGAATACCAAAAGTTGAAAAAACAGGTTATTTCCGCGCAGAAACAGTACGCGGAAGCATCCGAAAAATACAAGGCGGTAAAAGCTTCGCGCGAAGGCGAACGCCAAGAGATTGAAAAAGAGCTTGCGGCGATTGCGAAAGATATTTCCGCGGAGACTTTGGAACGCTATAAAATGAAACGTAAGGAGAGGATTTTCCCCGTCGTGGGAGAGTTGATCGGCGATCGATGTCCGTTCTGCAGTATGGAACCGCCCCTTGCGGCAAGGAGCAAACTGACGGGCGGCGCGACGATTGAATGCGACAACTGTCACAGAATTATTTTCAGTAAATAAGGGAATTCTTTCGTCTGTTGGACGAAAAAAAAGAAGTGACCGCCCACGGAAGAGCCGGCATACAATACAGTATGCAAAAAATACGTGCGGCGATCCATTTAAAAAAGATACGAGAGAACGCGAAGCTCTTTGCGGCACTTAGCGGCGTGCGGCTGTGTGCGGTGGTGAAAGCCAACGCCTACGGCCACGGCGCGGAAGAAGTTGTTGCGGCGCTTAGCGGCGTCGCGGACTGTTTTGCCGTAGCAATCGTGGAAGAGGGCTTGGCGATACGCGGTGCGGCATGCGGTAAAGACGTCCTTGTGTTTACGCCGCCTATCACTAAGGAGCAAGCGTTTGCAATCGCTTGCAACGGTTTTATCGGGACGGTTTCCGATATCCAAACGGCGCAACTGTTTTTGCTCGTTTGCGAACAGTACCGATTGCAAGTCAAGGTACATTTAAAAGTAAATACGGGTATGAACCGTTACGGCATGGACGTGCGCGCGGTGTCGAAAATTTGTCGGCTTTTGCAGGGCACGCGGGTGCAGGTGACGGGGGTGTATTCCCATCTGTACGATAGGAAGAGTGCACAGTGGCAACGGGAATTGTTTTTGCAGGCGGAAAGGGCTTGCAAAGTCTTTTATCCAACCGCTTGCGCGCATCTAAGCGCTACTCAAGGCGCGTTGCTTGGCGAACGATTTTCGTTCGATATGGTGCGCGTCGGTATCGGACTTTACGGATATGTGCCCAAAGATTGCGGCGTTAGGGCGCAGGATTTGGGACTTCGTAAGGCAATGACGGTCTATGCGCAGGCTATCGGCAGCCGCTCGTACCGATTCGGAGGCGCGGGCTATGGCGAAGTGACGGACCTTGCGCAGGGCGAACAGACCACTCTGTTACGGGTGGGGTATGCGGACGGTTTTTTACGCAATCGGGAGAATGGTTTGATAGGGAAAAACCGTAACGTGCTTTGTATGGACGCCTGCATTCAAACGGGGACAAAAAACCGTGGGGAGTGGGTTTGTATCATGTCGGACGCAGAGAAAACGGCGGCAACGACAGGCACGATTCCCTACGAGGTTTTATGCGCGGCAACCCGTCGCGCGGAGTGTGTGTATGATTACGAATAAATTGCGGTTTGTGGAAGAGGAAGAAATTCCCGTGGCGGAGCGAAAAAAACGCTTGCGCGAGCACATGAAATCGCGGCGTGCGGACAATGAAAATCGGGACGTGAAAGAGGTGTTGTTATGCGAAAATCTTTTGCGCGTCATCGAGGATTTTGAAAGGGAGCGTCTTGAAAAAGAGCAAGAGAAAACGGTGTTTATTTATCTTTCCTTTTCCTCGGAAGCGCCGACGGATATGGCGATAGAGACGCTGAAAAACCGTGGATTTACCGTGCTTTGTCCAAGGGTGGAAGAAGATGGTATGCAAGCCGTTTTATGCGGAGATGATTTTACGCTTTCGCATATGGGCATACGAGAACCTGTGGG
>JAZQGK010000003.1:0-2878 GCA_045539975.1 Candidatus Scatosoma sp. | reverse complement strand
CGCAGTAATGGAAGGCGTAGCGATGAGTTTGCTTGACTGCAAGACGTACTTAAAAGAAAAAGGCGTTCAGGTGGGTAATTCGGCATATGTCATCGGTGGAGGCGCAAAGAGTAAGGTTTGGCGACAAATTGTAGCTGATGCCTTAGGATTGACGCTTGTACAAACGGAGAACAGTGACTCTTCGTTTGGCTCTGCAATGTGTGCGGGGATTTCGGCGGGATTTTTCGCGGATTTTGACGAAGCGAGCAAGACCTGTCAAAAAGTGATAGGCGAAACAAAGCCTATTCCCGAAAATGCTGAAAAATACGCAAAAATCTTTGCGAAATACAAAAAAATCAGCAAATTTTTAACGGAACTTTCTGATGAAAGATAAAAGAATAGTCGTATTATTAAAATATTTCAAAGGGGAATTGAATCCATTTGACGGGGCTGCGTTAGAGTGTGCTTTGGAAACGGGCGCAAAGGAGATAATTGCACTGTCTATGGCGCCCATGTCCGCGTTGAATGCTTTTCAAGGCGTTACCCGCCTAGGGGTTAAAGGGATATTCATTAGCGATCCCTTATATGCAGGTAGCGACACGCAAGCGACAAGCTTTATCCTTGCGGAAGCGTTGAGACGATTAAAACCCGACTTGATTTTTAGCGGACGGCAAAGCGTAGACGGAGACACGGCACAAGTGCCGCCGATGATCGCACAACGCTTGGGTTTTGCTGTGAAAACGAAAGCCATCAGTTTTGTCAGTGATACCATCACTTTGCGAAACGGAGAGAACTTCGTTCCGCAGGAAAAAACGGTGATTACATTTGAAAAGATTCGTACTCTCCGTTTCCCGTCTATTTTTTCAAAGCTTGGCGAAGTGGAAATTTGGAACAACGGAATTTTGGGTTTGCCGAAAGAAAAATGTGGATTGCAAGGCTCTCCTACCCGCGTGGTAAAGAGTTATGAGAGTAGCGTTGGGCGAAGAGATTGTCAATTCGTGGGCTTAGAAAGCTTGGATGTTCTTATTTTGCAAGGCTTGCAAAGACAAAGGGTGGAAGACGCGGAAACCATCTCGCAACAATTAGACGAAATTTGCTTTGTCGGCAACGTACAGGGTGTAGCGCAAAGGCTTGCAAAACGTGTGATAGAACTACAAACACAAAACAAATCGGCGGAAGAAATCGCAAAAGATATTCTGGAGAAGAACGTAAAGACAGTGCTTTGGGAAGACAGTGAAAGGTTGAAAGTTTTGGCTTCGCAAGTAGCAGTTTTAACCGGTGCAGGGCTTTGCGCGGATTGCATTTCCTTCCGCGTAGAAAATAAAAGATTGATTATGACACGCCCAGCTTTGGGCGGAAACGTCACGGCGGATATCGTTTGTGAAAGCGAGCTTGCCTTTGCAACCGTTCGCACGGTGAAAAAGGACGGCGCGGATGTGATTTTTTCCGTTGGGAAAGGCGCGGTTAGCGAGCTGAAGGCGATAGAACGGCTCGCCCAAAAATACGGCGCAGAAGTATGCTGTTCGCGTATTGTCGCTGACAGCGGTAAATTGCCGTATGAAAAGCAGGTGGGCTTGACGGGCAGGACGGTATGTCCTAAGGTGTACGTAGCGTTTGGAATATCAGGCGCGGTACAACATACCTGCGCGATAGCAGGTGCAGGTACAGTAATAGCCGTGAATATTGATAAACAAGCAAGAATATTTGATTATGCCGATTATGGGATAATCGACGATGTGAAAAATATAACAATAGGAGAATAAAAAATGTTAGTTAATTTTCAAACGATTTTAAAAGATGCAGATGAAAAAGGTTATGCAGTACCTGCATTCAACGTATACAATATGGAAACGGTTATGGGGGTTATTCAGGCGGCTGAAGAACAGCGCGCCCCCGTGATTATTCAGTTTTATTCTCGTTTGGCGACGACGGGCTTTGTAGATTATCTCGCCCCTATTATTTTGAAAGCGGCAGAAAAAGCAACGGTGCCCGTATGTATTCACCTTGACCACGGCGCTGGGTATGAACCTGCGGCGATTGCGTTGAAAAATGGGGCAACGGGTATTATGGTGGACTTTTCCAAACTCGATATGGATGAAAATATTGCCAACACGAAAAAGGCGGTGGACATTTTGTCTGTGATGAATATCGGCGTAGAAGGGGAAATCGGTCATATCGGTTCTGCTGCAGACGGCGTACCTACCGATTATACGACGGTAGAAGAAGCGAAAAAATATGTGGATGGTACGGGTGTGGCGGCTTTGGCGGTGGCAGTCGGTACGGCGCACGGCAGATATAAGCAAGCCCCCGTCCTTCAAATTGAACGAATTAAAGAAATCAAAGACGAGGTAAAAATCCCTCTTGTATTGCACGGCGGCAGCGGTGTTCCCGACGACCAAATTCAGCTTGCGGTAAAGGCTGGTATTCGTAAAATCAACTTTGGTACCGACTTGTGTTATTCCTTCTTGGATAGCGTATTTAACGTAGATAGAAAAATTTACGCAATCGACTTGTTCATGAAAGAGCCGATTCAAGCAGTTAAGGATTTTGCCGTTTCTAAAATTCAACTTCTTGGAGCGAACGATAGAATATGAAAAAAGTCGTAGGGCTTGGCGCGTGCGTGCTGGATACGCTTATTTCTTGTGATACGTACCCCACGGAAGATAAAAAACAAAAAGCGGAGAGTATTTTGCTTGCGGGGGGCGGTCCTGTTGGAAATGCGCTTGTGGTCATCAGTAAGTTGGGCGTCCAGGCAGAAGTCATCGGTGGTTTTGGTTCTGATAACGCAGGGGAATACATTTTAGGGGATTTCCAAAAATATGGCGTGGGCGTAGAAAATGCAACGGTTTTACAGGGGGCAACTTCTTTTACGTCGTATATTGTTTTGGCAAAGGACAAT
>JAZQGK010000002.1:0-5771 GCA_045539975.1 Candidatus Scatosoma sp. | reverse complement strand
TTATTGAAGTGACCGACTTTACCAAATCTCCTAACAAAGACAATGGGGATTGGTTTAACGAAAAATGGACAATAGGGGATTTCATATGATAAATCAAAACGAAGCCTTGATGATTAAAAAGAAACAGAAAATCAAAGAGTTGCTTTGTATATGGTCGATTTTGATTATTCCGTTGATAACGCTTTGCGTTTTCTGGGTGTATGGTACGATTCAATCTATTCCCATTGCCTTCGAGCATAGATTTAACGACGGAACAATCGAATACGATTTCAGTAACTTCCAATACATTATTTCAACGTTTAGCGAGCCAAACAGTATTCTTTTGCAAGCTTTAACGAATACGCTTATCTATTGGTCTGTCGGCTTCTTCTTTCTTATGCCGACCTGTTTCTTGATGGCGTTTTTCCTTTACAAAAAGATAACAGGGTATAAATTCTTTAGACTGGTGTTCTTTTTCCCTTCGATTATATCCAGTGTAATTATTGCTTCATTTTTCAAGTATATTTTTGGACCTGGCGGTCAAATTCCATATATTTGGGAAAAAGTGTTTGGCATCAAAGACGTTTTATTTTTGGCGGACTCAACATATGCGTTTCCCACAATGATTTTCTATAATATTTACACAGGTCTTACAGGCATGTTGCTCTATTGGCTGGCGGCTTATGCTCGTTTGCCTGAAGAGATTATGGAAGCGGGTAGAATAGACGGCTTGACAAGCCTTGGCGAGTTTTGGCATATAGCCGTACCGTTGATTTTACCTTTCTATGCAACGATGGCGATGCTTAGCGTTACGGGTATTCTTGACGCCGGCGGTGCGGCATTGTTGTTGACGGGCGGTGCTTACGGAACGTACGATATCAGTTTCTATTTATATAAATATACGGTATCGGGGACCTTAAACGATCAAGGTATTTCCGGTGCAGTAGGCTTAATTAAAGGCGCAATAGTTTTACCTATCGCTTTGATTGTTAATCGTTTAGTTAATAAAGTCGAGACGGTAGAATACTAAGGAGGAAAGTAGATGCGGCAAATTTTTAAGACGAAAAAGACGCTGGTTAAAAGAACAAAAGCAGAAAAAATATTATTTGCATTTGTCTTTGTATTTTTTAGCGTTTATGCATTGATGCTTATCTATCCTGTGGTTTGGGGTTTTGCGTCTAGTTTCAAAACGATAGACGACTATTTCGATAATCGTTTTGGCCTTCCCGTAAAATGGATTTTTGAAAACTATCCCAAGGCGATAGAAATTATCGAAGACAAGGGTACCGGCATGACGTTTATTCAAATGGCATGGAACAGTATTTGGTTTTCGGTCGGTAGCGCTTGGATCAATATGGAATTTATTTCCGCCTACGCATACGTATTAAATAAATATAAATTCAAAGGCAGAAATTTCCTTTACGGTTTATGTTTGTTTATCATGAGTGTACCTATCGGCGCTTCTTTCGTATCTACCTACCGTTTATATTATGATTTGCATTTGGCGAATTCCTATTTGATTTTGATTACGTCAACTTCGGTTTACGGTATGAACTTAATGCTCTTCCATTCGTATTATTCTAATATTTCCAACAGCTATATGGAAGCGGCGAAAATCGACGGGGCAAATTTCTATCAAATATATTTCAAAATTATGCGTCAGCAGGCAAGCCCCTTGGCGTTGACGTTAGGGTTATTGCTGTTTATCAATAAATGGAACGATTATATGAGTCCATTGTTGTATTTGCCTGAAAAGCCGACGCTGGCAACAGGTTTGTATAGATATCAAACGATTGTAGAACGTAACGGTAACTATCCGGTTTTATTTGCCGGCTTATTCATGTGTTTATTACCTATCTTGATTATATTTACCATCTTTAGCGACAAGATGATGAACAACATCAATATAGGTGGATTGAAAGGATAATATATTAAGGGAGAAAATTTATGAACATTTTCAAAAAAGGAATTGCAGGTATTTGCTGTCTTTGCACCGCATTTTCGATGGTGGCATGCGGCGGTGGGAGCAGCTTCCAAAGCGAATTCGTCAATTCGGAACAAGACATTTTGTCGGGTTCGTTGAATATCAGAGTGTGGGACGGCGGTTTCGGTCTTAAATGGCTTGATAACGTCATCGTCGAATTTAACGAAAAATATCCCGACGTTGATATAGAAGTATTTGATTCTACAGAAAGACAACAGGTTTTTGGGGATATCGTAGGGAAAGGTGAAAAATACGATATTATTTTCTCGGACGCTCTTTTGTCGGATTATGCGGAAGAATGTCTCGAACCCATCGACGACGTATATGCTTATACGAATAAGGGTGAATCTTCGTCGGTTGGCGATAAATTGATTGATATTTATCGCGAATACTTAAACAACCAAGGTCATTATTATCAACTTCCTTCGCAGGTTGGTGCGTACGGTATCGTATATAATAATGACTACATTAAAGATGATCAGATTCCCGTTACGACGGAAGAATTAAAAGCATTGTGTAAAACGATTAAGGGCGTTAAACCTTTTATCTTCTCAGGTGAAGCGGGTACGAACTATTGGAATTATATCTATTCTACTTGGTTTGCGCAATATGAAGGCAGAGCGGCGTACTCGGCATCGTTGTCCGGTCAAATTATTGATGAAACGGGCGCGTTGAAGTATGATCCGAAATCTACCTATTTAGATGGCAGTTTGAAGGCAATGCAGGTTTGCGAAGATTTATTGTGGTATAGCAACAATAATATCGTAACCAATTCTACCGGTTTACAATTCATTATAGCGCAAAGAGACTTTTTGAAAGGTCAAGCGGCGATGATGTATAACGGTTCTTGGCTCTTCAACGAAATGGAATTGATGTTCCCCAACGGGCCCGAATCTGACTTCAAGATGATGAAAGTTCCCGTAATCAGCGCAATTAGAGAAAAATGTACGACGATAGAAGATGATGCGGAACTTGCGGCTCTGGTAAGAGCAATTGACGCAGACGAAACGAGCTTTGACGGTGTAAACGAAGCAGACTTTGCTACGGTAAAAGACGCAAGAAGCTTTTTCTATGCAGGCGCTGAAGGCGCAACGGGCGTAATCCCTATCAATGCGCGTAACAAGCAGCTTGCAAAGCGTTTCTTGTCCTTCATGTATTCGGAAGTAGGTATTGAAGCGCACGCTTCGTCGATGGTAGGTTGTATCTTACCTGTAAAGAACTTCAACGTAGATATTGACACGGACAATACGTTTATGGAAACGTCCTATCAAATCTTATTGAACAACGAAGTATTCTTCAATAACCCTGTAATTGCCGTTGAGCCTACTTGTACGGAAACGGTTGCAGGCATGATCGAAAAACAGTTCGGTTCGCAAAATTCTGCCGATAGAACGAGAGCGGTTGATTCTTTTGAAGCAAAGAAAACTTTGTGGACGCAAAACGATAACGAAAAATTCTGGAATACCCTTATCAGCATGGGTTATATCAAAGAAAGACCGTAATAACGGGTAATAGATCCGATAAGGATTGATTATAAAAATAATAGAAAAGGAGAAAAGATGAAGAAACTTTTAATTGCAGCTTGCGCTATTGCGGCGACTTGTATAATGTTTTCCGGGTGTGAGTCGGGCTGTCAGTCCGAGCAGTCGTCGGGAGATGCAAAATTGTCGGCGCCTGTCGATTTGAAGATGAACAACAAAGGCGTTTTATCTTGGGATGACGTAGAAAGTGCAACGGCTTATGAAATTGTAATCGGCGATCAAGTGAAAACAGTGGAAGATAACAAGCAAGATTTGTTTGCGCTTGTTTCCACCGCAGGCGATTATACCGTTTCCGTTTCGGCTGTGGGCGGTGAAGCGGCAACGTATGAATTTAAGGCGGTTCAATTAGAGGCGCCGTCTACGCCTGTAATTGTTGAAGATCCCGAAACGCACGCAATTAAATTCGTTTGGGAAGGCGCTGAAAATACTCGCGCATATTTGCAACAAGTAAACGATGGGAACTGGGTAAGCAACACGGAAAGCTATTATGAAATTTCTTCTACGGGTTCTTACGCGATTTCCGTAAAAGCAAAAGGTTATGCGGCAAATAACGTGCTTTATTTGGAAAGCCCGGCGTCGTCGGTTAGTGAAACGTATGAACATACACAAGGTCCTGTATTGCAGTTGTTGGGCATGGAATTAATCAATTGGACGGTAGAGGACGGCGCTACGTTTGATTCTTACAACCTTTGGGTTAACGGCGAAAAAGTAAAGGAAAACGTTGAATGCGGCGAAGAAGGGTATGACATTGTTGCAAATGCGGCTGTTACCAAAACGGGCGAATACAACATTCAACTTGAAGCCATTGACAACGGTTACTCCTATTGGAGCAATATGTTGGTGGAAGTTGGTACGTATAATATCAACGAAAACGAAATCTATTCCTTCGATAACAGAATCGCAAACTTCCCCGTAAAGAAAGACGGTATCAGCGTTTCCAACGAACAATATCACGGCGAAAGCGGTTACTCTTTGCGTTATGATGCAACGAAGTCCGAACAAATCAACCTTGTCAGATATGCAAGAGAAGAACACGCAAACGATATTAGCTATAAGACGATCAAGAAGGTATCCTACTGGGTATATATCGAACCTATTGAAGGCTTTGAAGGCAACTTCCCCGCAAGCGATCTTCCTTCCGTAAAATGGGAAAAACAATGGGGCGACGGAAGTTATAAAGCTGCAAGTTTCGTCGCAACGGAAGACGTTCCTTTTGGCGAATGGACGAAGGTTGAAATCGACAACATTGAAAACGCTTATGGCAACATTTTGATTTTGCAATACGCATGGCAACTTGGACAAGATTACGTAATCTATATCGACGATATTACCTTTGAAGAAGTTTGGGAACAAGTAGAAGTAGCTGATGCTGAATACGAAGTGAAATATACGGCTTCCGCAAGCAGAATCGGTTCTTGGCAAGCATATGAATCTACCGAACTTTCCTTCGGCGAAGAAAATGCCAACACGACGCTTACGGTAACGATGGACGTTTGCGGTAATGCGCCTACTACACTTGAAAAGAGTAAGGTAGGTTTCTTCAACGATATGGCGGCTGATGTAAACGCTACGGAAAATTGTCAATTCATTTGGCTTGACGCGGCTAAGATTTCTTCGATTGATTCGTGGAATACCATTACGATTCGATTGAAAACGAACGACGAAGGTAAGTGCTATATTGCAGGTGCTTACGATCATGGGGACGGCAAAATTGCTCCTTACAGCATCTTTATTAGAAACGTTCGAATTGCCGCGGCGGTAGTTGATGGGGAAGAAGCTCCTGTAGGTACCTTTAAGACGGACGCAACCAGCGGTTATCGTCAAGCATTCGTAGGTATTGCAACTCCCGATTATGAAGTAGGTACGTTGGTAAACGTTGAAATGGACGTTTACGTTACGGGTGAATTTGATTCGTATACCTACATTTCTTGGGTAGATACGGTATGGACAACGGAAGGCGGCGAAGTCAACGGTGAACACAAGATTATGACGGGTGCTGAAATGTCCGAAAACCTCGGCAAATGGGTGCGTATTTCCTTCTTTGCGAAGGTGCGTGAATATGAAGTTTTGCGCATGAACTCGGGTTATCCTACGGTAGACGTTTCCGCTACTGAAAAGGGTGTCTACTTAATGGCGGCAAACTTTACTTCGTCGGCAAGCTTTAACTACAAGAACGTAGAAATTTCGGCGGAAGAATCGGTAGTTGGTACGGCAGTTTCCGCAGGTACGAAGAAGACGAATAATGCGGATAACTATCGTCAAGCGTT
>JAZQGK010000001.1:0-6305 GCA_045539975.1 Candidatus Scatosoma sp. | reverse complement strand
CAGGTTTTCAAAACCGTTATTGATCCTTTCTCTGGTAAGCTTAGCTATCTTAAGAGCTTCCGCGGCGTTTTAAAGAGCGGCTCCACCGTTTGGAACCCCAACACCGAAACAGAAGAAAGAATCGGTCAAATCTACGTGCTTCGCGGTAAGAAGATGGAAGCCGTCGACCAGCTTGCAGCAGGCGACATCGGCGCGGTAAATAAATTGAATAACACCAACACGGGCGACACCCTTTGCGACATGAACGCAAAAGTGAAATTTAGACCCATCCACTTCCCGAAACCCACCCTCTTTATGTCCGTTTCGGCTGAAAAGAAAGGCGAAGAAGATAAAGTTTTCGCAGGGCTTGCGAAATTGAAGGAAGAAGATTACACCTTCTCTATCGAAAAGAACGCAGAAACCAGCGAAATGGTTATCGGCGGCCAGGGCGACGTGCAGCTTGAAATGCTCGCAAAAAAAGTGAAAGCTCGTTACGGCGTGGATATGAAACTTTCCGAACCCAAAATTGCGTACCGTGAAACCATTCGCGGCAAGGCGGAAGCGGAAGGCAAACACAAGAAACAATCGGGCGGCCACGGTCAGTACGGACATTGTAAGATTCGCTTTGAATCCTGCGAAGAAGAATTTGTATTTGAAGAAGAAGTCGTTGGCGGCGCAGTTCCTAAGAACTACTTCCCCGCAGTTGAAAAAGGCTTGCGCGAAAGTATGGAACACGGCCCTCTCGCTGGCTATCCCGTTACCGGTTTGAAAGCAGTCCTTTACGACGGAAGTTATCATGACGTTGACTCGAACGAACTTTCCTTCAAGATGGCGGCTTCGATTGCGTTCAAGGAAGGCTTGAAGAATGCAAGACCCGTTCTTCTCGAACCCATTTATACGTTGAAAATCGTCATTCCTGCAGACTACCTCGGCGACGTTATGGGCGATATCAATAAACGCCGCGGCCGTATCATGGGTACGGACACCGAAGGCGATCGCTCTATCATCACCGCCGAAGTTCCCCTTGCGGAAATTAAGACCTATACGATGGAACTCCGTTCTCTTACCCGCGGTAGCGGTAAGTTCGTTTCCGAATTCCTCGGTTACGAAGACGTTCCTCCTATGTTAGTTGACAAAATCATTGCCGAGGCTCAGAAAGAATAAACCTCCTACAATTATAATAAATCGGAATTTTTTCCGTTGTTAATAAGCTCGGCAAACGTAAAAACCTTTCGGATCCCCCTCCGAAAGGTTTTTTTTCTTCTCTTTTTTCTTTTCTGTTGCCTTTTTGAGCGCACTGTGTTATACTTGTACCATGAACTATAAACAATTATACGAAAAAAATGCGGCTTGGTACAACCAACGTCCAACCGCCAAGAAAATTTTATTGCTCGTCAATCAATACCTGCCCCTGTTCTTTTTTGTCGGGTACGCAGGCATCGCCCTTTTGTTCCTTTTTAAAGATAGCTACGCAAGGGAAACGATTGCCGTCTATTTCGCAGCGCCTGCAACCACCCTCGCCATCACCAGCGCTTTGCGGCTCGTCATCTCCCGCCCTCGTCCTTACGATGCGGACGGAGCAGGCATCATACCCCTTGGCAATAAAAAAATGGGCAAGTTTTCCTCTTGCCCCAGCCGCCATCTCGCTTGCGCGGTCGCCATTGCCTTGGTATTTTTCTCCATATCCGCGCCTTTGGCCATCTTTGCCATACTCGTTTGCGGCTTGATGGCATACACCCGTTTCGCCGTCGGGTTTCACTACCCCAGCGATATACTCCTCGGCGCAACCATAGCTTGCTTTTTGCACGCCGCCTTCACGGTTTTACTCGCAATTTTGTGACAAAAGTGTTAATTTGTTAATTTTTAACATTTTTTGCTTGTTTTCGATACTTTTTCAAAGAAAAAAAATCTTTATAAAATTTTCTTTACTTTTTCAAAAACGCGTGCTAAAATATACTTGTAAATCGGTTGTGGATGGCCGATTACATAACATCACTCATCATTTTCCCCCTTATCATATAGATAACCGCCTTGAGGTCGAAAAGACTTCGAGGCGGTTATCTTTTTTGTATTATTTTTTGTGCTTTTATACTTTTATCGAACGCTATTGCCCATCTCATAAGCGATGGTCATCAATTCCGGACGGTTCAAAACGTCGCCTTTTTCCGCAACGCCCTTGCCATAGAGCGTACCCTTCTCCTCATAGCCGTCCACGCACATCGCAAAGCCGTGGAAACAGGACAAAGTGATATCCAAAGTATCCTCGTCGTCCTCTGCTGCGGTAGCTATGTAATACAAATCCTTGTTGGCAATTTCCGTCCATCTTGCCACCGTTCTGTCGATGACTGCCTTCAACTGCGCGCAAACGGAATAGAAATACACGGGGCTGGACAACACCAGCACGTCACAATCGATAATTTTTTGCAAAATATCGCCCATATCATCATTCAACGCGCACCTGCCCCCGCTATTTCTGCAAAAATAGCAACCTGTGCAGGGTGCTATTTTTTTCTCCGCAACGCGAATTTTTTCCACTTCGTTGCCTGCATCCACCGCGCCGCGCAAAAATTCATCGCATAAAATATCCGAATTGCCGCCCTTTCTGGGGCTGCCCGATAAAATTAATACTTTCTTCATTATTGACTCCTTGCCAAAGTATTTTTTAGTGTTTGTTTACTTTTTGTAAAGTTTCACGGATTCGTTCCATCGCCGTTTGCGGTTCTTCTATTCCCAAACCCGCCTGCTCCATGGGACAAAATCCGTCCCCTTTGCGGTTGCGAATAGCAGAAACCTGCTCCCCGTAACCATATCCTATCCCAAAACGCTGAAAAACCTGCGCCGCTGCTTCGCTGATGACGTTCGCATACACGAAAGCCACGCCAAGCAAAACGTATAAGAACGCCGCCGCTTTGCCAACGACTTTATCCGCCGCCACCGCCGCCGCGCAATCCGCGTGCGTATCCAGCCAGGCAAGCAAAGGCGTGACCCCTCTCTCTTGGGACAGCAACACCTGCTCCCCTTTCACAAGCGCGCAGGTATAGCCCTCTTCTAAAAATTGTCGGGCTTGTTCGAGGCAATTTTTGTTCATTTTGCCAACTCCGCGAATTTTGCAAGCTCTTCCGAAATACGAATTTTTTGCGGACAGACCCCTTCGCAGACCTTGCATTGCAAACAATCGGTCGGGCGTTTGCCCTCGGGAATGCGGAGAATGGAGCGTTGCGCAAGCACGCCGTCTAACGCGAATTTGTATTCGTTATACATATTCAAAAGCGAGGGAATGTTCAACCCCTGCGGACAGTATTCCACGCAGTAGCGACAACCCGTGCAGGGCGTTAATTTTTGCATCATTTCATCTACGATACCGCCTAAAACCTGCATTTCTTCTGCGTTCAACGGTTTATGTTCGGAATGAATTTGTACGTTTTCTTGTACTTGCGAAAACTCGGACATGCCCGAAAGCACCATCGTGCAATCCACCGCCGTCTGCAAGAAACGGAAAGCCCATGCCACCACGCTTTCCTCCGGGCGCAAAGCTTTCAGCCGAGCCTCATATTCAGGCTGCAAACGCGCCAAACGCCCACCGCGAACGGGTTCCATGACCCATACGGGGATATTGTATTCCTTTAAAAGCTCCACTTTTTCCTTGGCATTTTCGTACGTCCAATCCAGCCAGTTAATTTGCAGTTGACAAAACTCCATGACGTCGCCGTACTTTTGCAAGAAACGGCGCATTGTGTCCAGATTCGCGTGCGCGGAAAAACCGAGATGGCGGATTCTGCCCTTTTGCTTTTGCTGAGCAAGGTATTCGTATGTACGGTATTTTTTATCCTCGTCGAGGTACTGTTCCAGGTTGTTTTCACAAAGACAATGGAAGAGATAAAAATCAAAATACTCCACGCCCACCTTTTGCAGCTGTTCCTCGAAAATTTCTTCCACCCTGCCAAAGGCGGAAAGATCCACGCCAGGGAATTTATCCGCGATATAATAACTTTCGCGCGGATATTTTTTCAGCAGCTTGCCCATTACGATTTCCGATTGTCCGCCGTGGTACATGTACGCCGTATCGAAATAGTTGACGCCGTGTTTTATCGCGTAATGGAAAATTTCCGCCGTCTTTTCCTCGTCTATTTTTTTAAAATCGCCGTCCTTAATCGGAAAGCGCATGCAACCCATGCCAAGCGCAGAAAGCTGTTTGTCTTGAAAAGTTTTATAAATCATGTTACCCCTCTCTTTTTGGAGAAAAATCCCGTTGGGATAAAAGCCAACGGGATTTCTTTGTTTACGCGATATTATTCTGCGCAGTTCTTCTTAAGGATTTCGAGGTTTTCGATGATTTCCTTAGGCATCTTGTCGCCGAAGTTGTCTGCGTAGTAAGCCGTAATTTCTTCTGCTTCCGCTGCCCAACGAGCTTTGTCAACGTAAAGGAGTTTATCAAGCGTATCTGCGTCGATGTCGCAGTTTTCGATGTTGATATCCTTTGCATAAGGAAGGTAACCGATAGCGGTTTCTCTTGCTTCTACGTTGCCTTCGCAGCGGTCGAGAATCCAGTCGAGAACGCGCATGTTGTCGCCGAAACCAGGCCACATGAAGTTGCCGTTTTCGTCCTGACGGAACCAGTTAACGTTGAAGATCTTAGGCTGCTTTTCAGCGGGAACTTTCGCACCCATGTCAATCCAGTGCTGGAAGTATCTGTCAACAGAATAGCCCATGAAAGGTTTCATAGCCATAGGGTCGTGACGAAGAACGCCTACTGCACCCGTAGCAGCTGCCGTCGTTTCAGAGGACATAATCGTACCAACGAACGTACCGTGGTTCCAATCCCTGGACTGATATACAAGCGGCGTGGTGGTTGCTCTTCTGCCGCCGAAGATGATTGCGGAAAGAGGCACACCTTCTTTGGAGTTGAATGCAGGCGAAATGCAAGGGCAGTTTTCTGCAGGAGCGGTGAAACGGGAGTTCGGGTGCGCTGCGTTGCGGCCGCAACCAGGCGTCCAAGGCTTGCCCGTCCAATCGATGAGCTCTGCAGGAGCTTCCTTCGTCAATTTTTCCCACCAAACGGTGTTGTCTGCGGGGTTAAGCGCTACGTTGGTGAAAATCGTACCCTGCATCGTGGATGCAAGAGCGTTAGGGTTGGATTTTTCGTTCGTACCAGGAGCTACGCCGAAGAAACCGTTTTCAGGGTTGCAAGCCCAAAGTCTGCCGTCTTGGCCGACTCTGATCCAAGCGATATCGTCGCCTACGCACTGTACTTCATAGCCAGCGTCAAGGTACTGCTTAGGAGGGATCAACATTGCGAGGTTGGTCTTACCGCAAGCGGAAGGGAACGCTGCTGCAACGTATTTCATTTCCTTGTCCTGAGGACGCTTTACGCCAAGGATAAGCATGTGTTCTGCCATCCAGCCTTCTTTCTTACCGAGGTTGGTAGCAATACGAAGTGCGAAACATTTTTTACCGAGCAATACGTTACCGCCGTAAGCAGAGTTCACGGAGATGATGGTATTGTCTTCGGGGAAGTGCATGATATATCTCTTATCAGGGTTCACGTCGCATTTTGCGTGGAAACCTTTTACGAAATCGCCGTTTTCGCCAAGAGCGTCAAGGCACATCGTACCAACTCTGGTCATGATCATCATGTTGAGAACAACGTAGATAGAGTCGGTGATTTCGATACCGATTTTCGAGAAAGGCGAACCTACAACGCCCATCGAATAGGGAATAACGTACATCGTTCTGCCCTTATATGCGCCCTTTGCAATTTCGTTTACCATTGCATAAGCTTCTTTAGGTGCTTTCCACTTAACGATGGAATGAGGAAGTGCGTCCTCTTCGTTTTCACAGCAAATAAACGTTCTGTCTTCTACACGAGCAACGTCGTTTTCAGCCGTTCTGTGGTAGTAGCAACCAGGCAATTTTTCCTGATTCAATTTGATCATTTCTCCCGTAGCGCAAGCTTCTTCTCTCAAAGCGTCGCGTTGTGCGTCGCTGCCGTCAATCCATACCACTTTGTCAGGGGTTGCAAATGCTTGACAATCTGCAACGAATTGAAGAACTTTCTTGTTGTTGGTCATAATATATTCTCCTTACTGAAAATTATTTTGTCTTTTTTCCTTGCGGCGAAAAATCTCGCAGTCCGCCATTTCCCGCCAAGTGTATTATATCATAAAACTTTTTAATTGTAAACCCTTTTCAGATAAATTTTTCCAATAATCACAAAATTAACACGTGCCTAAAAACCGCCCCCTTCCTTCCCCTTGTGTTTCAGCGCGTTACTTCGTTGCGTTGGCTCTCTTTTTATGCGGCATTCCCTCTTGCTTATTCTCCGATTT